>CAILUD010000116.1 GCA_903837285.1 uncultured Bacteroidota bacterium | reverse complement strand
GTAGAATTGCAAAAAATTGTAAAAAACTAAATTTTAATAATTATATTTACTTTATTAAAGTTTACTTAATTGAAGTATTTATCTTAAAAATGTCATTTATGAAAACAAAAATTTTACTTTTTTTAGCCTTTTCAATTATCCTTTCTGTTACAGTGAAAGCACAATGGATTAATAAAACGTTTACTTTCCAGACAAAAGTTAGACAATACAGAATTTATATCCCCGCAGGATATAATGCATCAAATCCTACTTCGCTGGTTTTAACATTACACGGTTTAGGTGATAACATGACTAATTTCAGTGGTATTGGGATGAATTACATTGCCGATACAGCAAATATTATAGTAATCGTTCCTCAAGCATATACCGATGCTTTTGCTGGAACAGCATGGAACTCTGGAGCTGGAATGTCTGGTTATTATCCAAATGCCACGATTAATGATGTTGCTTTTTTAAATACGTTAATTGATACAGCTATTACTAATTATTCTATTGATCAAAGTCGTATTTATGTTTGCGGTTTCTCGATGGGTGGTTTTATGACCGAACGTATGGCATGCGAATCGAACACAAGAATTGCAGCTTTTGCTTCTGTTGCCGGAACTATTGGTATTGGTTTAACACAGTGCAACCCAGGTCGCGCAATTCCTATTGCACACTTTCATGGCACAGCAGATGGAACTGTTTCTTATACTGCAAATACATATGGAATAAATACCGACTCGCTTATTAATTTCTGGGTTGATAACAACCTTTGCAATACTACTCCAACAACTACTACATTTCCCGATTTAGTTGCTGATGGTTTTACTGTAGATCATTTTGTTTATCCTAATGGCCAGCAAAATTCGGTTGTTGAACTTTTTAAAGTATACGGTGCCGACCACCAATGGCTGTACCCACCAGCTAATGATATTTCATACACTATTGAAATATGGAAGTTTTTTATGAAACACCAACTTGCAACCAGTCAGATTGCAACTGTTCCTAACAATTTTAATATTACTATTTATCCTAACCCAGCTAGTGATTTTATTAATATTAAGCTTCCGCAATCTTGTAACAAATTGTATAATATTGAACTTGTAAATATATTTGGGCAAAGTGTTATATCAGAAACATTTTGCTGTAACGAATACTCATTAATACTAGATAACAAAGAGGTTAATGCTGGTATTTATTTTTTGAAAGTTAATGGCAATGGGGTTAATTATTCTAAAAAGGTTTTAGTTGACAGGTAGATGATTAGTCTCAAATATTAGCTAAAATTAACTACTAGCAAATATTATAATAAATTAAGCTCATTTATTTCTTCAATACAGATTCTTACCTTCTCCTTCGCCTCTCACAATAAAATAAGGAATATTTAAAATAACTAAAATATATAGTATCTTAATCAGCAAGTACAAAAAACATAGTGCTATATTTGAACGTTATTACATATTAACATAAAAAAATGAGATGAAAATATTTAAAAGACAAAAAACAAAAGTGATAGTATTTTCAATACTTGGTTTATTGATTATCGTTACGGTTTATATATACTATTCGTTCGCTTGGATGTTTTTTGTAGAACCTAAAGATGGGGGACACAATTATGGTCAGGAAATCCATTTTGTTGCAGGTAGTGAAATAGGAGAAGATGGGTTCAAAGATGGAATAGGAAATGCAGTTAAAATGTACAAACCGATCCGATTGTCAACTTTAAATGATAGTACAATTGTTTTTGCTGATATTTATAACCATGCCATTCGTACTATCTCTTCAGACGGAATGGTTACAACTATAGCAGGTGGAAGTGATAAACAAGGCTATCAAGATGGTATAGTTCAAGATGCTAGATTTGATAATCCTCACGGTGTATCGGTAAGAAAAGATGGTGCAATAGCTGTTGCTGAAGTAAAAAATAATACGATTAGATTATTGACTCCTATTGAAATAAATGGAAAAGTCACTTATACTGTATCAACGCTTGCAGGAATAAAAGGTGAAAGTGGAATGCAAGATGGCGAAAATGAAAATGCATTATTCGATTCGCCACACTCCCTTGCCTGGGGACAAAATGGGGAATTATTTGTTGCTGATTTAAATAATTCTAGAATTAGAATGATTTATAAGGGAAAAACAATTACGGTTGCAGGAAGAGACAAAACAGGGAAGATGGATGGAGATTTGCTTACAGGAACACTCAAATATCCAATGGATATTGTTACAGATGAATTTGGAAATGTTTGGATTGTTGATGCCGGTACTATGGCAATAAGAAAATGGAATAAAGAAGAAGGATTATCTACACCGTTTCCAAAAGCTGAAATTGCGATGCCGCATGGCATTTCGTTAATAGACAGTAATTATGTAGTAGTTGCAGAGATGTACGGGCACAGAATATTAACATACAACATTGCAACGAAGAAAGTATCAACTATATGCGGAACTACAAAAAAAGGAATAGGAAACGGGAAATTAGCAAAACCCGCAGCAGTATTGGTTAAAGATAATAAAATTTGGATTGCTGATTTAGGCAATCACAGAATAGTGAATGTAGATATACCAAAGTTTAATAAGTAATATAGAATCCTTGCCTAACAAAAGAAATATAATAAATCTCCAAATTAGCTTAACAACCGACCCCATAAAAATATTGTCAAATAAAATGATTATCTTTACGTGTAACACAATGACTATCAGGCAATAACTCAACCACCAACACCATATTAGCGACCATGTTTTTGATATTTAAACCCTAGCCCTGTCGAGCATGCGGGTAGGTCTAAGGTCAAAATACTGCGCCAATACTGGGACCGTTATAATATCTTAATATTTTCTATTTCTTCTATACAGTTTTTTACCCTCTCCTCTCCTTCGCCTTTCACAATAAAATAAGGGATATTTAAATCTTCTATTTCCTTTTTATACCATTCAAAAAAGTAATCGCGTAGTTGTGGGTTTTCACGAACAGGATCAAATTCCCAAGGTAAATCGGGATAACATAATAAATATAAAGTTCGTGGTGTATTTTTTATTGCATTATTTATCCAATCAGGACAGGTTTTATAAACATGTAATAGCCATACTTTAGTAATAATTAAATCGGTATCAATAAATAATATATTATTGCATTTTGCAAGTTCCTCTTCTAATTCTATTTGTTTTTTAGCAATGTGCAAAACATCATTCTGTGTATATGGACGATTTAAGCTTTCAATATAAGTACGGGCATATTCGGGCAACCACTTGGTATTATAATGCGATGCCAACTTTTCGCAAATAGTTGTTTTTCCGGTCGACTCGGGTCCAATTACTACTATTCGCTTTTGCATAACATAGATTTTTTCCATGAATTATAACCAACAAAAGCTAAAACCGTAAGTACAGTAAATAAAATGATAGTTGGATATAACCCTTTATAAACATACACTCCAACACATACTGCATCAACTACAATCCAAACAAGCCAGTTTTCTATTTTCTTTTTTGCAAGCAACCATGTTGCAATAAAACTAAGTGCTGTAACAAATGCATCAACAAAAGGGACATCGGTATTTGTAAATTTTTTTAAAACAAATGCCATAGCAAAAAACAATACAACAAAAATCACAGAAAGTTTTAAAATTAAATTTTTACTGCAAGTAGTAACTTTCAATACACTGCCCTTATTCTTTATTTTCCCAGATTGCCAGTAATACCAGCCATAAACACCTACAACTAAATAATAAAATTGCAAGCTAACCTCAGCATATAATAGAGCAGAAAAATAAACAAAAATATAAAGTATAACATTTATCAGACTAATAGGCCAGAAAATTACTTTCTCTTTAATTTGAAAATAAATAGCTACTAACCCTGTTAAAGCCCCTGCAACCTCAACCCAATTCTTTAAAAGCCAATCTAAGATCATTGTAGATTTAGGAATTAGGATTTAGCCTACTGCGAAAAATTACGATTTTGAAAGTTTTTTTGAATAAAGCTTTTTATCATGAAGCACTTCAATGGCTTTAATATACTCTGGTCGAGAAGTATTTAATATCTCCCAATACTCACTGTAATTCCACAAATTATTTGCAATCATAGCAGTTAAAAAGAGTTTAATATCTGGTCTGGAAGTTAATACTTCTTCGTCCTTTTTTTCAACTCCATTTCTGGAAGCGAGACTAACAAGACTATCAACCATAACATCGTCCACAACAAATCCTGTTTTAAATTTTGCAAAATCGGGATATTTTTCTTTTAAAGAGTTGCGATTATTATCTATATACGACATCACATATTTATTAAAAACACCTTTTCTAAATAAATTCCTGTAATAATCGGTATATTGATTGGTATCAAGGGGAATAAAAAAATCGGGCATAATTCCACCACCACCATAAACTGTGCGTTTGGAATTCATTGTCTGAAATTTTAAACTATCAGGAAAATGAATACTATCGGCATGTATTAACTCACCATTATTATAACGATGAATAATATCTTTTGAATACTCGGAAAAACCATTCTCGTACGATTTCTGAATTAACCTGCCAGAAGGAGTATAATAACGTGCAACTGTAAGACGGATTAAAGAACCATCGGGTAAATTAAACGGACGTTGAACCAATCCTTTTGCAAAAGTACGACGACCAATTATTACCCCTCTATCCCAATCCTGAATTGCCCCGGAAACAATTTCGCTTGCCGATGCAGCACCTTCATCAACCAAAACAACTAAACGTCCATCTGTCCACTCACCTGCATTAGTTGCTCTATAATCAGAACGCGGACTATTGTTACCCTGTGTATAAACAACCATTTTTTTATCATCCAGAAACTGATCGGCTAAATCAACAGCAGTATTTAAATAACCGCCACCATTACCAGTTAAATCGAGTATTAAATCTTTTGCACCGGCTTTTTTAAGTTTTGCAATAGCTTCAGCAAATTCGTTCATTGTAGTTGCCGAAAACCTATCAAGTTTAATATAACCGATTTCTTTATCGATCATATATGAAGCATTTAGACTATAAATAGGAATTTTATCTCTTGAAATTGTAAAATCCAACAGTGCTTTTTCATTTCTACGTGCAATAGAAACTGTTACCAAAGTACCTTTTTTGCCTCGTAGTTTTTTAAAAACGTCATTATTTTTAATTTTCACACCTGCTACATCAACTCCATCAATTTTAATAATTCTATCGCCAGCACGAATTCCTAACTTTTCGGAAGGACCACCAATAATTGGATTAACTACCATTATTGTATCGTTGTAAATATTAAACTGAACTCCAATTCCCTCAAAATTTCCTTCTAATGGCTCATTCATTTCTTTAACCTCATCGGCACTAACATATACAGAATGAGGATCGAGTTCCTTAAGCATTTCAACAATTGCCGACTCTACAAGCTTATTATTGTTTACAGTGTCAACATAAAACATATTAATTACATCAAGCACTCTGCTAAGCTTATAAGCAGCTGCCTGATTACCAACCTGACTGTATCCGTTAACAGAAACAAAGAAGGTAAAAAATATTATTATCAACTTAATTTTATGCATATTCAAAAATCTATTAATTTTACAGAACGTAAAAATAACACATTTCTGCTAGTAACTTTGTTCTAAACACAAACAAATAACCTAATAATCTGATTATATATGAATTGCGATATCGAAAAAAATGTTAAAAACTGTAACTGCACTTATCCATGCAGCAGAAAAGGAAAATGTTGTGAATGCTTGGACTATCACAGAAGCATGGGCGAATTACCAGCATGCTACTTTAGTTCGGGATACGAAAGAACTTATAACAGATCAATTGACAACTACTTAAAGTCGATAGGGAGAAAATAAGTTAGAAGTTATAAAGTCAAAAATTCAAAAGTTTTAAGCAATTACAAAAAGATGGAAGAACAATTAATTGAAGAAATACCTGAAGAAAAAATTTTGTTTGAATATAAAACAGATTATTCTTTTAGTTATACCGAATCAAATACCTTTAGTGTATTATTATTTATATTTTCGTTTATCTTTTTTATTGGATTATTCGGATTAATCTGGGGATATTCGCATACCTGGACCATTGCAGAAAAATTTATTTTTAATGTTTATATTACTATTCCGGTTTTAATTGTCGGAATTTTTATTCATGAATTAATTCACGCCATTACTCTTTTGCTATTTGCTGACATAAAAATTTCTAATTTAAAAGCTGGAGTTAACTGGATAAACTTTACACCTTACGTTCATTGTAAACACCCTGTAAAACTTTCGGCATATAAATTAAGCACCTTTGCACCGGCATTATTAATGGGCATAATACCTACTTTCACCTCTTTAGTTATTGATTCTGTTCCTTTGTTATTATTCGGAATTATTTTTATTGTTACAGCCGGATCTGATTTATACTCGCTTTGGAAATTAAGAAAAGTAAAAGGAAATTATTTTGCTTCAGATCACCCGGAAAAAGCCGGTTGTGTTATTTTCGAAAACCCATTTAGTTTATAATAAAAAAGGCATTCTTTACAGAATGCCTTTTTTATTATATGTTGTTATAAATTATTTTTGAAGTATAATTTTATATCTCAAATCAGCATTCTGATTTTTAACATTGATAAAATAAACACCTTTCGAATAATTACTTAAATCAATAGTTTTTACTGAACCATTTTCCTGATTAGCTTTTGACTCATATACTCTTTCTCCAATTACATTTTCTATAATGAAATTAACATCATTCATTGCTTTTTCAAATGATATATTGATTTCACCATGTGTTGGATTTGGATATATATTTACTGAAAAAGAATTATTATTTAGTGTAATTCCAGTAACGGTAATCTGAACACATGAAGAAGTTGAACTACATCCATTCTGATTAACAACAACGCCATAATTACCATTTACAGAAGGAGTAAAATCTGTATTGGTTTCTCCAGGAATAATTACATTTCCGTTATCACAATCAATCCATTGATAAGTTGCATTTAATAAAGATGTAACTGTAGCCATAGGATCAATAACAGTTACAGAATAGTTTTCTACTTGATTAACAGTAACAGTTACAACATCACTTGCTGAACAACCATTTGCTATACCAGTAACTGTATAATTTAAGATTCCTAACGCAGGTGTAAAAGAAATACCATCAGAGATACCATTATCCCAAGTATATGATGAGGCTCCACTACCAGACAATGTTACTGAAGCTCCTAAACAGACTGTCTGATCAGAACCAGCATTAACATTTGGCAAAGAATTAACACTAACAATAACCTGATCAGTATTTGAACAACCATTTAATGTTCCGGTAACATTATAAGTTATTGCTCCCGTTAAAGGAGTAAATGCAATACCGTCAGCAACTCCGTTATCCCATACATATGAACCAGCACCGCTTCCAGATAAAACAACCGTAGATCCTGCGCATATTACCTGATCTAATCCTGCATTAACAATTGGAATCTGGTTAACTGTCATAACAACATTATTTGAATTTGCTGTTGGTGTAATTAAACAAGTTGCCGAAGATGTCATAACACAGTTTACAATATCAGCATTTGCCAATGTAACATTTGAATAAGTATCACTATTTGTTCCAACCGGTAATCCATTTAAAGTCCATTGATAAATTGGAATTCCACCATTAGTTGGGATTGCTGTAAATACTACAGATGTTCCTTCGCAAATTGTAGAAGCATTTGCAGCTATTACAACAGTAGGTGTAACATTAGCATTTACAGTAACCGAAACTGAATTTGATGAAACTGTAGGAGTAATTGGACATGAAGCTGTCGTTGTCATAACACAGCTTACAATATCAGAATTTATCAATGAAGAATTGGTATATGTAACTCCACCGGTTCCAACACTAGATCCATTTAATAACCATTGGTAAGTTGGAGTTCCACCATTTGTTGGTGTTGCAGTAAATACAACTGAAGTACCCGAACAAATTGTTGATGCATCAGCAGAAATAGCAACTAAAGGAGTAACCAAAGGATTTACATTCATTGTTACAGAATTTGAAGTAGCAGTTGGTACAGTCACACATGTTATAGAAGTTGTCATAACACAACTCACAACATCACTGTTCGATAAAGTTGCATTTGTATAAGTTGAGCTATTTGTTCCAGCATTAACACCATTTAATTTCCATTGATAAATTGGAGTTCCACCATTTGTTGGAGTTGCTGTAAATGTGGTTGAAGTTCCAGCACATATTGTTGAAGTTCCTGCAATTACAACCGATGGCGTTAATGCAGTATTAACTATCATTGAAACAGCATTCGAAGTTGCTGTGGCTGGGCTTGCACATGACAAGCCAGAAGACATAACACAGGTTACAGTATTTCCATTTACTAATGAGCTACTATTAAATATAGGACTATTTGAACCAACGGGTAAGCCATTTACTAGCCATTGATAAGTTGGGGTTCCGCCATTAGTGGGTGTTGCAGTAAATGTGGTTGAAGTGCCTGCACAAATAGTTGAAGTGCCTGCAATTGAAACCGATGGTGTAAGCGTTGAATTTACTGTCATTGTAACAGAATTTGACGTTACAGGACTACCAGAAACACAGCTTCCATTTGATGTCACAACACAAGTTACAATATCATTATTTACTAAAGCTGAATTAGAGTATGTAGGGTTATTTGTTCCCACTGGACTACCATTTAAATTCCATTGATATATTGGAGTTGTTCCTCCATTTACAGGTGCTGCAGTAAATGTAACATTTGTTCCAGAACAAATAGACGAAGAACTTGCAGTAACATTAACGCTTGCAGGCAATGCAGTATTTACAGTTGCAATTACAGGTACCCTAGCACTAGCACAATCTGACTCTTTAATCTCCCAATCAAAGAAATATGGAAACCTTGCAGTACCGGCACTACTTCCAGTTATACTTACTAAACCTGCAAGAGTATATGGATAAGCTACACCTGTGGTTTTTCGTGTCAAATTAGCACCAGTTCCAATATATAGCCGTAACCCTGTCGCAACAGGAGCATTAAAATTTAAATTAACCCTACTAGTACCTGTAGGAATATTTACTGTTGTAGTTTGCAATACAGTATTTGCACTATTACGTAATTCAATTGTTCTGTTACCAGCAGTGCTAGCTGTAACACTTACAGAAACTAAAACTACAGGAGTTGAACAATCAAAAGAAATATAATAACTAGTTGTATTATTTGTTCCGGCTACAACAGGTCCAATATATTGACTAGGCTGGCTAATATGACTTGCAAGATAATATGTTGTAGTAGCACTAATATTTGGTGTTGTATAAGTAGTTCCGGTTAATAAATCAGTTCCACCTGTTGCAGCATCAAACCAATGTAAAGTACCTGTTCCTGTTCCATTTAAAGTAACTGTTCCGGGGCCACAAATTGATGCTCCTGTACCAGTTGGAGCTGTAGGAACACTAACTGAAATATAATTTGAATTTACAACTTGATTATTACCACAATTGTTACTTGCACTTAATGTAACTGTATATGTTCCACTTGAAAGATAATCATGAGAAGGACTCTGTATTGTTGAAGTCTGTCCATCACCAAAATCCCAAGACCAAGAAGATGGATTTCCAGTTGAATTATCAGTAAATTGAACAAAACCGGAACAAACAGTTACAGTAGGACTTCCATTAAAATTTGTTACGGGAGGAGTGTTAATTAAAATTGAAGTAGTACCTGCTGTACTTGGACATGTACCTTGCAATACAGTAACAGAGTATGTTCCGCCCATTACAGCTGTAGCAGTAGAAATAACTGGATTTTGTTGTGTTGAAGTAAACCCATTTGGCCCTGTCCAACTATATGTAGCACCTAAAACTGTAGGTGTTGTTAAATTTATTGCAGCAGCTACGCAAACTGGTGAATTACTTGATGCTGACGGTGCTGCTGGCGCAGCTGTAACCGCTACTGTTGTTGATCCAGGAAGACTTGTACAACCTGCTTGAGTCACAGAAACCAAGTAAGTGCCTGCCATTGTAGTTGTAGAATTTGTTATAACAGGATTCTGTGAAGTAGACACATAAGAATTTGGACCCGACCAGGAATATGAAGCACCGCTTACAGTTGGAGTAGTTAAATTAATTGAAGCTCCTGCACATACGGGAGAACTAGCAGAAGCAGTAGGAGTAGCTGGGATCGGATTAACTACCATTGTAATTGTATTTGACGTAGCAGATACAGGACTTGCACATGTTGCATTTGAAGCCATAACACAGGTCACTGTATTTCCGTTTGCTATTGTTCCATTTGAATACGTGGCACTGTTTGTACCAACATTTGCACCATTTAACTTCCACTGATAAGAAGGTGTACCACCATTTGTGGGAGTAGCAGTGAAAGTAGTTGATGTTCCTGCGCATATTGTTGCAGTTCCTGCAATCACCACAGAAGGTGTTGCAATAGCATTAATTAATAAATTTGTTCCATTATCTGTTCCTGTTGTAGCTGGTGAACTTGCAACTACTCTAATTCGATAACCTGTTCCTGTTACAGCTCCAACTGGGATTGTTCCAGAAATTGTTCCAGCGGTAACACTAGTTAATGTACCTATATTTACCGGTGTTGTGAAGCTTCCAGTCGCATCAGACAATTGAGCTGTAAAAACATTGCCTGCGTTAAATGTACCCGACATAGTAAAAGGAACATTTACTGTAACTCCGGCACAAAATGGGCTACCAGAAATTGCACTTGCAGAAACTGAATTAGTTGATCCTGTAATTGTAAAATTCGCATTAGAAATATCAAAGAAAATATTGTTAGCTCCTCTTACCATCACCCTGCAAGTAGTAGAAGGATTATTTGGCACTGTTATAGCCTGAGTGCCATCATTCGGGGTATTAGCAAGAATGGTAACAGGATAAGTAAATCCACCATCTGTAGATAAGAAAATATCAACATTAGCGCAACTAACAGGCGAAGCAGTAGTTCCTGCAACATTCCAGGTTACAGTTTGACTACTACCAGAAGCCCATGTTACCGCAGTTGTTGGAGCCGTAACAACAAATGGGCCAGCAGTACCATCCACATTAACAACCATCAAGTCATTTGCCGTTTGTCCACCACCAGTTTTATTATCTCTTGTTACTAACGAAAAATTAAAAGTCCTGGCAACTGAAGGAATAACTTCATATGCAGGAGTTAAATTATTAGCAATAATTGAAGCTATTGCTGGAAAATATCTTTTAGGATCTGTAGTGCCTTTTCTTGATCGAAACATAGGACCTGCAGTCCATGTTGCAACCGGGGCAGTTGTAGAAGTTGCTACAGCAGGGTCATTTTGCTCCCAGGTAAAAGTAATAGCATCGCCATCCGGGTCAGTTCCTGATCCAGTTAGAACAAAGGCGGTTGATTTAGGAATTGTATAATCTAATCCGGCATTAGCAGTAGGAGGATTATTAGTAATACTAATTATCTGTGCACAACTAGAACTATTTCCAGACTTTACATTTGCAGATATGTCTCTGATATTTACATATGCAAAATAATCATCACTATTAGCTTGAATATTATATGTACAAATACCAGCATAACCCATTATTGTACTACCACTTGTTGGTTCAACTTCTGTTGATCCACTTCCACTTCTACTACAAGTATTCATTGTATGATATCCACCAAACTGATGTCCCATTTCATGAGCTACATAATCAATATCAAATGCATCACCTGTAGGATTTGACCTACCTGTCATTCCTTTACCTTTATGCATACTTGTTGTAGTATAATAAGTTGAAGTAGCTGCACCCATACATACACAAGCAATACAACCAGCATTTCCACCACCTGAAGTATTAAAATTATGTCCAATATCATAATTGGCTATTCCTATATTTGCATCAATAGTTTGAGCTGTTTTAATATTATATTCTGTAGACCATGGATCTGTTGTTGTACTTCCAAACCATAAGATAACATCGTTATTGGCTATAAGCTCCATAGTTACTGAAAGATCCTTCTCATACACTCCATTTACTCTTGTCATAGTAATATTCATTTGAGCAAGAATATTTGCTCTTTTTGCTGCATCTGTTGTTGCTGAACCAATAAATAAGTTACCATATTCGGCATTACAACATAAAGCTAATCTGTATTTTCTTAATTTTTTATCATCTGTAGCTTTCATGTTTACTTCAACTTCATCTTCATGGTGCCCACTAGCATTATCCATTGTACATTCAAAGTCAGCAGCATCAGTTCTTATCATTTCCTTTTTTGAATAAACCATATATTCTGTAAAATCAGTAGAATATGGATCAATAAAACTTGTTCCATCATCTTCGTTAAAAATCATTCCATAAAGCCCTCTGTTATATGAAACGCTAAATCTAATTGTTACTGCAGGACTGCTAACACCCTGACCTGCATAAGATTTAATGCCAGGATATTTTGCAGCCAAATCGGGATGCATTACAGGAGCCTCAACAACGCTATATGTAACAAATTGACCATCTGAATTTGGCAAAGTTAGGTAAAGCTCATTTCCTTTAGAATACTCACCACGCATAGGAGCATTTTTAAGAGCCTGATTAAAACCGGCAAAATCAAGTGTATAAACCTCGAAATAGGTTACATCAACTTTTTCTGAAATTATCTCTTTTCCTTTTGCGGAGTTATCAGATAATGTCCAATAGTTTTGGCATAAAGCAAAACTAAAACTTGCTAAAAAAAGCAATGCTGTAAGGAATAATTTTTTATTCATATTATTAATTTAAAAGTTGACGATTTTGGCTTGATAAAACAAACTTAAAAAACAAAAAATCAAAAAGCAAATAAAAAATGATGTTTTTTTCAATATTCATAAGGCTTTTAGAAAATTCTCATTAAAAACCTAAATCAATTTAGCCGTAACACTAAATGGATTAAGTTTTTCGATATGTTTATTAAATTTCTAAGAAAAAATGATTTTACATCAGACTAAAAAACTTTCCAATAGGTTGTATCAAATAAAGAATGTTTTTTAAAGAGAAAAAGATGAATCAACAAAAATATTACTATTTCAATTTTCTTTCTTATTTTCTAACTGAGACTCTAAAACCTTGTTTCTGTTTTTAATTGCATCTTCATAGCCGGGCTTGAGCTTTAAAGCAAAATTAAAATCACTTAATGCATTATTATAATTACCTAGCATTGCATTTGTGATACCCCTGTTGTTATAAATTAAAGCATTATCTGGATTTAATTCAATTGCTTTGTTAAATATTTTCATTGCTTCAGCAAGATTTCCAGTATTTGCAAGCGCACCACCCCAACTGAGATAAAGATTTACCTTATATCTTTCTTCAACATACAGTTTGTCAGCCACTTTAAAGTCTTCAATTGCATTTTTAAAATCCCCCAAACTGGCTTTTGATACTCCTCGATTAAGGTATGCCAATCCATCATTGTTTTTAATACTAATCGATTTGTTTAAATCAATTAATGCATTATTAAACTCACCTAATTCATTATATGCAAAACCTCTTAATATTAGAGCCGAGGGAATATTTGGATTTATTTTAAGTACATTATCCCATAAAGTAAAATCATCTTTCCATTTTTTTGTTTGATTATAAGAATATGTACTTAAGAAGATTAAATATATGGTCAATAAGGAACCTAATAAAAATTTCTGTTTTATTTCACTAAAATATTTTAAAAATAAATAAGCAATTATAATATATAATCCTATTGATGGAATATAGCTGTATCTGTCAGCCATAATACAATTACCGACAGGAATTAATTGTAATAATAGAAAGATGTTTGCAATAAAAAATATAAAACCAAAAAAGATGATTTTGTCTTTTTTAAATGATAGTATTATTAAATATATTGTTACAGGAATGACCAAAAGAGATGTCCAATATTCTACCGGAATTTTTCCATTAATTAATGTTGGATAAGGATAAAATGCGGATAAATTGAATGGAAGAATAGTTTTTAAAATATACATTATAAAACTATAACAAGCAATTGCAATTTGTTCCAAAAACGAAATGTTTTTAAAATCTGAAATTGTATTCCCAGATTTTTGGGCCATTATAGCAATAATTCCAAAAAGTAAAGCTAAAATAAAATAAGGAATTTTATCTTTTAATCTTGTAAATAATTTGCCTCTTTCCAAATAGTCAATAAGTAAAAGTACCGGGAAAAGCGTTACAGCTTGCCCCTTCGACAATAAAGATAAAACAAAGAACAAAATAGATATTACATAAAACAAAAGTTTACTTTGTCTTATAAACTTTAAATAATAAAGTGCAGATATTAAAAAAAAGAATGTGTACTGTACGTCTTTTAATTCTGAAATCCATGCAACAGATTCAACATGCATTGGGTGTATGCCAAACAATAACGCAACAATTAGTGCAAGATTAATGTTTTTAAGTAATTCCTTAATTAAATAAAAGACGAGTAATGAATTTAAAACATGAAAAAGAATATTTACTAAATGATAAAGTAAAGGGCTTAGTTCGCTAAACTGGTATATGATACTATAAGAAAAAATTGTAATTGGATGGTAATTTCCAAAATAAAAACTATTAAAAAAAGCCGATACATTACCAATGTTTTTAATAACATTGTTATCTGTTACATATAAATTATCGTCCCAGTTTAATAAACCATTTTTCAATGCTGGTAAATAAACTATTATTATAGTTATAACGATTAAAATGATAAAAGCAAGTATCCTTTTATTTGGATTTATTTCTTCTTTCTTTTTTTTCATATTATACCAAACTGCTTTCTAATGCAAAAAACATTAAATTCTCGAACAACTTTTAATTTGGACTATGTTTCTATTTGTTGATAAACTGTAGCCTAAATAGAATGCTTTTTAAAGAACATTAATAAATACAATATCTAACACAATAATTATAGCGTCTTTAAGACCTATTAAAAAAACTATCGAAAATCTACTTTTTTACTGCTTTGGTGTTGCCAAAGAAAGAAGAACCCCTAAAACAATTCCCAAAAAAGCTGCTATTACAACTCTGTATTCTGAGGCTACCGAAAAAGTAATTGTTTGCATTGGAATCCAGAAAAACGGAATAGTTTTTTTAAATATAAAGCCCCACTGCATTTTCCAGTTTATATCTTTAAAATTATCTACAAAGTTTATTGGTTTTAAAAACCCGGATAAAGTTCCACCATTTTTAACAATGTGAAAATCGGTTATTTTATGAAAAGTCATCATAACCGGTGCGTAAAACAAATTCATAATAAAACTAATAAAAAACGCTGAAAGCAAGCGTGCATTACCTAAACCAATATCAGCTGCTGCAAAATAATCGGGGCATATTTTTTTATCCATCGACATAATTGCATCTGTAACATAAAAATATTTTTCAACTAAAGCAGGAACACCAGCAGCAAAAACTACAAATGCAATTTTAATTGTTAATCCTAAAAATCCCCAGACTATCATTCGTGGAATTAAACCAAAACCTTTTTGCAAATACACACCTGCTTTAATTCGCAGGCCAATAACCTCGCCCATTGTAGCCAATAAAGCAAATTTTAAGAAGCTTGTCCATATCCAATGCGACTCGTTATATAAATAATTTGCTTGAAACTCCTTTAAAAAGGAAAATGGTATGAACGGTGTTACAATAACACAAAAAATTAGAATAAATACTAAATCAGCTTTCTTCATACAAAAATGTTTTTTTTCGATGTTTATAGTTTACTGTTTATTTTTGCAAGTTGTTCCTTATTGGATCTTGGAATTTGATATTTGGATTTTTGGACTTGTTTTACTTCTCTATTCGTATACGTGCATCAACTGCAACAACTTTATCTTTTTTACCTAAAAGCGGATTTAAATCCATCTCAAAAATTTCAGGAGCTACACTAACCAAAACTGAAACACGAGAAACTATTTCGGCAAACATTTGTTCGTTTACACCTTCTTGACCTCTGGCTCCTTTAATTATACCATAGCTCTTTAATCCTTTTATCATAGACAATGAATCAAACTCAGAAATAGGCGCAAGTCCAGCTTTAACATCTTTCAATACTTCAATAAAAATACCACCTAATCCACACAATACCATATGTCCGAATTTATCTTCTTTTTTCGCACCAACAAAAAGTTCAGTACCAGAAAGCATAGGCTGAATTAATATTGCTGTTGTATCTTTAATTTTAATCATTCTTTCGAATTCTTTTTCAACAGTTGCAATATCTTTAACATTTAACACAACTCCACCAACATCTGACTTATGAACTGGACCTACAACTTTCATAACAACATGTAGTCCAAGACTAGTTGCTGACGAAACTGCATCACTTGCAGAAGTAACAACTGCCTCTCCTGCCCTGCTTATTCCAGCAGCATCAAGCATTTGTTGAATATCTGAAGGTTTTAAATAACCGTTTTCTGCACTATCAATTATTTGACGAATTTTTTTCTCGTCAACTTTAGGTAAAGTAACTTTTTCGGAAACAGGTTTTTGTGTCGCAAATACCTTTGCTAATGCGTTTCCAAAAACTACTTCATCAGGAAAATTTATTCTTCCATAAGAAATAAATTTATCTATTTCCTTGCTAACATTAATTATTGAAGGCAATATTGGGAAAATAGGTTTTTTACAAGTTTTCATTTTCTCATTTAACAACTCATACACATCATAAACTTCAAACAAACCCGGACTACCAAAAATAACTGCCATTGCATCAATTTCATTAAAATCGTTTTCGCAATAATCAATAATTTTTCCCAGTTGTTCTGCAGTTCCTGTTGCTAAAAAATCGATTGGATTTGCTACTGATGATCCTGGATAAAGATGAGTTAGCAATTCAGTAGCTTTCTCTCCTTCAATATGCGGAACTTCCAAACCACCATTTGATAATGAATCGGTAAGCATTACAGCAGGTCCACCGGCATGAGTTATTATTGCAATTCTTTTACCTGTTAATTCTGGATGCATAAAAATTGAAGCAACAGTTGTTAATTCTTCTCTTCCATAACAACGTACAATTCCTGCCTTCTTAAACAATGCATCAACTGCTAAATCAGGACTTGCCAGAGCACCTGTATGAGATGATGCTGCACGACTTCCAGCCTCTGACGAGCCAGATTTTATTGCTGCAATTCTACAACCTTTGCGAATTAAAGATGAAGCATGTTTTAGTATTAAATCAGGTTTCTTTACATTTTCGATATAAAGAAGCTTTACTTTTGAACTTGTTTCAGGGTCGAAGCTTTCATCAAGATATTTTAAAACTTCTTCAACACCCATTTGTGCGCTGTTTCCAACAGAATAAACACTTGAAAATGTTAATCCTTTAGGCATTCCTGCTTCCATAATAAACACAGCAGTAGCACCAGAGCCGCTTATAAAATCGCAACCATTTGTATCTAACTTTGGTATTGGAGTTGTGAAAACGCCTGCATAATTCGAGTTTAAAAATCCAATACAATTTGGTCCAATTAAGGAACCATCTACACTATTTATAATTTCAACTATTTGTTTTTCGAGAAGTGCACTCTCATGATTTTCTTCACTAAAGCCAGCTGAAAGAATAATAAATGCGCGGGTATTTTTTTCTCTTACTAAAATCTCAACAGTTTCTACACAATATTTTGCTGCAATGGCAAGAATTGCAAGGTCAACTTGAGGTAAACTTTTAACATCAGGATAAGATTTTTTTCCTTGCACTTCAGCTTCTTTCTGGTTTACAACCATTAAATCGCCTTTAAAATTAAAATCTATAAGATTTTTAAGAACCTTTCCCCCTGGTTTATTAATTGCATTTGAACCTCCAACTATAACTATGCTTTTTGGGTTTAATAACTGTTGATTAATCATATTATAAGCAGATTAAATAATTTATAATTTAATGTTTTTCGAATCCCAAAAATAACCAAATAAAACAGAAAATGAAGCCCAGAATAAATGTTATATATTAGCTTCTGGAATTAAATGAGATACTGACACAAGTATATAAAAACAATTTTCTAATGTTCTTTAGGATTTAGCTTCGCTGAAAATAGTTGAAATCCGAAAGTAAATAACATCGGAATTTAGCGAGCTGAGAACTTTCTCACGAACACAGTTCGTAATAGTTTAAATCCCTATGAGCAGTAATTATAAATAATTAAAAGTAAAGTGATAAAATAACTAATCCTCCAAAAATAACTCCTGCAATTCCGTTTACCACAGCAAATGCCATATTAACACGACTAAGATCGCCGGGCTTTACCAATAAATGTTCGTAAATTAACATCCCCGAAAAGATTAAAACACCCACCCAATAAAAGACAGAAAATTGTCCTATAAAACCTGCATAAACTGCAATTCCAACAGTTAATAAATGAGCTAATGCAGAAAATAAAAGTGCAGTCTTTCTACCTAACCTTACGGGTAAAGAATGAAGTTTTTGACTTTTATCAAAGTCATCATCTTGTAAAGCATAAATAATATCGAAACCGCCAACCCAAAGCAAAACAATAAATGAAAAAAGAATTGGCAAAACATCAAATCGCGCAGTCACTGACAAATATGCTCCAATAGGTGCAAGTGCCAGTCCTAATCCCAAAACAAAATGACAAAGAGAGGTAAACCTTTTAGTAAAACTATATCCAAATATTACTATTAAAGCAACAGGTGAAAGATAAAAAACCAAAGGATTAATAAACCACGTTGTTATAATAAATAACAATGAAGCAGCGGCAACAAAAACAGATGCTGCAAAAAGAGATATTTGTCCTGAAGGAATTTCCCGATTTATTGTACGCGGATTTCGTCTGTCGTATTGCACATCAACCATTCTATTAAAGGCCATTGCTGCACTTCGGGCTAAAATCATACATACAATTACCAATATAAAAACTTTCCAATCGAAACCAAAACCAGCTGTTTTTATTCCTAAAAAATATCCAACCAATGCAAATGGCATGGCAAAAATAGTGTGACTAAACTTAACTAACGATAAATATTTTTTGAGTTCGCTCATAATTCCTTCACATAGAAAAGCAAAAATTTATTTCAAAAGTTTCTCGTAAATTGAATAATTTTCCTCGTCAAATGCGACAAAAATAACCTTATCTATTTCCTTATGATTTTTTAGAAATAAATCTACGGTGTGAACAGCAATTATTGCTGCACGATTTTTTGGATAGCCATAAACACCAGTGCTTATATTAGGGAAAGCAATTGTTTTTAAATTGTTTTTAACTGCCAATTCAAGACTATTTGTATAACAACTTGCCAAATATTTATCTTCGTTATTATTTCCACCTACCCAAACCGGGCCAACAGTATGAATAATATATGATGCAGAAAGATTATACCCTTTTGTTATTTTTGCCTCACCTGTATTACATCCATTTAATTTTTTACACTTTTCTAAAAGTTCTTCACCAGCAGCTTCATGTATTGCACCATCAACGCCACCACCGCCTAACAAAGAACCATTTGCAGCATTTACTATTGCATCAACATTTAATGTTGTAATGTCTGATTTAATTAACTCGATTTTTTTCACATTAATAATTAAAGTAATAAAGATAACAATCTTTTTAAATATAGCTTTCTTTTAAAATAGACATCAATACTCTATTTTATCATCTTTGTCTGACCATTTTTTAAATGCTTCCAAAGCTTCTGTCTGCATAAATTGCGAAATAGGAAGTTTTCTGTTTTCTAATGGTATCAATATTTCTTCGTATATAAAAGCATCATCAAAACCAATATTTTTCGCATCAGCTTTAGTGTTTCCATAATATATTTTATCCAGATGAGCCCAATAAATTGCACCTAAACACATTGGACAAGGTTCGCAGGAAGTATAAATTTCACAGCCACTTAAATCAAAATTATTTAAGAATTTAGATGCTTCGCGAATTGCAGTAACTTCGGCATGTGCTGTTGGATCATTATTAACAGTTACTTTGTTTACCCCTTTTGCAATAATTTTTCCATCCCTAACTATTACAGCCCCAAACGGACCACCACCATTATCAATATTTTCTTTTGAAAGCCGAATTGCTTCCATCATAAACTCGTTATGCTTTTGGCACATATCTTAAATTTTTGATTTTTATTAAACAAAGATAACCCTATTGTTCATTTTGAACAACTTCTTGTTTACTGGAAAAAATTAAAAGTGAGTAGAAAAGTATAAAAAACGTAACTCCAGCTTGAGTTTCGAAAGTATCTTCATTTAAAAATGAAAAAAACATAATTATAAACAGGGCTGAAAAAAGAAAATTCTTAAATCCCTTTTCTTTTATAGCAGGATAAAAAAATGAGAATAAAATTAATGCAAATCCAAATATTCCGAATGTCAGCAAAAATGTTACAAGTTGATTATGCGCTCTTAGACGCCATTCCTTTTGAAGAGAGCTATTCATTATTTCATATTGCTTATCAAATGCCAATCTAACATTACCAGTACCCACTCCAAACCAAATATTTTTTGAGATAATAACTTTTGCCGTTTTTAAATATTCTATTCTTTGAGGTAAAGACATTCCGCTTGCATTGTTATTGTTTTTATATTCGTTCAGCTGCCAAAATAAATTATAAATTAAAGGATATACCTTCCATTCATTTAAAAACAAATAATTAGGCACACCGTTTTCAACTGCTTTTATCTCTTCATTTGTTAACTTACATATACTTACCGAATCCTTTCTTAAGCCTTTTGAGGTTAAATACCGAACTAATGTATATCTAATTTCATTACCGTTATTATCCTTTCCTAAATAATCTATATTACTTCTTTTTGCCCATTCATTTTTAAGTTCCTTTTCGCAATAATAAACCCAAACAAAGTTTCCATTTTCTATCGATTTTGAATTTGGGTCGAAAGTATATTCATTCCCTGATTTTGTTTTATTTTCTAATTTCAAAAAGTCAACACTTTCTATATTGGTAAAATGTTTTGATACTTTATAAATATAAAACCCTGGCAACAATGGCAGAAAAATCAAAAGAACGAAATATATCCACTTAAACCATCTTTTTGTTTTTAAAGAAAACACCCATAGAAAAATGTACGAAACAATTCCAAAAATAATTAAGCCGGTTAAGCTCTTTAATAAAACAAGAAAAACTAAAAGCCATAATGAAAATATTATTCCGGCAAATTTCATGAATCCAGAAAATCTAACTTCCCTTTCAGCAAAACTATAATATATAAGTATAAAAACTGAAAATGCAATCATTAAAGAAAAACGAATATGTGAGATAAAAGGCGATAAATCTCTGTAGTTTGTAATATTTACTGATGGCTTTAACATGAAAATAGTAATACTAATTAGAGACCCTAATATAACACCAGCCGAAAAAAACATTAAAATTGATCGCAATAATTTCTTTGAGAGTAACCCAGAAGTGCCAATCAAAATAGGCAATACCAATATTGGAACTTTAACTTTAAGATCGTTAAATGCATACAAATAATCTTGTGGGGGCAACAACCAAATTGCATGAATTATAAAAATTAACGAAAATAACAGAATACTTTTCCTGGACTTTAAAACAACCCATTTTTCTTTAAAATTACCTTCTAAAATCCAATTAATTAATATAATTAGTTGTGAAATACTTGTTCCAAATGGTGATAGAGGTAATGAAAAAGCAAGAAGTGCCAATCCAAATAAATAAATATAACGATGAATAGTAATTGTAAATACGGGCATTTATCAGTTTTATAATTCTTCGAATTAACGAAAAATGTAATTATTTATTTTAAATCACAAAATTAATAAATTACGAATTATTTAAAGCAAAATTTAAGTGCTGATAATCAGCATTAAACCTTACACAGAATAGTTCTCGCAAATTATTTAAAAATATAATCCACCATTATTGGCATATTATAAAAATAATTGTATTTTTGCAGTCCGTATTTTCAAACGGTAATCATATAGTTAATAAAGTAATAATAAGTCAAGAAAGTGGACGCAATAAGCTACAAAACAGTGTCTTTAAACAAAGCAACTGTAAAAAAAGAATGGTTAGTTATCGATGCTACCGATTTGGTAGTTGGTAGACTTTGTTCAACCATTGCAGTAATTCTCAGAGGAAAACACAAAGCTGGATTCACTCCTCATGTTGATTGCGGTGATAACATAATATTATTGAATTCTGAAAAGGTTCAATTTACAGGTGACAAATGGGCAAATAAACAATATGTTCGTCATACCGGATATCCTGGTGGACAACGCCATATTTCTCCAGAAAAACAATTGGCTAAAGACCCAAGAAAAATTATTGAACATGCAGTAAAAGGTATGCTTCCACGTAATCGATTATCAAGAAGACTTATACATAACCTGTTTGTTTATTCAGGTACCGAGCATCCACATGAAGCTCAAAAACCAAGAGTAATTAATATTAATACAATTAAATAAAGAGTATGGGAATTGTAAACGCAATAGGTAGAAGAAAAGCTGCAATTGCACGCATTTACTTAAAAGAAGGAAGCGGAATTATCACTATCAACGATAGAGAATTTAAAAATTATTTTCCAACTCCTCATCTTCAGCATACGGTTCTTCACCCACTTATCACTATTAATGCAGAAGGCAAATTCGACATTAAAGTAAATCTTGATGGTGGTGGAATTAACGGACAAGCAGAAGCACTTCGTTTAGCAATTTCAAGAGCTATTGTAAAATCAACTCCTGAACTTAAACCAGCTTTAAAAGTTAAAGGTTTCTTAACCCGCGACCCACGCGAAGTTGAACGTAAAAAACCAGGTCAAAAGAAAGCACGTAAAAGATTCCAGTTTAGCAAACGTTAATGGATTCAATTATAGTTTAGTATCTAAATTGTCAGGACTTCTTTTTAAAAAGAACTACCTGACAATTGCGTAAATAATAAGAAAGTAAACTAAAATAAATAACATGTCAAAAGTAACATTCGAACAATTATTAGAAGCAGGTGTACACTTTGGTCACCTTAAAAGAAAATGGAATCCAAATATGGCTCCTTATATTTTTATGGAGAAAAATGGAATTCACATTCTTGATTTACACAAAACAGTAGTTAAGCTTGATGAAGCTTGCAATGCATTAAAACAAATCGCAAAATCTGGTCGCAAAATTTTATTTGTTGCTACAAAAAAACAAGCTAAAGATATAGTTGCTGAAAAAGTAAGTAAAATAGGCATGCCTTATGTTACTGAACGTTGGCCAGGTGGTATGTTAACTAACTTCCCTACTATTCGTAAGGCAGTAAAGAAAATGTCAACCATTGATAAAATGGCTACAGATGGCACTTTCGATAATCTTTCAAAAAGAGAAAGACTTCAAATTAGTCGTAAACGTGCTAAATTAGAAAAGAACTTAGGAAGTATTACTGATTTAACTAGATTACCAGCGGCTCTTTTTATCATTGACGTTTCTAAAGAACATATTGCAGTTAGAGAAGCAAAACGTTTAAGTATTCCATTATTTGGAATGGTTGACACCAACTCTGACCCAAAAAATATTGATTTCCCTATTCCTTCAAATGATGACGCTTCAAATTCAATTGCTTTAATTTTAGATACAGCAATTGCTGCTATTACTGCTGGTCTTGAAGAGCGTAAATTTGATAAAGAAAAAGAAGTATCTCAAACAAAAGAGAAACCACTTCGTAAAGCTAAAAACGATGAAAATGATGAATTTTCAAATGAAGAAGATGTTATTGATGAAGATACAGTAGAAACTGTAGAGGCTTCAGCTGAAGGAAATGCTGCTATTACAGATGCACCAAAAAAATCTCCAGCAAAAAGAACAACTATTAAAAAGAACATTAAAGAATAATAAAAAGAATTTTTAATATGGCACAAATAACTACTGCAGATATTACAAAATTACGTCAGCTTACTGGTGCAGGAATGATGGATTGTAAGAATGCTCTTACCGAATCAGAAGGTGATGTTAATTTAGCGATTGAACTTATTCGTAAAAAAGGACAGGCAGTTTCAATGAAACGAGCTGACCGTCTTACAACTCAAGGATTAGTTGTTGCTGAAATAAGTCCAAATGGAAAAGATGCAGCCATTATTGCTTTAAGTTGCGAAACTGATTTTGTAGCTAAGACTGATGGCTTTATTGAATTATCAAAAATCATTGCTCAAAAAGCATTAGAAACTAAGCCTTCAAATATTGATGCATTAAAACTTATTAATGTAAACAACCTTACTATTCAAGATATGATTATGGATAAGGTTGCTGCAATAGGTGAAAGAATTGATGTTACTTATTATGAATACATTTCTGCAGAACATGTATTCTCTTATATTCATCAAGGTAGCAAAATTGGAACTCTTGTAGGTTTTAACAAAATGGTAACCAATCAGCAAATAGGTAAAGATGTTGCAATGCAAATTGCCGCTATGAGTCCAATAGCCATTGACAAAGACGACATTTCAAAAGAAATGGTTGAAAAAGAAATTGAAATTGGTAAAGAACAAGCACGTGCAGAAGGTAAACCAGAAGCAATATTAGAAAAAATTGCATTGGGTAAGCTTAATAAATTTTATAACGAAAGCACTTTGCTAAATCAAGAATTTGTAAAAGATAATAAAATGACTGTTCGTCAATATATACAAACTGACGATAAGGAACTTTCAATTACAGTTTTTAAACGCTGTTCTATTACAGTATAAAAAACATTTTAGACATAAAAAAAGCTGCTTAATGCAGCTTTTTTTATGTCCAATTTTTTACCCTAAGATTTCATTTCTTTTTTTTATTAAACACCAGAATCAAATAAATCGGTGTTTTTTATTACACAAAATATTTATCAAAGAAAATATAAATTAAAAAAGCTGCTTACGCAGCTTTTTTAATTTATCTGACCACAGTTACAGGTCCAGTCTCTTCGTGTATAGTACCATTAACATCTGCTACTTTAATGTACCAAGTATATGTTCCAATTGGAACAAGTTTATCTACTTTATTTTTATGACCGCCATTCCAACCTCCTGGAATCCATCCTTGATTTAGATTTGCAAAATCCTGAACTTCATTCGGAGTTAAATCAGTTCCTTCAGGATAAGTTGTTGTTTCAAAAATAACCTGCCCCCACCTATCATATATAGCTAAATAATAGTTATTTCTATCAAACCCTCTTCCCTTTGGATAAAAATAACCGTCAGCAGAACCAGTTCCAGGATAGAAAGCCGTTGGCACCCAGATTGTGTATATTTCATTAACTTTTAAAGTGTGCTGCACTGTATCTATACAGCCATCCTCTGTTCTAACAAAAAGTGTTATAGTATAAACTCCAGGGCTAGCATAAATATGAGTTGGATTTAATATGCCAGCAGCTGATTCACCATCACCTAAATCCCAAACTGTTTGATTTCCTACCTCGGTTTCAGCATTAAACTGAACTTCACCTTGTAAAGCATCAACAACATTTGGTGTATAAGTAAAATCTGCTGTAGGTATAGGAAATACCTCAACTAAATCATTAAAAATTCTAGTCATTTCACAGCCATAATCAGATGTTAAATTTAAAGTAATGGCATATAATCCAGGAAGAGTATAAATGTGAGAAGTAACACTATCTGTTGAATAATTGCTATTACCAGTAGATGGATCACCAAAATTCCAATTATATGCTACACCACCAAACGGAACAGAAACAACAGCATCAAAATTAGCCAATAAAGGGACACAACCACTTTGGAATCTAGGATCACGAATTAATTGAGGTGCTGGCTGAACATAAAGTGTCATTGTGGCATTTCCTGGAGGCGTACCACAACCATCAAAAACCTGAACTATATATATAGTTGTATCCATTGGCGTTACAGTATTTGGGTTACCAGCACCAATATTCCAAACATAATTATAAGGTGGCCCTATTCCTCCAAAAGCAGTTACATTTATATCGTAATTGTCACCTTCACAAATTGTTGTATTCGCTGAAATACTTGCATAAATTGCAGGATACACATAAATATTTACTACTCCTGGGTTTTGAGAAACACAACCATTTGTATCTGTTACATTAACAAAATAATTTGTAGTGCTATCTGGAGAAACCATTTGTGTTTGAGAACCAGGTACTGTTATTCCTGGTCCTGTCCAGAAATATGTAAATGGTGGTGTTCCGCCAGCTGCATTTGCAGTAATATTTACTGAATTATTTCCCATGCAGATTGAATCTACTCCATTAGCATATACAATAATTGGATTTGGTTGTCCAACAATTGAAGAATTTGCTATAGTACATAAATTAGCATCAGTTACAGTTACATTATAAACACCAGCTGCCAGACTTAACGCCATTTGAGTTGACTGTAAATCAGACCACAAATAAGTATAAGGAGCTAATCCACCAACAACATTTGCAGTAATCGATCCGGTATAAGATCCGGGACAAATAGCATTTGTTACATTAAATGTAAGTTGAGATGGTGCTGCAATTTCTAAAACAGTAACATTAACGACTCCACCACATCCATTATTATCTGTTACTTGTAGTTGATAATTTCCACTTACCAAATTGGAAATACTAGTATTTGTAGAATTCCCAGGTGACCAATGATACTGAAACGCAGGAACACCACCTACTATGGAGTCAACCTGAGCAGTTCCATTATCCAATCCGCAATGAGCTGGAGTTGTTGATGCATATGCGTAAATCAAAGGAGGCTCACTAACAGTATATGAAGATGTTACACTACAATTCCATGTGTCAGTAACAACAACAGAATAATTACCAGCGTTTAAATTTGATGCAATAGAAGTTGAACCTACTGCTGGTAATTGCCATGTGTATTGGTAAACAGGACTTCCTCCAGATACAGACACAGAAATTAATCCATTTGCATCACCAGAACACTGAGCATCAGTTACAACTCCGGTTACCGTTAATGCAGGTGGTTCAGAAATATTAACAACGTTTACACTTGTGCAACCATGTGCATCTTCTACAACAACAGTAAAAGGTCCGGCACATAAATTACTTGCACTGGCACCCGTTTGACTAATTCCTAACCATGTATAAGTATATGGCTGTGTTCCTCCTCCAGCTAAAACTGAAGCGGTTGCAGAACAAATTCCATTACAATGATTATTTGTTGAACTACTTATTACAGAAATAAAGTTTGTAGGTTCGTTAACAACCACAGATCCTGAAGATTGACAGCCGTTATTGTCAACTATAGTTACAAAGTACATTCCTCCGGCTAAACCTGTCGCTGTATCACTGTTTTGAATTGGCAAAGTACTCCAAGTAGCAACATACGGCGGTGCAGGAGGACTTGATGGTGTATAACTCACAATTGCAACTCCATCATTCATTCCAGCACAACTCACAGGTGCAGGTGTTAAAGTAGTTATTTGAGGACCGGCAAGATTAATTATAGGAATATTCTGAGTTGCAATACAACCATTTTGATCTATTAATGTAACAGTAGCAATTCCAGCTGGCATTCCTGTTTCATATACACTATTTCCACCTGTTGTCCATGAAATTGAATATCCTGTTGAACCACCCTGAACACCTATAGTAGCTTCTCCATTCGCAATCCCACAAGTTGCGGGAACAACACTTATTACATCAATTTGCAATAATGGATTTCCAGTTACCGTAGAATTTAAAGAAATAGTACAACCATTATTATCTGTTACAGTAACAACATAACTACCAGGGCATAAATTACTAATTGTTGAAGTATTTAATACATTCGACCACAAATAAGAATATGGCAATTGTCCTCCAGAAACATTTGCTGAAATACTACCATCACAAAATTGATAACAGCTTTCATCAGTTTCTATTAAATTAAGGTTAAGTTGCGGAGGTTGACTAATAATTACTGAAGTTGTAATATTACAACCATTTTGATCAGTTACAGTTAAAAAATAAGTTTCCTGAGGTAAATTTCCAATATTTTGGAGAGTTGAGTTATAAGTACCAACTGAATTTGTCCATATATAATTATAACTTGGAGTACCGCCAGTAATATTTGTTGAAATACTACCATCGTTTGCTAAATAACAAGTAAGATGCGTTGGAGTTATACTATTTAATACCATAGGATTTGGTGTATTAACAGTCACAGTAGTTATTTCAATACAATTCTGACTATCAGAAACAGTAACAGTATAAACACCACCAGCTAAACCAATTGCGGTACTATTTGTTTGTCCACCTGCTGCAGCATCCCATTGATATAAATAAATTGGAGTTCCTCCATTTGCTGTAACGCTAGCCGTTCCATTATGTAAACCACTACAAGTTTCACTTGTGTTAGATGTAGTTAAGGATATAAAACTTGGCTCAATAACAGAAGTCGAATTACCTACAGTACAGCCATTTGCGTCAGTAACCAATACCGATAAATTCCCACTGCAAATACCTGTTGTTGTGGAGCTTGTTGAATTTAATCCACCAAATGGAGTACCACCTATCCATAAATAATTGTATGGAAGTGTACCACCTGTTGCTAAAACCGTTGCCGTACCATCACAATCTCCATTACAGGAAGGATTTACACTCGAAATTGTTAATACTGAAAGTAATAATGGTTGAGTAATTGTAACTGTTGAAGTCGTTACACAACCCATTAAATCTGTTGCTGAAAAAGTATAAGTACCTGCACCTAAACTTGTTGCCGTAATACTATTTTGACTATTGCTCCATAAATAAGTATATGGAGCAGTTCCACCATTAACAAAACCTTGTGCTAATCCGTTTGTTAATCCATTACATGTAACATTGGTAAATGAAGCAATACTTGCAACAGGACCTGCTACATTTGAAACAGTATAAGAAGCTGTTTGTGTACAACCTTTAAAATCGGTAACAGTAACATTATATACACCAGCTGGTATTCCAGTTAAATCTTCTGTAGTACCTGATGGTAACCATTGATAAGTAAATGGAGCCGCACCATTAGTTACAGTCATATCTAATCCACCATTTGATTGATTACAATTTGCACTTGTTGGAACAGCGCTTAGTACAATTGGAGGAACAGCTGCTATAGTCCCTGTTGCGATTACAGTACAGCCATGAGAATCTGTTACAGTTACAATATATGAACCAGCACATAAATTATTATTTACTGGTCCAGCAAAAGCATTACTCCACATAAATGAATATGGAGGTGTTCCTCCAGCAGGAGTAGCAGTAATTATTCCGGTACATTGACCGGCACAACTAATATCGATAACAGCTAAATTCACTGTTAATGGAGTTGGACTTGTTATTGTAGTTGATGCAGTCGAAGTACAGCCATTAGCATCAGTTACTGTTGAGATATATGAACCAGCACATAAATTTGTTATTGTTGGAGTTGATCCACCACCAGACCAAGAATAAGTATAAGGTAATGTTCCACCTCCCATAGAAACTGTTGCAGAACCATTACATAAACCAGAACAAGTAATATTTGTAAAAGAAGAAATTGAAGCTGTTCCACCTGGTGTATTTCCCACTGTTGCATTTGCTACAGCAGTACAACTATTTAAATCGGTTACGGTTACAGTATAACTTCCAGGTAACAGATTTATTGCAATCGGAGTTACTTGTCCACCACCACTCCAAGAATAAGAATATCCTAGAGTTCCGCCAGTACCAGTAACTGTAGCACTTCCATCAGCATGCCCACAGTGTGCATTTATTGTAGTAGCACTAGCAGTTAATAAAGTAGGTTGGCTAATTGTAACTGATGTTATTGCGGAACATAAATTCGCATCTTTAACTGTTACAGAATAAACACCATTACACAATCCAGTTGCATTAGGTACTAATTGACCATTTGTCCAGCTATATGTGTAGCCAGGTGTGCCTCCTGCAGCAGCAACTATTGCTGTTCCATTACATGAACCAAAACATAATGCAGGAGTAAAACTTGAGATATTTGCAGTAACAATTGTTGGAGCTGATATCGTAGCTGTTGCTATAGAGGTGCATAAATTTGCATCAGATACTGTTACCACATAACTACCTGCGGCTAAATTTATAGCAGTTACGGTAACCTGACTTGCAGCTGAAACTGGCCATATATATGTGTATGGAATATTTCCACCTGTTCCGGAAGCAGTAGCAGTTCCATTATTACCACCAAAACATGAAACATTAGTAAATGCAGCTATAGAAGCAACTACACCAGGAGAATTAATAACAGTGGCAGTTGCAATAACAGAACAATTATTTACATCTTTTACAGTTACAGAATAATTTCCAGGTAAAAGATTTATTGCAGTTTGAGTATTTTGAATTGGAATAGTTGACCATATATAAGTATATCCAGCAGATCCACCTAAAGGATTAACAGTAGCTGTTCCATCAGCATGATTACAATGTGCATTAACAGTAGTAGTAGTTGCAGTTACTTGAGTTGGCTGAGTTACAGTTACCGAAGCAGATGCTACACAACCACTTGCATCTGTAATATTTACAGTTGTAGTACCATTACATAAATTTGAAACAGTATTACTTGTTGATACAGATCCATTAGTTGTACTACCATTTGACCATACATAATTATATGGAGGGTTTAAAGTTCCACTTAAATTTACAGTAGCAATACCATTACAAGCACCAAAGCATAATGGATTAGTAGGAACACCAATACTTGCAATTGGAGCTCCTGAACTTGTTACATTTACAACTAGTGTATTTGTGCAACCATTTGAATTTGTGACAGTAACAGTATAAGCACCAGACCCAATTGATGAATATGTATTAGTATTTAAAGCTGAATTTGGAGTTGTTGGGCCACCTGACCAGGCATAAGTATAATTAGGTATTCCACCAGAAGTAACAGTAACAGTTGCAGACCCATTATTTGAACCGCAAGTAGCGTTTGTATTAGAAGGGGATAATCCGATAGCAATTGGAGCTGTTAATATAACACTCTGAATTTGAGTACAAGCCGAAGCTGAACCTTGATCAGAAACTGTTACAGTATAAGTTCCTGCGCACAAACTACTTGTAGTTGCAGCAGTTGGAGTTGAACCAGCACCCCAATTATATGAAAAAGGACCTATCCCTCCTGTAACAATAACATTTGCAGTTCCATTACAACCACCACTACAAGTAGGATTAGCTCTAGTTGCATTCAACACTAGAGCAGCAGGTTGGGTTATAGTAGTACTATTAATACCAGTACACCCTAAATTATCGGTAACTGTAACTAAATACGTTCCTGGGCATAAGGCAGAAATAGTTGCTGTATTTGGTCCAGTATTCCAATGGTAAGTATATGGAGCCGCCCCTCCGCTACCTGAAGCTAAAGCACTTCCATTACAGATACCAAAACATGATGCATTTGTAGGTGTAGCTGAAACCGTAGGTTGAGGATATACCGTAATAGTTTGCGTTGCTGTAGCGGTACAGGCACCAACAGTAACAACTTGCGTTATTAGATGAGTTCCTGATGCGCTAAAAGTCACCCCAGCAGGACTTTGCGCTGTCGACGTAGCAGGTGTACCTCCGGCAAAAGTCCATAAATATGTTGCACCAGAAGAAGTTCCTGTATTTGTAAAATTAAACGAGTTTCCTAATAAACATTGATTACTATTATATGTAAACCCGGCTAATGGATTTGAAAAAGTAATATTCATAACATCTGTACAAGTAACACTACTGCTATTTGTACCAACCCATGTTAATGCATATGTTCCGGCTGCAGTTGCAGTTATTGTCGATGTTGCAGAATTTACATTACCGAAAGTTATACCTGCTACCGGATTCCAATGATAAGCAGAATAACCTGCAGTTGTACCAGCCGCCAGAGTGGCAGTTAATCCACATACTGATTGATCAACACCAGCATTTACAGAGCATGCATTGCAAGCTGCCGGTGCAGTAAAGTTTGAAGTCCAAGTACAAGTAGGAGCATCCGAAAATACTCCAGTGACTGTATATGCACCACCATTTGCAGGAATACCAGCAATAGAAAAACATTTTTGGGTACCAAACGGTGGAGTAAAAGTCTGAGTATATCCACCCGGATTTACAGTTACAGTTAAAATACCAGAGGTAGGCGGATGATCATTTACAGTATTATTATAATTAACACATCCAGTTAATGTAAAGGTATTAGTAGCAGGAACACAAGCTCCTGGTGTTGTTGTTATTCCATTAATATTACAATAAACAATATTACAATTTGTAGTACCCAAGCCACCTGTCTGAGAAAACTGAACATTTGTAACTTGTTGCGAGAAATTTGTTATCATCATTAAATAGTACTGACCTGTTAAAGCATTTGAAATATTGCAATCTTCCTGATCTGAAGTAGAATAACTACAATCTACAGTATTTGCAGCTGTTAAATTTCCACAATTTGCTAAAGAACTAAAAGGGCCCCAACAGGTAAAATCTACATCATAAACACCTGGAGTTGATTGCATATGAATATCAATACTTCCAGGTTGATCAATCAATAAATAATACCATACAGGATTTGGTTGTGTAAGTAAACAGGTATAGTCTGGTCCAACCTGCGCAGAGATACCACTTGTTGATAATGGGAAATTATAAGTGGTTCCAGTGCAAAAAGGGTCTGCATTAGCACAGTCTGCACCACCACCACTCGGAGGCGTTCCACCACCAGATGTAGTCGTAATTGAAGACGTTCCGCCTGTACTAGCTGTTCCACAAGTAGTACAGTTTGTATTCCATGAAACATAATATGTTCCTGAAGTTGTTGCTGTAAAAGCCACAGGAGGAGTACCAAAAGCTACCACAGGGCCATTATAACTACCACTATGAACTGTAGCACAACCACCTAGACTATAATTCACAGAATATGAAGTACCCGCAACAATACCACTAATAGTGCTGTATTCTGTCTGGTAACTTACAGTGCTTATTGTTACAGTTGTTCCTGCTACTGTTGAAGCCGTGGCAGATCCATAAGCAGTGGTATTAGTACATTGGCTATAGGAATAATAGCTAATAAATATTAATACAAAAAAGCATAATACCCTTTTAGAGATATATAAAGCATTTTTTTTCATATTTTTGTTTTTTACTTCGTATTATATTTATTTTTCAATCTCCTTTTGATTTTCCAATACTTTTGCACCTTCAGTACTTTTACGAGCCAGTTGCTCATATTCATCGGGATAATTTATCATCCAACTCTGCTTTTCCTGATCTGTTTTAATATTATCCTCTGAATTTCCTGTATTGATAAATATGGGATAATGCTCTGGAAATCCAACCGATTGATTATACGTTTTTGAATAAGCTTTCTTCCAAATAGAAATAGCTTTAGAAAATAAGCTATAAGTCAATTCCTTATATGGCCCCATGACAATCTCTTTTGGAATATTAATTGAAAACTCTGGATATTTAAATCCACCACGCATCATATATATTTCTAAAAATTTATCTTCACTTAATACGATTTCTTCACTTCCTTCACATAAATACTTTCCTTTATTATTTATTAGTTTTTCAATTTCATGAACTTTATAAAAATTGTCTACTATAAAAAAACCATAACCTGTTAAATGATCAACAAATGAAAATATACTCATTTGCATTTTCTCTGCTGAACGTGCAATATTGTCAGCTTCAGCTGCATTACTTATGCCTTGTATTTGAATCTTATACGCTTTATTTGCTTCAAAATTAAAAACTGGTTGCTGTGCATAACAATAACCAGAAATAAAAATTAACAAAAATATAAGCTTTTTCATAGGTTGTTTTTTAAATAAATGTATAATAAAATATTAAGAATAAAAAATCCTGTTTAAAACTTTTACCTTATTAAGTTTATTCTTCCATTCAACTCTTCAATGTTACCATGCTTATCTTTAGCTTTTAATTTATAAAAATAAACTCCATCTTCAGCGCTGAGCCCAGTTATTTTATTATTTCCATCCCAGTTAACATTATTTCCTTTTGAACTAAATACTACCTGTCCATTTTTATTATAAATATCAAAAATAAAATAATAGTCATTTAAATTTATTCCCTGAGGACCAAAAACATCATTATCTCCATCACCATTCGGGCTAAAACGATTCGCTAATTGTATTGGAAATTTTACATTTATTTCCAACCTATTTGAAATAGTATCCGAGCAGCCTAAACTATTTGTTGCAATTAATTTAACATTATACTTTCCATTTGTTACAAAATCTTTTTGAACGTTTTCTTCGTTTAACTCAGTATCATTAAACACCCATTTATAACTTTGAGCGCCAACAGATGCGTTAGTGAAATTTGCAACAGAATTACTAATTTCTGTTGTAAAAATTGCTGCAGGTGTTTCATAAACCTTAACTAAATATTGTTTTAAATTTGAAATAACTGATTCTGATTTAAAAAATTTCACCATTAGCAACACAGAGTAATTTCCTTGTTTTAAATATGTGTGAGTTGGAGTTTTTTCGGTAGAAATTGTTCCGTCACCAAAATCCCAGGAATAAATAGTTGAGTCAGAAATTTCGACAGGCACAAATTTAGTTGTATGTGGAGCACATCCTTCAGTATTTCGACAGCTAAAAGTAGCATTTGGCTTAACAACAATATTTGAATTATTATTTGTTGAATTATCAGTAATTTTTGGATTACTAGCATTTATCTGCTGATTATCAATAATACTAGCAGCCTCTTCTTTAACTGCCTGAGATTTCTCATTTTCTGTATTTGAAACTACTGAAGAAGTAACATTGTTATTACCCTCAACTACATCAGATTTTACAATTACTTCCGATTCTGGTTTAGTTGGCAAAATTGAATTTGCTATAGTATTTATAAATTTATTACACTTTTCTGTACTTTCAGTATTTAAAAACAAATACAATCCTATTGCAGAAATAGCAACTATACTAAAAACAGCAGCAATTCCTATAAATGAGCTTTTCCCAGGAATTTGTTTCTTAAACTTCTTCCACGAAGCATCATTGTACTCATACTCAAACGAGTCGAGCTTTTGCTCAATAATTCGTTCAAATTCACCCTTGTTATTCATATTCAAATTCATTCCTATGTTGTTCTACCAATTCTTTTAATTTAACCTTTGCTTTTGCCAAATTTGACTTTGACGTTCCTATACTAATATTTAATGATTCAGCAATTTCTTTATGTTGCATATTTTCTACAGCAAATAAGTTGAAGACCATCCTATATGCTGGCGAAAGTTTTTGCATTAATTCAATTATAGTTTCTGCACGCATTTTCCTTATCTTTTCAACTTCCTGATTACTATCAGTATCGTCAACTAAATCATCTATTAAAAACTCCTGATCTTCTTTTATATAAAAATCTTTACGAGTTCTAACATAATCAATAGCTACATTAACTATAATTCGTCTTATCCAACCTTCAAAAGAACCTTTGTGCTCATAACTCTTGAGCTTTATAAAAACTTTTATTAAACCATCATGCAATATATCCTGAGCTTCTTCTTTATTTCGTGAATATCGCATACAAACTACAAGCATTTTTCCATAGAACGTTTTATATAACAGCTCCTGACTCTTGCGATTACCTGCAATACAGGAATCAACTAAATCTTTAACAACTTCTTTATTTGTTAAATCAATCATTTGCTGTTATACATTATTAAGACGTTAGCATTTTTTTTGGGTTGCCTAGATTTGACCTCAAAATTTATTTTTTTAATAAATAATCTATGTTAAGTCAAACTAATCCTCCATTTTTTCAAATTCTTCAATTCCAACACTGCAAACCGGACATTGCCAATTTAAAGGTAATTCTGAAAAAGGAGTTCCTTCAATTACTCCTGAAATTGGATCTCCTTCGGTTTCATCATAAATATATCCGCAAACTTTACATTTGTATTTCTCAGTCATCTCAAATATCTTTATCAGTTTTTTAATAGAAATAAGCAATTCTAAACCACAAAATTCCAATCAGAAAAGTAATTATTTTTTTTCTAAATAGTTTAGTTTTTAAATATTAATTATGGCAAATTTTAATGCAGATATCCATTGTCACCCAACAATGAAACCATACGGAAATTCTTTTTTAAAAAACTGGAAAACAGATCCTTCGAGAATAAACAGCAAAAATACTTCTGATAAAAACAGTATCTATTTTAACGACCCACCTACCCCACAAGATCTTGAAATTGAAAAATTAGGTATTACCAGATTTTCTCAAAGCAATTTACATTCGCTTTTTAAAGGTAATGTAAGAATTATATTTTCTTCACTTTATCCCATTGAAAAAGGTTTTTTAGTAAATAAAATACACCCTGGAAAAATTACAGATTTTATATTACAATATTTTACAGGACTTGGACCCTATAGAATTGATTCGGTGCAAGAAGTAAAAGATTATTTTCCTGATTTAGAAGCTGAATATAATTTTTTAACACAGTTAAATAATCAAACTATTAAAATTGACGGACAGGATATTAAATATAATTTGATAACGAATCAAACCGAACTTCAAAATTCATTAAATGATAATACTTGTTTTAACATTGCAGTAATAAACACAATCGAAGGAGCTCATTCGTTCGGATGTGGAATGGATCCAATAAATAATCCGGCAACAAATTTTCCTCAAAAAATAATCGACAATATTATTAAAGTCAAAAACTGGCAGCATCCGCCATTATTTATAACATTTGCTCATCATTTTTACAACGAACTTTGCGGACACGAAAAAAGTCTAGATAAAATTTCTTTTGCAGTCGACCAAAGCATGGGTTTGGGTAAAGATTTTACTCCACTTGGTTTAAATGCACTACATACTCTACTTGATAAATCTTTAGGAAAAAGAATTTTAATTGACATTAAACATTTAAGCAAACACACTTCAAGAAAACAATTTTTTGATATTATTGAGACAGATGAAAGATACAAGAATGAAAAAATTCCAATAATAGTAAGCCATGCCGCCGTTATTGGTAGTGGTAGTTTATTAGATGACTTTAATTTTAGCAAAGCCGACATTAATTTTTCTGACGACGAAATTATTAAAATAGGAAAATCTGAAGGATTATTTGGGGTAATGTTCGATCAGGGAAGAATTGCCAGCAAATCTAAAATGATGACTACAATGAAATTTGCAGGTGCCAGAAAATGGAGCGAACTTATATGGTTACAAATTGCACATATCGCAAAAGTACTTGATAATGCAGGATTACCAGCATGGAATATACAAACTCTTGGAACTGACTTTGACGGCATAATAAATTCTATAAATGGTTTTTACACTGCAGAAAATCTACCAAATTTCAGAAACCATTTGCTTGAACATGCACAAAAATTTATTAAAAAGTATTCTCTTAAAATGTCATATAACAAAATTGAACCACATGAAATTGTTTCAAAAATAATGAGTTCAAATGCTTACGACTTTTTATTAAAAAATTTTTAGAAAAGAAAAAAGGAACCTGATTTTTCGGTTCCTTTTCTTTTTACATTGATGCTTGCACCATTTCAATGATGCGTTTTACGAGATAATCTGGAGGTTCTATAGAAACTCTGTCAATAATTTTATTTATACTTTCAGTACTATCACTTATGTTGTTTACATCGTTGATTAATTTTCCTGAAGTAGTATTCTCGTAAGTAAATAAAAGAGTAGAAACTTTTTGCATAGGCTATTTTTAATGTTTGATTCATAATGACCATAAAACGCAAGACTTTATAATATATTATGTATGATTAAATTTATTTTACAAAAAACTCTAACATATCATATTTAAATACTATTTGAGAATTATCTGGTTAAGAAAGACCAAATAAAACTCAAATAATATCTTTACTCAATGACTAAATTCATTTGTTTTTCATCAATTATTCTACGCATATTTATTAAAGCATATCGCATTCTGCCTAGGGCTGTATTAATGCTAACGCCTGTTTCTTCAGCAATTTCTTTAAAACTCATCTCCATAAAATGCCTCATAATAACTACTTGCTTCTGAACATCAGGAAGTTCTTCGACCAATTTTCGCACATCGCTTTCTACTTCGCTTCTAACAACAACTTGCTCGGAATGAGAGTCTGAATACTTTCTTTGATTAAAAATATCATACTCATAATCATCACGAGATACTGTTTTAAGCCTTTTATCTTTTCTTACATTATCAATAATAAGATTATGTGCAATACGCATAACCCAACCCAAAAAGCGGCCATCATCAGTATATTTACCTTCTTGTAAAGATTTAAAAACTTTCAAAAAAGTTTCCTGAAACAAGTCTTCGGCTTGCTCCCTGTTTCGTACAATTATTAAAATGTAGGTAAAAACTTTGCGTTTATGACGCTTAATTAGCTGTTCAATAGCCTGCTGATTTCCTGCAACAAACTGATTAACAAGTTCATTGTCAGTGATTTCTGGTAGCTTCATTTCCACTCGTATTTATTGGTTAAGTGGTAGAAGTAAAATCTATATGCAGCCCTCCTTAGTTTAGTTTAGAAATTATAATAATCGCAAATATATTACTTTCTACGGAAAAAAATTAAGAAAGATTGGTTTTTCTTAAAATTAATTAAAAGTAACTTTGCATTTTTAACAACAATTATGCCTAAGATTAAAATTTCTGACGAAAAATACATTGAAATAAAAGGAGCACGCGAGCACAATTTAAAAAATATTAGCACGAATATTCCTCGAGATAAATTTGTAGTAATCACCGGACTATCTGGTTCTGGCAAATCTTCATTGGCTTTTGACACGTTATATGCCGAAGGTCAAAGACGTTATGTTGAAAGTCTTTCCTCGTATGCAAGACAATTTCTTGGAAAAATATCAAAACCCGATGTAGATAATATTAATGGTATACCACCAGCAATTGCAATTGAACAAAAAGTAAACACTCATAATCCACGTTCAACTGTTGGTACTTCAACTGAAATATACGAATACATAAAATTACTTTATGCACGAATTGGAAAAACTTATTCGCCGGTTTCGGGAAATATTGTAAAAAAACATGCCACTTCTGATGTGATTAATTTCCTAACTGTTCAGGAAATTGGAACAAAAGCAATATTATTAATTCCATCAGCTTCAAAAAATAACATTACACCTAAAGAATATCTTTCAACACTTTTGCAACAAGGTTATTCAAGAGTAGAAATTAAAAACAAGATTGAAAAAATTGAAAGTATAATCGACCAAAAAGATTTGAAATTTGAAAAATTCAAATTAGTAATTGATCGATTTGAAATAAATAACGAAGAAGAATTAATTAACAGAATTGCCGACTCTGTTGAAACTGCATTCTTTGAAGGAAACGGTACCTGTATTATCAAACTTAACGAAAGCACTAAAGAATACCAATTCTCTAATATTTTCGAGGCAGATGGAATAGTTTTCGAAGAACCTTCAGCCCACATGTTTAGTTTTAACAGTCCCGCAGGAGCTTGCCCAACATGTGATGGATTCGGACAAACAATAGGTATTGATGAAGATTTAGTAATTCCTAACAAATCACTTTCAATTTACGAAGATGCAGTATTTTGCTGGAAAGGTGAAGTAATGAGCGAATGGAAAAATAAATTAATTTTTAGTGCCGAGAAATTTAAATTCCCCATTCATAAACCATTTTACGAATTAACAACCGACCAACAAAGATTAGTTTGGGAAGGAAATAAATATTTTAATGGAATAAATGATTTCTTTAAATTCTTAGAAGAAAACATTTATAAAATTCAGTATAGGGTAATGCTTGCAAGATACAGAGGAAAGACTCTATGCCCTGTTTGCAAAGGTTCACGCTTAAAAAAAGAAGCTTCATACATTAAAATAAATGATAAAGCAATTACTGAAATATCAGTAATGACTGTTTCACAATTAAGTCAATTTTTTAAAAATATTAAATTATCAAAAGAGGAGAGTAATATTGCAAGCAGATTGTTAACAGAAGTTCAATCACGACTTAATTATTTAGAAAACGTAGGCCTGGGTTACCTAACATTAAACAGAAACTCTTCTTCACTTTCTGGTGGTGAATCGCAAAGAATAAATTTATCCACATCACTTGGCAGCAGTTTAATTGGTTCGCTATACATACTTGATGAACCCAGTATTGGACTTCATCCTTTAGATAATTTGAGATTAATAAGTGTATTAAAAAATCTAAGAGATATTGGGAATACGGTAGTTGTAGTAGAGCATGACGAGGAAGTTATGAAATCGGCAGATTACATTATTGATATGGGGCCTGGCGCAGGAAGCCTTGGTGGCGAAATTGTTTTTGAAGGAAATTATGAAGAACTATTACAAAGTACTAAAAGCTTAACTTCCGATTATATAACAAATAAAAAAAGTATCCCGGTACCAAGATTCAGAAAAGTCTGGAATAACTTTATAGAAATAAACGGTGCCCGAGAAAACAATTTGAAAAATATTAGTGTAAAATTTCCATTAAATGCTTTTACAGTAATAACAGGCGTTAGCGGTTCCGGTAAATCAACTTTAGTTAAGAAAATACTATTCCCTGCTCTTAAAAAATATTACGGTAACGGACTTTCAGAAAAAACCGGTTCTTTCGACAATTTAAAAGGTGACTTAAGTTTAATAAAAGATATTGAGCTTGTTGATCAAAATCCAATTGGGAAATCGTCAAGATCAAATCCCGTAACATATATCAAAGCATACGACGAAATCAGAGGTCTTTTCTCAATACAACAATTATCAAAATTAAACGGTTTTAAGCCTTCGCATTTTTCATTTAATGTTGATGGTGGCCGATGCGACGAATGTCAGGGCGAAGGATCGATAAAAGTAGAAATGCAATTTATGGCAGACGTTAACCTTGTTTGCGAAAGTTGCGGAGGTAAAAGATTTAAACCAGAAATTCTGGAAGTAGAATATAATGGCAAAAATATTTACGATATTTTAAACTTAACTGTTGATGATGCTGTAGATTTCTTTAATCAGAAAAAGGGATTAAATGAATTAAAAGTTTCTGAAAAATTAGAGGTTTTAAAAAATGTTGGATTAGGATATGTAAAATTAGGACAATCTTCAAGTACTTTGAGTGGTGGAGAATCTCAAAGATTAAAACTTGCTACTTTCTTGGGTAAATCTTCATCGGCACAAACACTTTTCGTTTTTGATGAGCCTACAACTGGTTTGCATTTTCATGACATTAAGAAATTATTAGCTTCATTTGAAGCACTAATCCAGCATGGCAATAGCGTTATTGTAATTGAACATAATTTAGATGTAATAAAATGTGCCGATTGGGTAATTGACTTGGGTCCAGGCGGAGGAAGTAACGGTGGTGAGGTTGTATTTTGCGGAACTCCAGAAGATTTAGTTAAAAACAAACAATCGTTTACCGGGAAATATTTAAAAGATAAACTATAGCAATTATTAGCAAACTAATACTTGATTGGAGTTATACAAATACTTTACATGTATTAGTCCAATGTTAAATTTTATTTCAAAAACTCAATTACCTCTAACGTCATTGCGTTCGCCGTGGCGAATTGATCCGCAACAATTTCTTGCGAAGCAAAATCTCTATATCAGTTATTGGTTGATTATTATATAATCATTTAGTTTTTTAAATACATTTTCTCAAATGAGATGGCGACTCAAGGCCGCCATCACGAAATATTGGACTAAATCAAATTGATATGATAAACTCCAATCAACATTCCAGAAAATAAAAAAAGCCGTTGCAACGCAACGGCTTTTCATTTTAACTATAATTTTTTAGTCTTGTTTAAATGAATTTTCGATATTCATAAAACCTACAAGAACAGAAACACATCCACTTAAAATCTGGTCAGATAATTCGTCAGAAGTCTGAACCTGTAAAGAAATGATTAACTGTTTACTTGATTCTAATTTAAAGTCGAAGCTTTTAGCATACTGATGTTTTTTATTGTCATACAATACATTTCTTTCAGCATCTAAAACTTGAAATTGAATTGGAGGTAGATTTTCATCACCACAAATTGTGATTCTGTATTCTTGTCCAGAATAAAAAGTTTTATAAAGTTCAGCTGTTTCACCTTCTGAAAGAACTGTAGCGTTATAAATTCCATCATGAACATAAGGTAATAACTCAAGTTTACATATTTTTTTTGCAAAATTTTTGCATTGTGCGTCAGCTACATTTGGAAGCGCCGCAATCATAAAAGCAATTACAGATAAGATTAAAATTTTTCTCATGGCTTCCAATTATTTTATAATGTTTGTCCTAATTTCAGTTGCTGTTTTACAAATTTCGTTAAAAACTTCTGTTGTAACTTTCACTTCTGATTTTGAAGAGATAATTGATTTTCCGTCTTTTTCTATAACCTCCATTTTAGATGATGAAGTCTGAATTTTATCAAAAACAACTTTTAATTTTTCCATTTCAGGAAGTACAGCTTGTATATTAGGATCGGTGTTATATTCACTCATTAAACTAATCAAAGTATTTAACGATAAACGTTGATCAGCAATACGCTCAATAAGTTCTTTATTTGAGGCAGTATTCTGAGCTACTTTGCAACCAACATAAAGACCTTCTAGCCAACCACCAGCAAGAATAATAGCTGCAATCTCTGCACGATCATTTTCTTTCAAGAAAGAATTCGAATTCATAAATGTTTCCGATATAATTTCCATTAAAGAATCGCGATTATTAATATTGGTTTCCATACGGGTAATAATAGATTTATCAATCGCATTTAAAATACCCAAATCATCGGCTAATTTTTTAGTCGTAGCAAGATATTTAATAGAAGCCTGAGATTGATCAAACATGCTGGCAAAACTTAAATCGGTGCTATAAACACCTAAATTTAATGCCATACTCTTTGTTGTAGTATAGTTTCCAGCATTTGTAGTTGGATTTAAATATTCCTGATTATACTTTGCACCAGCTCTTTTCATTAACATAGCAGTTTCTATTGGCGATGGTATGCCATAAATAACTTGTTTCGCTTTGTTAAATTCATCTGGATTGTTTCCAGTTGCAACTGAATCTTCAATTTGATCTTCAACATTCGCGTTATCGCCATTACATCCTATCATTAGGGAAGTTGCAACGAATACGGAAAAAATTGTTAGTTTGCTAATGTTCAATAGTTTAACGTTCATACAGGTTCCTGTTTGTTTTATGTACAATATTAAGGATTATCGCAAAAATAACAAATTTTTTAAACAAAATAATTTAATGAAGTTAAAATTCTTAGAAAAATACAGTTTTAAAAAAATTAAATTACTTTTGAAACTAAAATTTACAATAAGCTTATACATTATGAATCACAAGATTAACCTTCAAAGAAAATTATTCTCGACTAATGAAAAAGAAGTAATTGAAGTTTTAAAAAATATTTCGGAAATAGGCTATCCCGAAATTATTACCGATTTAATTGGATTATATTCAAGCTCTCAGTTTGAGAATGTAAAAAATCAAATATATTTTATTCTTTCAAATTTAAAGAATAAGAATTCAGTAAGTTACTTTATTCATGGACTAAAACTTGAAACAAATCCAGAAATTAGGACACAATTAATTTCGGCTTGCTGGCAAAACGGCTTAGATTATTCGGATTATTTAGAATATTTTATCGAAATAATTTCTAAAGAAAGCATGTTTAATTCTATTGAAGCTTTTTCTGTAATTGAAGGTAATTACACTAATCTTGAAGAGAGTAAATTAATTGAGCTTAGAAGTTTTGTGAAAAAAATTAAGAAAGAAACAGTAGAAGAAAATCTGAAATTACTTTCTGAAGTTGAAAGTATTATTTCTTAAAATAAACCCGTTCTCCAAATATTGAACTGCCAACTCTAACCATGGTGCTGCCTTCTTCAATTGCTATTTTATAATCGCCCGACATTCCCATTGAAATTTCGCAGAACTCTTTATTATTAATAAAGTATAAAGATTTTATGCTATCAAAAGTAGTTTTTAAAGACTTAAACTCTTTTCTAGTAAGTGATTCATCATCGGAAAATGTTGCCATACCCATTAAACCAATAACCTTTATTGAATTAAGATTTTTAAATTCATTAGAATTTAACATTTCGATTAATTCTTCTTCGGAAAAACCAAATTTCGATTCTTCCTTTGCAATATAAACCTGAAGTAAACACGAAATTATACGATTATTTTTTTCGGCTTCTTTATTTATTTCTTTCAGTAATTTAAATGAATCTACAGATTGTATTAGTGTTACAAAAGGTGCTATATATTTTATTTTATTTGTCTGCAAATGACCAATCATATGCCATTCAACCGGCTGATTAATTTTTAAATGTTTATCAGCCATTTCCTGAGCTCTGTTTTCGCCAAAAATTACCTGACCTGTTTCAATTGCTACCAGAATTTCTTCTACGGGTCGGGTTTTAGAAACTGCGACTAATTTTACGTTTGCTGGAAGTGATGCTCTAATATTTTGTATGTTATCTGATATGTCTGACATAAAACAAGTCCCGTTTATAATGAGCAAAGTTAGAATAAAATTAAAAGAATATTGATAGTAAAAGTGTGAACGCTTTTACTATAAGTGGATACCTATAGTGAAAGCGTGGACGCTTTCACTATAAAAACATATAATATAGAGCTAGCGTCCTCGCTTGTTCTATATTATTAAATACACATTATTACAGTTTTAAAGGAAGGGCTATTCTAATGAATGAACAACTAAACCGCTTCTAAGCTTAGGTTCGAACCAGGTTGTTTTTGGAGGCATAATGTTGCCAGAATCGGCAATATCTAATAATTGTTTCATGCTTACAGGATAAAGCGAAAAAGCAACTTTCATATCACCACTGTCCACACGTTTTACTAATTCGCCTAAGCCACGAATTCCACCAACAAAATCAATTCTTTTATCGGTACGTAAATCTTTTATTCCAAGTATTGGTTCAAGAATTAACTTACTTAATACAGTAACATCAAGAACATCAATTGGGTCATTATCATTATAAGTTCCTGGTTTTGCAGTTAAGGAATACCATTTTTTATCTAAATACATTCCAAAATTATGCAAATGATTAGGTTTACACAGCTTACATTCCCATTCTTGAATTTCGAAATTCTTTTTAAGTTTTTCAATAAACTCAGCAGAGGTAAGACCATTAAGATCTTTTACAACTCTGTTATAATCAATAATTGAAAGTTGATTATCCGGAAAATGAACTGCTAAAAAATAATTATACTCTTCGCTCCCATTATAATTAGGATTTTGTAAGCGTTTTTCTTTTCCTACCAAAGCTGCTGCAGCTGTTCTATGGTGACCATCGGCAACGTAAGTTGCAGGTATTTTTGCAAAAAGTTCAATTAAAGTTTTAATTGTTTTTTCGTCACGAATTACCCAGAAATGGTGACCAACATTATCAGAAGTTGTAAAATCGTATTCTGCTTTTTCATTTTTAACAATATTCTCAACTATTTCATCAATTTCTTTAACTGCACGATAAGAAAAGAAAACAGGTTCCATGTTAGCATCGGTTACGCGAACATGTTTCATTCTATCTTCTTCTTTATCTTTACGAGTTAATTCGTGCTTTTTAATAACGTTATTCAAATAATCGTCAACACCGGCACAACCAACCAAACCATATTGAATTCTACCATTCATTGTTTGTGCATATATATATAGGTGTTCTTTTTCATCAGCCTTTAACCAACCTTTTTCTATAAATAACTGAAAATTTGATTTTGCTTTGTTATAAACCTCTTCAGCATGTTCATCAATTCCTTCTGGTAAATCAATTTCAGGTTTTGTAATTCTAAGTAATGAATATTGATTTCCACTTGCTTCAGCTCTTGCTTCCTTTGAGTTTAACACATCATACGGACGAGCAGCTAAATCTTTTGCTATTTCAACAGTTGGACGAAGTCCTTTAAATGCTTTTAATATTGCCATAACACTATAAAATTAAAAAATTCAAATCACAAATTTCAAATTCCAAAAATCAAAGTATAATTATCAAATTATCAAATTATTTATTTACCTGAAAAGTTTTATCACCATCCTTTAAATAACCTACAATTTGTTTTGCAGCAGCAATACCTGCATTAATATTAGCTTCTGAAGTTTCTGCACCTTGTTTTTTTGGTGTTGAGTAATAACGGTGTTCAAATGCTAACAAATCTGCATGACAAGCCGGTGCAATATCAGAAATATATTTAAAATCTTCGCGGGCAGTAAAAATACGTTTTAGTGAATCTTCACATACTACTTCCTTTCTTGCAGTATTTACGAGTGTTCCACCCTTAGGCATTTTTGATAACAAATCGAAATTTATTGAGTTCTTTGTTTTATCATTTGCAGGAATATGCAATGAAATATAATGACATGTTGAATATAATTCTTCAACAGAACCAACAACTTTTACTCCGTCTTTTTCAATTTGTTCTTTTGTTACAAAAGGATCGAAAGCAAAAACATTCATTCCAAAACCTTTTGCAATTGTTGCTACACCTTTGCCAACATAGCCATAAGCATGAATTCCGATATTTTTACCTTTAAGCTCTGTACCAGAAATTCCCTTATAATTTCCACGAGCCATAAAAACCATCATACCAACTGCTAATTCAGCAACTGCATTTGAATTTTGCCCGGGAGTATTCATTACAACCACTCCTTTGGCGGTAGCAGCAGCTAAATCAACATTATCATAACCTGCACCTGCCCGAACAACAATTTTTAAATTCTTTCCTGCTTCAATTACTTCTTTTGTTGCTTTATCGCTTCTAACAATTAAAGCATCAACATCTGCAACAGCTTTTAGCAAATCGTTGTTATCAGTATATTTCTCTAACAATACCAATTGAAATCCTGCATCTTCAATTACTTTTCTTATTGCATCAACTGCAGCTTTTGCAAATGGTTTTTCGGTAGCGACTAATATTTTTGACATAATTTTTATTTTTAACTGCCACTAAAGCACAAAAACACTAAAATTTCACAAATTTTTATTTTCAACTTTATTAACTTTAGGCACCTGCCTGCCGTCATCCTGAGCGTCCACCGCGGCGGATCGAAGGAAGGCTTGGCTTAAGGCACTTGTTTTAATTCATTTTTTCAAATTCCTGCATGCAATTTACTAATGCCTGAACAGATTCAATTGGTAATGCATTATATGTTGAAGCTCTGAAACCACCTACCAAACGGTGTCCTTTTAAGCCAACCATACCTTTACCTTTTGCAAATTCCATAAACGCATCACCTTTTTCTGCATATTGTTCATTCATAACAAAGCAAATATTCATTAATGAACGTGAATCCTTTTCAGCTGTTCCAACAAACATTTTGTTTCTGTCTATTTCATTATAAAGTAAAGCTGCTTTTGCAATATTCATTTCCTGAATTTTCTTAACTCCACCAATTCCTTTTAACCATTTTAAAGTTTCTTTAACTGTAAAAATTGGCAATACAGGAGGTGTGTTAAACATTGATCCTTCTTTAATATGTGTTCGGTAATCCAACATTGTTGGTAGTATTCTTGTTACCTTTCCAAGTATATCTTCACGAACTATAACAACAGTTACACCAGCTGGTCCGATATTTTTTTGAGCGCCACCATAAATAAGAGCATATTTGCTAACATCTACAGGGCGACTTAAAAAATCTGAAGACATATCGGCAACTAAATTCACCGGACAATCATAGTCTGTATGAATTTCTGTTCCGTATATTGTGTTATTTGTTGTGATATGGAAATAATCTACATCTTTAGGAATAGTATATCCTTTTGGAATATATGTAAAATTTTTATCAGCAGAAGAACCTAAAACCTGAACTTCGCCAAAAAGTTTGGCTTCTTTAATTGCTTTTTTAGCCCAAACTCCTGTTTCTAAATAAGCAGCTTTTTTCTCCATTAAATTAAATGGCACCATTGCAAACTGTGTACTTGCACCACCACCAAGGAAAAGAACTTTATAACCTGCAGGAATATTGTACAATTCTGTAAATAAAGCAACTGCCTCGTCAAGTACTGCTTCAAAATCTTTTGTTCTATGAGAAATCTCAAGAATTGACATTCCAAGTCCATTAAAATCTAAAATTGCTTTTGCAGTGTTTTCAATTGCTATTCTTGGAAGAATTGCTGGTCCGGCATTAAAATTATGTTTTTCCATGTTAATTAAGGATTTAGGAATTACGATTTAAGATTTAAAGTTTATTTATTAATTAAAAATTTAAGGGTGCAATTTTGCAATTTCTTTTCAATTTACGAAGAAAATTGTCATGCTCTTTAATAGATTTACAATTGTTTAATGACATATCTATTTTGCCAGATAATCTGTAATAACCTCGTTTTTACATATTGGCAATACTTTTACAACATCTATTGCATGGCAATACTCAACAATTTTGTCGCTAACTATTCCGCGTAAACGGTGACGATGTGCTGCTTTTTCGATATAAGTCATTATATCGCTTTTAGCAATATTCCACAAATCTATTGAAGCATATGTTGAATCGCAGATAGTTGAAAATTTTCCAGACTCTATTAATTTTGAAGCAATTGCTCCTGCACAAAGTGTATCTTCAATATTAAATTTCTTTTTCCAGCCCGAACAAAAAATCACAACATCGGAATTATCAGAAATAAGAAATTCAACCACTTCTGACAAATTAATAAATGCTCCGATAATTACATGCTTTGAATCTTTTGCCATGTTTATGGCCTGAGTTCCATTGGTTGTGCTATAAGCAATAGTTTTTCCCTTAACTCTTTCGGGAGTAAATAAGTTTGGTGAATTACCAAAATCTGCAAAATCCAGAACTATTCCATCTCTTTCGGCAGCTAAAATATAACCTGCCTCTTTCATTTTTTTTGCATCCTCTACTGTGCCAACAGGAATAATTTTATCGGCACCTGCCGCAAAAGCAGCACAAATTGAAGTAGTAGCGCGCATTATATCAATAACCACAACATTTGCTTCGGTATTATGATATAAATTATATAAAGCCGGAGTAAAACAGATTTCTATCTTTTTCATTTCATTAAAAAATAATTAATGCAAAGATATAAAAACAAAAAAGAGTTGAGAAAAATAAAAAACCACTCCCAAAAATTAAAGTGACTTTATATAACTAAAATTATCTCGTCATTCCGAACTTGTTTCGGAATCTTTTTTACAGATGCTGAAATAAATTCAGCATGACGAATAAATATTTTAGCCTTTGTTGGAGTTATTCTCCAACAAAGAAATTTATTCAACTAATAATTTACTTGTTTTTATTCCCTCAGCTGTACTTGCTTTTACAATATACATACCTTTTGCCCAACCCGAAACATTAATGGTTTCAGAATTTGCACCTTTACTATTTTGCATATTGTGACAATATACTTCTCTGCCAAAAATATTGTATATTGTTATATTTGTAATTCCATTTTCTGAAAAATAAAGTGTAGCTTGTTCTTTTGCAGGATTTGGGAATAACTTTAATATATTATTATCAATATTATTGTTATCAATTCCGGTTATAATTTTATGTCCCAAATATTCAACAAGAAAAGGTAAACCTGCCTGCCTATGAATAAAAATGCTGTCGTTAGAATAAAATCTACCCCAATAAAATGTTGACGAATATCCAGTGTCATTAAAAGTACTGTCAAGATGTAATATCATTGGATTGTTCCAAAAACCTGGAAGTGGATTACTGTCTATAACATGAATTACATTGACAGAATTAATTGACTTAATAACATCTATATAATTATTACCTGCATAATAAGAAGTGTCGGCAAGATGTATAATTCTTTTGGCACAAATATATTTACCAATAAAATTGTCCCTGAAATCTGTTTTTTGTGACAACGTAACTGACAGAGTAACTATTAACATTATACATAAAAGCAATATCTTTTTCATAATCTTCTTTTTAAATTTAATAGAAATAACGTTCGTAGAAAGTTGGTGATGGTGGGCTATTGTAAACTTTTGACTCAGGAACTGTTGGTCCATAATAATAACCTTTACACTTTTCGGATGCCGAAATAAACACATTACTATTATTATCAATACTAAAACCAGCATTTAGCAATACATAATCGGTACCATATATACTGAATTCTGATTGGTTAGTGATTTGAGATGAGCAACCAGTACCACTAAGTTCAACTGATTTATACAGTTTATTGTTATATAATGTCTGATCAAGATTACAAATAACTATAGATGTATCGCAATCCTCTTTCATTTGCCATACCTTAATATAATCAATTTCGAATTTATAGGGAAAATGTGTGCCATTTGCATTTATTGTATCAAAAAGAGTATTGCACCATCCATATGAGGGAGAGCCAATATCTGCATAAATTGGCATGGCTATTAAACTGTCTGGATGATTATACGATTCCCTGATTTTTACACCATCTAAAAAAAACTCTATTTTATTTGGCAACCAGTTTACGGCTGCTGTATGCATTGTATCGCTTAATATATAAGCTCCCTGGTAAGGATCAGGAACGTGGCAGGGCTCATCAGGGCAAATACCCCTGTAATGAACACAATTTGTATATTGATTATATTTATTGCTATCAGGATCATAACTCTTTATTTCAAAAATATCAATTTCGCTCCAATAATTATGTACAGAATAATCATTGTTCCATAGCCAAAATGCAGGACAAAACCCTTTATATGTTTTTGGTGAAGGTGGCAAAGGTGGTAGCTTAAATTTTATTTCGAAATAACCGTATCTGAACTTTGTTTTAGAATATAAACGAGAAGTAGTATATCGAAAAGGTAAAAGTTCGCGATACCAACATTTATTATTTAAACATGAGGCAGCACAAGAGTCTTGAGTATTACCAGATATTACTAATGTATCACATAACGCTCTACAAGAATCACCCGGACAAGCAGGATAATTCCACACATCACCCATAAAGTTTTGTTTACGGGTGTATAACTTTGCTGAACCACCATATATTTTACAATTTGTTGTATCTGTTCCGTCATCAACAACAAAGTTGTACCATTTATGATATGCAACTGAAACCTGCTGGCTGCAGGCATCTCTGTAATTACTATAATCTGGACCACCTTGCTCCATTTGTGACCAT
>CAILUD010000115.1 GCA_903837285.1 uncultured Bacteroidota bacterium | reverse complement strand
AATAATTCTTCTTTTTTCATTTTTGTGTGTAATAAAGTTAATAAAAAAGTTATTTCCTAAAATTTTTCTGACCTTTTGGAGGAAGGTCAAAAATTTTCAGAATAACTTTTTTGGTTTACACACTTAATGAGACACTACCAAAATAAATAATAAATTATTCTTTATGGCATTACTACCGGATAAGTTTGGCCATAAATTGTAAAACTTGCATTTGCATCACAAGCACCAGTTCCATAATCAACCAAAACAGAAGGTTGAGTTCCAACTACTATTGTAAGTTTACCTTGTTCAATATATTTACAAATCCATTCTGTTATCAAAGGATTAGCATTATCAATTGTAATTGTATAATTTGAATTTGTTCTTGTTACACCACTAGCTGTACCTGTTGAAGAAAATTTATCGTCCCAAGGATATAGTAATGTTGCATTGCCGCTAATCCACTCTGTAACACGGTTACTTGCCCATGTATGATGTTCTCCATTAGGATGAGTTATTAATCCATTTGTAACAACAACTTGGTAAGTTAAGTGCTGACTCGCATTTAAGCCCTGATTAGTTATAGTTTTTGATCCTTCTATTTTATAACCATCAACATAAAAATTTTCGGGTGTTACAGTACAAACTGAACCAGATTCGTGCATCCAGTTTGATGCAGTATAAATTACCTTACCTTTTCTTGTTCTGCCATCACTACCGACACAACCAGATGTACCAAAATCTACCGTAACATGTTTTGGCCAGGTAGTAAGATTAAATTCTCCTGCTCCAAGAGTAACAGTTGCACAAGGATATGCATTTAATGATTTTTTGCCTCCGCAAGAATCCTTCATATAAGTTGAAGAATAATCAACTTGTTTATAAACTTCTTCGAACATTAAATTTGCAATAGAATTATCTGTTGCAGCGCTAACATTTGAATTTGCATTAAAAGCATCTGGTTTTGTTATTGTTTCTTCAGTTTTTTTACAAGAAACTAATGCAAGAATTGCAAGTAAAAATAAAAAATTTGAGATTTTCATAACGATATAATTTATTAGGTTAAATTTTATTTATTTAATTGACTACATAAATATTAAAAAAGTTGCTTTAAGTTACTAAGTACTATCTTTCTTAATTATATCACAATATAATTCATACTTAACAGCTATTCTTAAAGAAATTTCATAATATGTTGCAGATAATAAGTATTCTCTTTCAAAATTACACCAGGCCATAAACTTTATTGTTTCATCATTCTTTAGTCCTGTAATCTTTTCAACAATTGCCTTATTATATTTCTGATCGATTGTATATACATTCCATTTATCATTCTCCATTTCATAATACTTTCGAATATTTTGTTCACGTTTACTAAATTTATAATAGAAGTATGAAATAGGGCTTCCCAGTGCCATTTTATTTATATAATCTTCATTCTCGAAATTATGAACAGTTGTTCTGTTTCTTAAAGTAATTCCAGGAATAACATAACTCTCTTCTTTTGTTTTTAAAGCTAAAAACTGAGTTTTAAATTCATTAAAATTTGAATAAGGCAAAACTGTTACTTCCTGCAATTTAACAGTATCGGGAATCATACAAAAAGATTGTTGCTGGTAAATATGATTTTCAGAAATTATCAAAAATTTTGTTTTATATCCAATAGAAGTAAACCTTAAAATATCATCAACTTTAACTTTGATTTGGAAATTACCCTGCGAATTTGACGCTACTGCATAGCCAACTGACTCATTTACAACATTAACGTAAATTAATGATTTATTATCCTTACAATCAGAAACATTTCCATTAAAATAAAAATAAGAAACTTCTTGTGAGTATCCTAAAAAAGTAATTAATGCAAAAAATATCAGAAGATTACATTTCTTCATATTACAAATATAAGACGAAAACCAATTCAAAAACTTACTTTAAACTAAATTAACAAGTTATTCTTCTGTTTTTTCGGGCTCAGAATTCAACAAATCTTCAACAATTTTAATAACAACTAACTCATAAGATTTTCTAAGTAAAGCATCTTTTCCATCTTTCTGAAAAACTCTAATTCTAACTCCACGTTTCTCATAATCTTTTAACTTACCAACTTTTTCTGGTGATACTGGTTTAAATTTCAGTGATGTTTCTTTTGAAATCCAAATTCCGTGTATCATTCTCAATCTAACATCTTTACCAATGCTATCAATTTCAAGTTTGGTCCAGTTATAAATTCCCTCTACTTCTTCAACTTCACCAAAATGCTTTTGCATAGCATTAATAAACAAATCGATACTATCGTTTACATCAAGGTATGATTCAACTTTATTATCAGCTAAAATAATTCTGTTAATTCTGGCTCTTAAGCTATCTTCCTGTGAATATGAAATTAGCGAAAAGCATAACAGAATTAAAAATAATATTTTATTCATCTTATTTTGCCTTACAATTAAAATACCATTTCGCTCCAGGAGTTGCGCATTTTAAATTCTTTTTTTAATAATGAATACATTATTGAGTTTTTAAATGTATCATCAATTAAAAAATTCTGACGTAAAGTTCCTTCTTTCTTAAATCCCAATTTTTTATAAAGTTTTATTGAGGCTAAATGCTCTGTATAAATCTGAGCCTCTATTCTATTAAGATTTAGTTTATTAAATGCAAACCATAAAATTGGCTGCATTGCTTCTGTCATAATTCCTTGTTGCCAAAATGATTGTTTTAAAAAAGTTCCGGCAGATGCGTACCTATGTTTCATATCTGGACATAATGAGATATCTCCAATAACTTTATGACTAAGTTTATCCTGAACTGCCCAAAACAACATTTTACCTTCGGCACTTGCTTCGGTAACATTTTTAATAAACAAAAGTGTATCGTCAATAGTTTTATGAAAATCGGGACCTGCCCATTTCATTACCTCCTCATCGCTATACCAGGAAAATGCATCATGAGCAAACCTTGCAGAATAGCGAAGCAAACGTACTCTATGAGTTTCAAATTCGGTAAACGGAAGTTTTGAATTATTCATATCGGTAATTATTAATCACCTTTTTTTAACGTTTCAAATTCTTCTTGCAATAATGCCCACTCCTCAATTTTTTTCTCCAAATTTAACTTTATTTCGTTATATTTTTCAAAAACTTTTGGATCTGAAGCTACTTTTTTAAATTCTTCGGGGTTAACAAGAATCTCATCCATCTTTTGCATCTCTATCTCTAATTCACTTACTTCAGCTTCGCATTTTGTGATTTTATTTTCGGCTTTTTTAAGAAGTTTATCGTATTCTTTTTTCTGAGCAAAACGCTGTTTATTATCTTCTTTAGTTGTTGTTGGTTTAGCTTGTTTTACCTGAACTTTTTTTCTATTAAGTTCATTTAATGTTTCTACTTTTTTGCTCGCTAAAAATTCCCAGATATTATTTGAATATTCTTTAAATTTTTTATCACGAACTTCAACAATTCTGGTAACTAAACCATCAAGAAAATCACGATCATGTGAAACAATTAACAACGTACCATCATATTTCTGAAGCGCTTCTTTTAACACTTCTTTTGAAATCATATCCAAATGATTAGTAGGTTCATCAAGAATTAACAAATTAACAGGTTCTAGTAAAAGTTTTGCGAGAGCAAGCCTGCTGCATTCGCCTCCTGAAAGCACTTTTACTTTTTTATCAACATCTTCGCCGCTAAATAAAAATGCACCTAATATTCTTCTGATTTTTGTTCTGACTTCTCCTACTGCAATATCATCAATAGATTGCAAAACAGTTCTTTCTTTATCTAAAATCTGATCCTGATTTTGGGCATAATATCCCATTTTAACCTGATAACCACATGTTCCAGTTCCTTCATATTCCAACTCACCTTTAATCATTCTCATTAAAGTAGTTTTTCCTTCGCCATTTCTTCCTACTAAAGCAAGTTTATCTCCTCTTTCAATTATTAAATCTACTTTTTTAAGAATTTCATTTGTTCCGTAGCTTTTCGAAACTTCCTTTAACTCAAAAACCACAGAACCTGATCTTGGCGAAGGAGGAAATGTAATATTCATAGAAGAAACATCTTCCTGATCAACCTCAATTCGCTCAACTTTATCTAATTGTTTTATTCTAGATTGTACCTGAATAGATTTTGTAGCTTTTGATCTAAATCGTTCAATAAATTTCTCGGTATCCCCAATCATTTTTTGTTGATTCTTGAAAGCTGACATTTGCTGCTCTCGCCGCTCCTCGCGTAATGCAACAAATTTTGAATACGGAACTTTGTAATCGTAAATTTTCCCAAGTGAAAGTTCAACAGTGCGAGTTGTTACATGATCGAGAAATGCTTTATCATGAGATATTAATAACACAGCACCATTATATTCTTTTAAAAAATCTTCAATCCATTGAATGGCCTCAATATCTAAGTGATTTGTTGGTTCATCAAGAAGAAAAACATCAGGCATTTGCAAAAGAATTTTTGCTAACTCAATTCTCATACGCCAGCCACCGCTGAATTCTGTAGTCTGTCTGGTAAAATCTGTTCGCTTAAAACCGAGCCCAATAAGAACTCTTTCTGTTTTTTCTTCTATATTGTTACCATCAAGATAAATTAATCTTTCATTTAGCTCATGTAATTCAGAAGCTAGTTGAATAGAATTTCCAGAATCTTCATCTTCTAATTCAGTTAATTCAACATGTATTTCATCAATACGTTTTTGAATTGAATTTACCTCTTTGAATGCAGTTATTGCTTCTTCCCAAACGCTAGTACCATCAACATAATTTAGTAACTGTGGTAAATAGCCTATTGTTATTCCAGTTGGTTTACTTACTATTCCTTCATCTGGAGAAACTTCACCAACAATTAACTTTAAAAGTGTTGATTTTCCGGCACCATTACGGCCAACTAAACCAATTCTATCTTTCTGAGAAACGAGAAACGAAACTCCTTTAAAAAGCTCAAATCCACCAAACGAAAGCGAAACATTATCTAATGAAATCATTTTACAAATTTAATTATTTCTGGGGTTTTCTTGTCCCCCTTCGAAGGGGGCAGGGGGATGAGCTTGCACAATTCTCCTTCTCTCAATCCACTCCTCAAGAACTCTACTAACATTTTCAATATCTTTCATTACGTCATCATCACTAAATCTTAGAACAGTATACCCCAATACCATTAAACATTCTTCTTTTACATTATCTTTTTTAATTACTTCTTCAAACTGATGTGTAAACCCATCTATTTCAATCACTAACTTTAATTCTATACAAAAAAAATCTGCTATATAATTTTCAATTGGTCTTTGTCTTAAAAATGAAAAACCTAGCATTTTTTTATTTCTAAGTAATTCACACCAAATTCTAACTTCTGCTTTTGTTCCATTGTTTCTATTGACTCTTGCAAAGTTTTTTAATTTCTTGTTATAGTTATTATTTGAAAAATTCATAATGGCATTCCTTATTTTCATCCCCCTACCCCCTTCAGTGAAGGGGGACAAAAAGGATTTGAGTTACCTTAAATAAAGAGTGTCAAGAAAAAATTCGAATTCCCCATACTACTTAATATATTTTTTTGCACTTTCAAATGCATTTAATATTCCTTCAGGCTTTGTTCCGCCAGCTGTAGCAAAAAATGGTTGCCCACCTCCGCCTCCATTTATTTCTTTTGAAATATCTTTAATAATATTTCCTGCATGTAAATTTCTTTCTTTTACAAGATTATCAGAAATAAACACAGCAACATGTGCCTTACCATCAATTTCTGCTCCCATTACTAAAAACAAATTCTCAGTTTCAGCTTTTAATTGAAAAGCAATATCACGAAGTAGGCTTAAATCGGGGATTGAAATTTTACAAAAAGCAGAATTAATACCATTAAATGAAACAATTTGATGTTTTATATCATTTTTAATCTGAATAGATTTTTCTTTTAAAAATCCATCTAATGATTTGTTAAGTTTATCATTATCTGAAATTAAAGATTCAACAGATTTTAAAATATCTTTAGGATTCTTTAAAAGATCTTTAATTTCAAACAATTGAACTTCAATATTCTTATAGAATGTTACAGCTTTCTCACCTGTTATAGCCTCTATTCTACGAATACCAGTTGCAATAGACGCCTCTGATAAAATTTTAAACAATCCGATTTTTGAAGTATTCTGAACATGATTTCCACCGCAAAGTTCAATTGACTCATCAAACTTAACAACTCGCACATGATCGTCATACTTCTCACTAAAAAGTGCCATTGCACCTAGTTTTTTAGCTTCTTCAATTGGAATACTTCTGCTCTCTGTTAAAGAAATTCCTTTTCTGATCATTTCATTTACTATAATCTCTACTGATTCAATTTCCTCAGCTGACATTTTTTGCATGTGTGAAAAATCGAAACGAAGATGATCAGGCCCAACCAAAGAACCTTTTTGTTCAACATGATTTCCTAATACTTTTCTTAAAGCAAAGTGCAATAAATGAGTTGCAGAATGATTTTCCTGAGTTCTATTTCTTCTAGATTCATCAACAATAGCAATACATTCTCCAGAAAAACCTTCAGGCAATTTATTTAATATGTGATTTGTTAAATTATTTTCTTTTTTAGTATCTATTACTTCTATTTTGTTACCATTCCATTCTATCCAACCAGTATCGCCAAGCTGGCCGCCACTTTCTCCATAGAAAGGAGTTTTAGCTAAAACAACCTGATAAAAAGATTTTCCTTTTTGTTCAACTTTTCTATATTTTACAATTTCTGTTGTTATAGAAGTCAGGTCGTACCCTACAAATTCAGTTTTTTCAATTTGTTTTAAAACTGTCCAGTCTCCAGTTTCAACCACTGATGCTGATCTTGAACGATCTTTTTGTTGTTTTAGACATTCGTCAAAATTTTTTGTGTCAACAGTTAGTTCATTCTCACGAGCAAGAATTTGAGTTAAATCTAAAGGGAAACCAAAAGTATCGAATAATTCAAAAGCGAAATTACCTGGAATAACTTTATTAGAAGCAAGTTTATCTTTTTCTTTTAAAATATAGCTTTCAAATTTCTGAATGCCGGTTTCAAGAGTTCTTAAAAAAGAAATTTCTTCTTCCTTAATTACTTTAGCTATAAATTCCTTCTGACTTTGCAATTCTTTAAAGTACTCTCCCATGTTTGACTCAAGAACTGCAACAAGTTTATAAATAAATGGCTCGTTAAAACCTAAGAATGTATATCCATAACGAATTGCACGGCGTAAGATTCTACGAATAACATAGCCTGCACCTGTATTTGAAGGCAATTGTCCATCTGCAATTGAAAAAGCTACAGCACGCAAATGATCCGCAACAACTCGCATAGCAACATCGTCGCTGAGTTTTACACCATATTTTTTATTTGATAAATTTCCGATTTCAGTAATAATTGTCTGAAAAACATCAGTATCGTAATTTGATTTTTTATTCTGAACAACCATACATAACCGCTCGAATCCCATACCGGTATCAACATGCTGAGCAGGTAAAGATTCTAATTTTCCATCGGCTTTGCGATTAAACTGAATAAACACTAAATTCCATATTTCAATAACCAATGAATGTCCGGCATTTACAAGACTAGCTCCTGAAATTTTATTTCTCTCCTCTTCGTCACGTAAATCAACATGAATTTCTGAACATGGTCCGCAAGGTCCGGTATCGCCCATTTCCCAGAAATTATCCTTTTTGTTACCAAAAATTATATGATCTTCTGGCAAATATTTTTTCCAAAACTCTAAAGCTTCTTTATCTGCTTCAATATTTTCAGAAGGGCTTCCTTCAAATACGGTAGCATATAAAAACTGTTTGTCAATTTTCAATTTTTCGGTTAAAAATTCCCATGCCCAATCAATTGCTTCCTTTTTAAAATAATTACCAAACGACCAGTTACCAAGCATTTCGAACATGGTATGATGATAAGTATCATGACCAACTTCTTCTAAATCATTATGTTTTCCAGAAACCCGAAGACACTTTTGCGAATTGGCAACTCGAGGATATTTTGCAGGAGAATTTCCCAGAAAAATATCTTTAAACTGATTCATTCCTGCATTTGTAAACATTAATGTAGGATCATTTTTTACAACCATTGGTGCTGATGGCACAAACGTATGTTCTTTAGAATTAAAAAAATCTAGAAAAGCTTTGCGAATTTCTTTTGAGTTCATTTATATAAAAAAGGTTAAATAATTTTTAAGATTGCAAATTTAGATTTTTTACGTTAAATTTGTACTTAAACAAGCAGTTTATCGCAAATCGTTGTAAATAATGTCTAAAATAAAATATCGTTTTAATCCTGAAACCCTTAGCTACCACAAGATTGAAATTGGAATTAAAAAGCGATTAATCAGACTTTTACCTTCATTAATTTCTGCATTTGTTTTTGGTTTAGCTGGTATAGTTATCTATACTTATACCTTTGATTCACCAAAAGAACGACAGTTAAAACGTGAAAACAGACAACTTGCTGTTCAATATGAAATTCTTTCAAGAAAAGTTCTAGAAAGCGAAAGTGTTTTATCTGATTTAAAATACAGAGACGATAATATTTACAGAACTATTTTTGAAGCAGAACCCATACCAGAATCAATGCGAAATGCAGGTTTTGGAGGTGCAAACAGATATGAAGACTTAGAAGGATTTGACAACTCTGATTTAGTTATTTCTACTTCAAAAAGGATAGATAAATTAATGAAACAAATTAGTATTCAGTCTAAATCATATGATGAAATAGTAAAATTGGCAAAGAGTAAAGAAAAATGGTTAGCATGTATGCCAGCTATTGTACCAATCTTAAATAAAGATCATTATAAATTTTTATCACATTTTGGAACACGTTACGACCCTGTATATAAAAACACAGTGAAAATGCACGAAGGTATTGACTTAGCTGGATCTACAGGCACAAATATAAGAGCAAGTGGAAATGGAATTGTTAGAAGTGCTGAATATTCTAATGGAGGTTATGGTAATGAAATTTTAATTGACCATGGATTTGGTTACACAACTAGATACGCTCATTTAAATAAAATTTTAGTGCATACTGGTCAAACCGTAACAAGAGGTGAGATAATTGGGAAGCTTGGAAGTACCGGAAAATCAACCGGTCCGCATTTGCATTATGAAGTAAGAAAAAATAAAATTCCTTTAAATCCAATTAATTTCTTTTATCAGGATTTATCACCAGCTGAATACGATAAGATGATAGAGTTATCTGCACAAGAAGGAGGTATTGCTCTTGACTAAATAGTAAAAAGTTTAACAAATGGCACCATATAAAGAACCAATAATAGATAAGATTTTTTTCCCTATTGGTGAAGTAGCTGAAATGTTTGGCGTAAATCAATCACTAATCAGATTTTGGGAGAAAGAATTTGATATACTAAAACCTCAGAAAAACAAAAAAGGAAATCGTTTATTTACAAAACAGGATATTGAAAATTTACGTTTAATTTTTCACCTTGTTAAAGAAAGAGGAATGACTCTTAGCGGTGCTAAGCAGAAACTAAAAAACAATATTGAAGATACTTCTAAAAACTTTGAGGTAATCAAAAAACTACAGAATATAAAATCACAATTACTTGACATTAAAACTGAGTTAGAAGAATTTAAATCGAATCAAGTATCCTCTTCGCTCTAGATCTTACCGCCATTGATTTATCATCCTTTACTAATTCCATTACGGAGGTAAGTTCATTTTTTAGTAATGGTTCTTGTTTGCAAACATTATATACAATTTCCATAGAATAAACTCTAATTGCTGGATTTTCGTTTTGTGATAAAATCCATTCGAAACATTTGTTAATAAGAATTCCACTTTCATTTAAATTAATAATATCTGGCAATTCAGAAATAATTTTCAGAAAACCTCTTCTAACTCCCTCAATTTTGGAGTTTATAGTAAAATTAACAATATTATTTAAATATGGTATTATTAATGATTTTCTGACTTCACAGCATAATTGTAGAGCCCTTGCTGCTCGCATACTTACCGGATAAGGCTTTGTTAAACAAAATTCAAAAACAATTTTAAAATATTCAGGGTTATTACCAATCTCTGTTACAATAATATCAGCAATTAAGCGAGAACTATCAGTTTCAAGAAGTTCAAGAAAATATTTTTCAACCTTTTGATTCATGCAACAAATTTAAATTATTTTGCATAACAAATTCATCATGAATTCACAAATTTTCCCTATTTTGCATTGTAAATTTTAAATTTAAAACTTTAAATATGCGAAAGACTCATCACAGTATTACTTCCGAAAAAACTTTACCAGCAGTTAGAAAATACTATCCAAATGCAATTAATATTGATAGAATTACTGATGAGCTCTTCGATATTTTCAAATCGGAATTAGGTCTGAAACCAAATCAGATAATTCATGCAGATAGTATTTGCAGTGATGATGTTAACAATATTGAGTATCCTGAACATGCCCGACAAATGCTTGGTCCTTTTAACTTAGGCGGTTTATGTGGATTTCCATTTACTGGAATAACCGGCATTACTGCCTTTGCACATCACGTTCCCAAAAACGGTGCAGTAATGATTTATTATGGCCCACATATAGGAGTATCAAAACAAGGTGAAGTTGGAAAATTATTAAGAGTAGGACAAAGCTTACATTCATCATGCTGTGGAGCTGTAAATGCAGCAATTAAAAAACTTTTTAAAGATGAAATTATTGAAAATGAAATTACTGAGCTAGATTATCAACAAAATATTATTGAGCAAATATTGTTTAATCATAAAGAACGTATTGAAAAAGCTGAGCATCCTATTTTTGAAGCAACAGAAGTTTTATTTAATGCAATTGAAAACCGGGTTAATGAATTAGCAACAAAAACAGATTATCCATGCAAACATATAATTCTTGTTGGAGGAATAATAATAAATTCTGATTATGATGCAGGATCATATTTTGAATGCAGAACTTTTAAAATTATTGATACCGAAACAGGAATATCAAAGGATGTGATATCGTTAATTGAATTATCTTAGAAATCAGACTTAATACTTATAATATATTTAAAAACATAATTAAAACTCAAACTTCTATAACATTTCTCGATATTAACACCATTATTTCAAGCACATAGGTTCAATATTTATAAAAAACATTGGTCACTAAACTTCAATACAACACTTGGATTCTTTTTAAATTATTTCTAATATTAACTAAATATCAATTTATTACGCAAAAATTTTCTTTCAAAACATGCTTTGCAACTTAAATAGTATTTTCAATTATTTTTATTTCTAATTTTGAATCCTTTTTAAAACTTAATAAAACTAAGTAATTATGACTATCAGTTTGATTGGAAGAGGAGTTTGCGAATCAGCAACGTTAAAATTAAACGAAACCTTCTCAATATTAAAAGCCAAAGGCGAACCTGTAATTCATTTGGGTGGTGGAGAACCAAAATGCAAAGCACCATTTGATGCTTTAACTACAGCAGCAGGACTGCTAAATTCTGGCGAAATTCGTTATGCTCCAGTTGACGGAACTGTAGAAATGAAACAAGCAATTATCCGTTATACATATGAGTATTATGGTAGAAAAGTATCACCAGAAAATGTAATTGCTTCAAGCGGTGCAAAACAAGCTATTATGGTTGCAATGCAAGCAATTCTTAACCCACAGGATGAAGTTATTTTTATGGCTCCATTTTATGTTAGCTATCCTGAAATGATTAAACTTTGCGGTGGTATTCCAATTCCTACTTATGCAGAAGATGGCACATTTTACCCTACAATACAAGACGTTACCAGAAACGTAACTTCTTACACAAAACTTATTATTATTAATAGCCCTAATAATCCAACTGGTGCTATTTATTCTGCTGAATTCATTAAAGAAATTGTTGAATTCTGTGAAGAAAAAGGAATTTATTTAATGATGGACGATATTTACCATCGTTTGATTTTTGACAGTAAAAAAGTTGCAAACCCTTTTGACTTTACAAATAAAGATTTAGAAAACTCTAAATTAATAATCATTAATGGAGTTTCTAAACAATATGCTATGACTGGTTTTAGAATTGGTTGGGCAGTTGCAAACAAAAAGCTTATAAAAGTTATGTCAAATATTCAGGGACATCAAACTTCTGGTCCTTCGATTTTACTTCAAAAAGCAGCAATTGGTGCTATAAACGGCTTACAGTCATATGTTGAAAGTTTAAGAATAACATTAGAAAACAACAGAAATGTTTTAATGCAGTATTTAAAAACTATGGACGGTTTAAAAATTACCGTTCCTGATGGAACATTTTATTCTTTTATTGATTTTAGTGCATACTATAAAGATTCTGCAGCATTATCAAAACTTTTGCTTGATAAAGTTAAAGTTTTAACTGTTCCAGGAATTGAATTTGGAGCAGAAGGTCATTTAAGAATTTCATTCTGTGGTTCAATTAAAGATATTACCGAAGGTGTTGAAAGAATTAAATGGGCTATTGATCCAAGTTCTTCTAATGAATTATTTATCGGACAACGTAAATTAATTAGAGACTGGAAGTAAAAAGTGACTAGAGTATTTAAATTTTAAAATTTTTAATGAACTATAGTGTTTCTATTCACTACGTTCATGGGAAAGTTTTACTTAGTGGCAAAAAAATAAAAAAGTAAAAATCAAAAAAAATGGCTAAATATTTAGAATTCGAAACACCCGCGCAAAAACAAGCTACAGCGTTTAAAAGCGAATACGGATTAAAAAATCATGGATTAGTTCATCTTGACAGAGTTTTTTGGAACTTACCTGAAGCAGCTTTATATGAAGAAGCTATTTTTCGTGGTGAAGGAAAATTAGTTACTGGTGGAGCATTTCTTGTTCACACAGGAAAATGGACTGCAAGGGCTGCTAATGACAAATATTTTGTAAGTGAAAATTCAACTGATGATAAAATTGATTGGGGTAAAAATAACCGTCCAATTTGTCAAGAGAAATTTAATGGAATACTTCATAGAATGCAAGCTTTTCTTCAGGGTGAAGAGCTTTTTGTGCAAGATGTATACGCTGGAGCCGATCCAAATTACAGATTAGGCGTAAGAGTAATTACAGATCAGGCTTGGCAAAGTCTTTTTGTTAGAAATGTTTTAATTACCGAACCAGACCCAAATAAACTCAAAACTTTTATTCCCGATTTTACTATTATAGTATCACCATCTTTCAAACTTGATCCAAGAATTGATGGAACTCAAACAGAAACCGGAATAATAATAGACTTTTCTAAAAAAATTGCAATAATTGCTAATTCAAATTATGCAGGCGAAATAAAGAAAAGTGTTTTCACTATAATGAACTATTTATTGCCTTTGCAAGATGTAATGGCAATGCATTGTTCTGCAAATGTTGGAAAAGATGGCGATGTTGCATTATTTTTTGGTTTAAGCGGAACTGGTAAAACAACTTTATCTGCAGATCCTACACGCGAATTAATTGGTGACGACGAACATGGCTGGAGCGATAATTCTGTTTTTAATTTTGAAGGTGGCTGCTACGCTAAAGCAATTAGATTATCACAAGAGCATGAACCCGAAATTCATGAATGTACACATCGTTTTGGAACTATTTTAGAAAATGTTGTTTTCGATAAAGCTTCTCGCATAATTGATCTTGATGATGAGACAATTACCGAAAATACTCGTATGTCCTATCCTCTTCATTTTATTCCAAATGCTGTAAAAGAAAAGATGGTTTATAAACAACCTAAGAATATCATCTTCTTAACATGTGACGCACAGGGCGTTATGCCTCCAATTTCTAGACTAACTCCCGAGCAAGCTATATATCATTTTATTAGTGGCTATACCTCTAAAATTGCAGGTACAGAAATGGGTTTAGGAATTGAACCTGAAATTACTTTCTCAGCATGTTTTGGTGCTCCATTTATGGTACATCATCCATATTTTTACGCTAACCTACTAAGACAAAAAATGGAAAAAAACAATGCTACTGTTTGGTTAGTGAATACTGGCTGGGTTGGTGGCAAATTCGGTATTGGTAAACGTATTAGTATTCGCCATACTAGAAACATGTTAAATGCAGCACTTGATGGCAAACTTGACAATATCGAATTCCGTACAGATAAAGTATTCGGATTTGAAGTTCCGTTAACATGCCCAGGTGTTCCAGATGATGTTTTTGAACCTTCAAATGCATGGGGAAACAAAGCAGAATACTGGAGAAAATTTGAAGATCTTGCTTCACGATATATTGAGAATTTTAAAATGTATCAGCAAGATGTTCCTCAAGAAATTATTAAGGCTGGTCCAAAAAGATTAAATTCTTAACCTAATACAAGGGAATCATAAAAACTGATTCCCTTTTTTATTTCATATAAAACAACATATACTTAAAGTAAAATTTTAAGTAATAATCCTATAAAAATTTCACTAAAAAAAGTAACCTTAAACATAGCATTAACGTAACTATGAGTTGTATTAAAATTTAAATACTTTTGATGAAGAAACTATATACTATTATAATTCTAACACTTACTGTCTTTTCTTTTACACTTAATATTCAAGCAAGTGTAATTGATAGTCTTCAACAATTATTTAATCAAGCTAAATATGACACAACAAAAGTTAATCTATTAAATAAGCTTTCAGAAAAATATTACAATATAAATATTGATTCATCATATAAATATGCGAATAAGGCATTAATTCTTTCACAAAAAATAAATTATAAAAGAGGTTCTGCAGACGCTTTTTCAAAAATAAGTAGTGCTCTTTTTTATAAAGGAGAATATAAAAATTCAATTAAAAATATTCAGGAAGCTATTAATTTATATGAAACCGAAAACTATGTTAAAGGATTAATTGAATCATATTTAGGACTTGGTCAAACTTGGAAAGAACTTGGGGATTATCCAAAATCAATGGATAATTATTTATTAGCATTAAAAGCTTCCGAAAAAGTAAAAGATGAAAACAATACTGGCAGAACAAAGATTGCGATAGGTGTACTTCTTTTAGATCAAGGAAAATTTAAGGAAGCATTAACATACTCAAAAGAAGCCTTAATTCATTTAAAAAAAGCAAATGTAAAAGCTCAAATAGCTAATGCTTATGCAAGAATTGGGAACATATTTGTACTTAAAGAGAACCCTGAACATAATAATGATTCTACACTATATTATTATAAAAGATCTTTAGAACTATTTACTGAAGCTAATATTCCTCGAGGAATAGGTATAATATATAATAATATAGCAAGTATTTACATTGATCAAAACGAACCAGATAAAGCAATTGAATGTTATAAAAAAGCTTATGATATTAGAAATAAATTAGGCGATCAGAATGGAATGGCTATTATTTTAAATAATTTAGGATCTACATATAATCAACTTAAACAATACCAACTTGCATTAAAATATCTTTTTCAAAGTCTAGAAATATCTAAAAAAATATCTAAGCCTGAACAAATAATTGATAATTACAGAAACATATCATCATGCTATGCATCTGCCGGTAATTTTGAGAAAGCATATTACTTCAAAACATTATACGTTGATTTTAAGGACAGTTTGTTTAATGATAAAAACAGCCGACTAATCACAGAAATGCAAACAAAGTACGAAACAGAAAAAAAAGAGAAAGAAATTGAATTATTAAATAAAAATAAAATAGTTAGCGAATTAAAAGATAAAGAGCAGCTCGCAAAAATGCGATTACAAAAATACGTTATATATGGATCTATTTGTGTGATTATATTAGTGTTATCTTTATCGTTTTTTTTATTGCGATTATTTTTTCAAAAAAAATATGCTAACAAATTGCTAAAAGAACAAAATGTAGAAATCACTCAACAAAAAGAAGAAATTATAACTCAGCGCGACGAAATTGAAGCACAAAGAGATTTGGTAACAAAGCAAAAAGATCATATTGAAGAAATTCACGAAGAAGTTACATCAAGCATCAGATATGCACAACGTATTCAAGAAGCAGTGCTTCCTTCTAACGAACAATTAAATGAAATTCTAAAACAATATTTTATAATTAACAAACCAAGTAATATAGTTTCGGGCGATTTTTATTGGGTTACCCGAATAAAAAACTGGATAGTATTCTGTGTTGCAGATTGCACAGGACACGGAGTTCCTGGCGGATTTATGAGCATGCTTGGAATTTCATTTCTAAATGAAATAGTACGTAAAGATGAAGTAACTAATTCTTCTGAAATTCTTGATCATTTAAGAGAATACATGATATTATCTCTTAAACAAAAAGGATTTATTGATGAACAAAAAGATGGTTTAGACATTGCATTATGTGCTATAAATACTGACACACTTATGCTTCAGTATGCAGGTGCATATAATTCTTGTTATATTGTTAGAAAACAAAACACAGAATTAAGTGATGATTCAAAAATAGAATTACATGAACTAAAAGGAGATAAAATGCCAATTGCTATACACCAACATATGGAACCATTTTCACTAAAAGAGTTTCAATTATTAAAAAATGATGCTATTTACTTATTTAGTGATGGTTTTGCCGATCAATTTGGTGGTATTGAACGCAAAAAATTTCTAGCTCATAATTTACGCAAAACTCTTATAAAAATAAATGAAATTGAGTTCAATAATCATAAACACGAACTCGAAAACATTTTTAACAACTGGAAAGGCAACTATAGTCAAGTTGATGATGTTACAGTTCTGGGAATAAAGATATAATTTATAATATGAAAAAGAAAATTAACTCAGGAATTGTATATAGTACTAACCCTAGCTTCAGTTTTAATAGCGAAGAAGAAATAATAAATACTCTTGCACCTCAACAACAAAATTTAATAGTTTTTTTAGACAAAAAAGCAAGGGCAGGTAAAGCAGTCACGTTAGTAAAAGGATTTAAAGGAAAAGATGATGATCTTCAAGAATTAGGAAAATTTATTAAAACAAAATGTGGAGTTGGAGGAAGTGTAAAAGAAAATGAAATATTAATTCAAGGAGATTTCAGAATAAAAATTTCGCAATTACTTATCGAAAAAGGTTACAAAGTAAAAATTTCAGGCATATAAATAATCCCACTCCGAAACATAGTATTAACGTTTTCGTAGAAGTTAAAAATAGTTAAATCAAGGTTGAAAAATCTATATATTTCCTACTCTACTTTTTAAATATAAAAGTTATGAAAAAAATCTACTTAGTTTCATTACTAATTGCTCTATTTGGTAATGTCTCAGCACAAACCGGAACTGAATTTTGGTTTGCTGCACCAGAAGTTTCTGCTGGGCATAATGATGCAGGTCCGACTTTAAGGTTTACAAATACAACAGCTGTTGCCGGAACGGTAACTGTAACTCAACCTTTAAATGGTGCTTTTATAACAACACCTAATCCAATACCTATTCCTGCTAATGGCACAGTAAGTATTGTATTAGATGCAGCCCCAAATAACTATAAAGCATTAATTGAAAACTTAAATACAAATACTGTTTACAACAAAGGTATTTTAATTACCTCAACGGTTGTAATTACAGCATATTACGAAGTAAATAACAATAACAATAACGAAATTTTTGCTCTTAAAGGAGCAAACGGTCTTGGAACTGAATTTTATGTTCCAATAACATTAAACAGTTCAACTGCAAATACATTATACAACCATGTACCTTTAGCACCTAACGCATTATCTACTTTCGATATAGTTGCTACTCAAAATGGAACAGCTGTTCAAATTTTTTCTAGAGTTGCGCTTGACGGAGGACATCCAGCAAATATTCCATTTACTATAAACTTAAATCGTGGTGAAACATATTCATGTGGTTTTTCTGGTGCAAACTTTCAAAACCCGGTAAATCAACCTTCCGGTGCAGTAATTTTATCAACTAAACCAATAGCAGTAACTGTAAAAGAAGATTCTAAACAATATACAGGACAAGGATGTTACGACCTTATTGGAGATCAAATTGTTCCAGTAGATATTATTGGAACCGATTATATTGTTATAAAAGGGCAATTAAATGTAAATGCAGGTGAAAGTTATTTTATTTTAGCTACTCAAAATAATACTAATGTTTATGAAAACGGAAATGCTGTTCCTGTTGCAACTCTGTTTGCAGGACAAACATATTTTCATGATAATCTAAATCTAAATAGATATTATATCCATACTGATAAACCAGTTTATTGCACACAAGTAACTGGTTTTGGTTGCGAACTTGGATCAGCTTTATTGCCTCCATTAAACTGTGCGGGCTCAAAATCCGTTAGTTTTGTTAGATCTACAGCCGAAGCGTTTTATTTAAATATTATGGTTAAGGCTGGAAACCAAGGTAATTTTACTTTAACTGGAGGTAGTAATCCTTTATGTATCACCGCTGCTGATTTTGCTGTAGTTCCTGGCACAGGTGGCCAATGGGTTTCAACTTATGGCAAAACATTTACTGCCGCTGAAGTTCCAGTTGGTGTTGCTATGAAGCTAACAAATTCTACTGATGTTTTTGGAATGGGTTTAATAAACGGCGCAGCAGCAACTGGTTGTCGATATGGCTTCTTTTCTGAATTCGCTGCTAAAATAGTTGTTAATGCCGGTGCCGACTTTTCTATTTGTGGTAATACAACTGCTGCTCTTACCGGAAGTGTAACCGGAGGTGCAATTACTGGAATTTGGTCCACAAGTGGAACTGGAACTTTTTCTCCAGATGCAACTACTTTAAATGCAACTTATAATCCTAGTACCCTAGATACAATCGCTGGTTCTGTAATTCTTACTTTAACATCAACAAGCTCATGTTTCCCAGTTACTGATCAAGTAATATTAACAATTACAGATGCACCATGGATTACTGCAGGTCCTGATGCTTCAGTTTGTATTAATAATCCTAATTATACCCTTAATGGACATGTCTCAATTGCTGGAGGTGCCCAGTGGTCAGGCGGTGGAGGAACCTTTACCCCTAACAACACAACCTTAAATGCAACTTATACTCCAACTGCTGCAGAATTACTGGCAGGTACAGTAACACTTACATTAACATCAATTTTAAATGGTTCATGCAACGCTGTAAGTGATAATATTATTATTACATACACAAATGCTCCTACAGCAAATGCAGGCCCAGACGTATCTGTATGTGCAAACAATCAGGTTGTTTCACTAAACGGAGCTGTTACAATTTCTACAGGTGGTATCTGGTCTGGAGGAACTGGAAGTTATGTTCCTGGGAATACCGCTCTTAACAATTCATACACTCCTTCTCCTGGTGAAATTGGCGCAGGAAACGTAACCTTAACATTAACTACAACTGGTAATGGAAATTGTTCATCTGTTAGTGATAATATTACAATAACTATTACTCCTGCTCCAACAGTTAATGCAGGAGTTGACCAAACAAAATGTAAAAATAATAACATTGCAACTTTAGCAGGAAATACAACTGTTGCAACAGGTGGTGTTTGGTCAGGTGGAACTGGTTTATTCACTCCTAATAATACTACATTAAACGCAACTTATACTCCAACAGCTGGAGAATTAGCTTCTGGATTTGTAAATTTAACGCTTACTACAACAGGTAATGCGAATTGTTCGGCCGTTAATGATCAAATGGTAATCACATATACTAACGCGCCAACTGTTAGTGCTGGAATTGATCAAACAAAATGCGCAAATAACGCAATAACTACACTAGCAGGAACAATTACTGGAGCTACTGGTGCAACTTGGTCTGGTGGTTTAGGTGTATTTTTACCAAATGCAAATACTTTAAATGCGACATATACGCCTACTGCAGCAGATATTTTAGCAGGAACTAAAACTTTAACTCTTACTACAACTGGCAATGGTCTTTGTGTTGCTGAAATTGACCAGATGATAATTACCTTTACCCCTGCTCCTACGGCTAATGCAGGATTAGACAGAACTATATGCGGCAACAACCCAACAATTACATTAAATGGGGCAGTTACTATTGCATCTGGTGGAACATGGACAGGTGGCGGTGGAACATTTAACCCTAATCCAAATACATTAAATGCTACATATACTCCTACTGCAGGAGAAGTCTCTACAGGCTTT
>CAILUD010000114.1 GCA_903837285.1 uncultured Bacteroidota bacterium | reverse complement strand
TACGGAAAAATATTTTAATAGTTTCGATAAAAAATTTAGAACCAAAAATATTTTTTTACGTATATATAATTGAAACTTAAAAAATAACGGGCCATGAAAACCTACCGTCCCTAACACAAAAGTTTTAAAAGTTTTTTTCTTTTGCGCTGCATTCATAATAACTGGAAATTTAAGTTTAAATGCACAAAAGGAAAAAAAAGAGAATCGCAAAGTTGATGATCTAATTTTAAAACAATTTAATCAGCTTGATGTAAAAGGAAATGTTATTGTTTATTTGTCGCAAAGTACCGATCAAGGTATTTTATACGAAGGAGATAAAACTTCGGTAAAGCAAATAAAAGTAGTAATAAGTAATGGAGTTTTAAGTATTACGAATAAATCTAATTTTTCTAAAGAAAGAATTAAGGTATTTCTGACTTTCGAAAAACTTGAAAAAATTTCGACTTTTGGAAATGTAGAGCTTATTACAGTTACTAATTTAAATTTCAATAACTTATCCTTGGCCTTAAGTGAAGAAACAGTATCTACTTTTTTTATTAATAGCTCTGAATTAAAATTACAGGTAAACGGAAAAGGCGAACTAAATCTTTCTGGATATATAGATACTCTTAGATTAAATGCTTACGATGAATGTGAAATATATTCAACCATTAAGTCAAAAAAGGTATTTTGCAGAACAACAGATTTCAGTAATGTGAAATTTAAAGGAAATATCTTTAAATTGTTTGTTTTTGCCTTAAAAAACAGTTATGTAGAAGCACTTAGTTGCGAAATAGGTATAAGCAGTATAGTTGCATTTGAAGAAGCAGATGTTAAGCTTACCTCTTTAGATGCAACCGAAATTTATGCCTACGATAATTCTACAGTTTATTATAGAAGTCAATATCAAGCAACTATTTTAGAAAACTCATTCCGATCTATTATAAAGGAAGAGATATTAAAAAGTGCTGTTAACAAATAGTAATTAAACTATTTAGCTTCTACTGCCTTTGAAAGTTTTTCGAAAGAACTATCTACTTTATCAAATAAATCATCATAAATAGCTTTGAAATGTGCTTTAACTTCTTGGCGATTTCCAGATTTAGGAACGTCGTTAATGCGATCAAATAAATCATTTCTTTTATCTGCAATTTCATTAATAACAGCTATGATTTCGTCGTTTTTTTTATCTTGATTAAGAGATAAACATAAAAAACTATCTGAAATTACTTCGTCAACTAAAAAGTCGATGTCTTTTTTAATATTTTTAATACTTGCCATAAATAATTTTTTTGCAAAGGTAATTTAATTTATTCCTTTTTTAAAATTCGTTTTTAACTAAAATAATTGTTCCGATATTTGCTAAATGAGAATGATACTTCCACTTGGGTTTACAATACTTTTTTATTGTATTACCGAATTAGCTTTTTTATATGGTCTTAAAAAGCATATTATAACTAATAAATTTAAATGGAAAGTATTGATATGGATTGATATAATTCTATCATTAGCATTCATAATAACATTCTCTATACTTTTTTATCAACTTAGGACTGCACCTCATTTCATTTCTTTCACAAAAATGTTTTACACTCTCTCCTATTTTATGCTATTTTTTATACCAAAACTTAACTTTTCAATTTTCTTTATAATTAATCAGATAATTAAATATTCTTTAAAATTCACTTTAAAAAAGAATTTTAAATTTAAATTTATTTCGTTAATAGGTTTATTTTTAAGTATTTTAATTGGAATTGGAATACTATACGCTATGTTAATCGGAAAAAACGATTTTACTGTAAGAAATACTGAAATAGTATCTAACAAGTTACCAAAATCATTCGAGGGACTAAAAATAGTTCAATTGTCGGATATCCACATAGGTAGTTTTTACTATAACACTAAGGCTTTGACTGAAGTAGTAAATAAAATAAATGATTTAAATCCTGATATAGTAATATTAACAGGCGATTTAGTTAATAATTTTACTGAAGAGGCCGATGGACTTGATTCAATATTTAACAGAATTAATGCTCCACTTGGTAAGCTTGCTGTGCTTGGCAATCACGATTTTGGTGATTATACTATATGGCGAACCCCCGAAACAAAATCTACAAATCTTGATAAAATCATTTTGCATTATAAGGCTATGGGATTTAATTTGTTAAGAAATGAATCTACATATATTTCTAATGGAAAAGATAGCATTATAATTGCTGGAGTCGATAACTGGGGCTTACCTCCATTTAAACAATATGGTGATTTTAAAAAAGCTATAAAAAATATTAAATCTGGTTATTATACAATAATGCTTAGTCATGATCCTACTCACTGGAACGAAGAAATAAAATTCTCGAAAAAAGTTGATTTAACTTTTTCGGGGCATACTCATGGAATGCAGATTGGTATTGAAAAATTCGGATATAGGTGGAGTCCTGTTAAATACAAATATGAACAATGGGCAGGGTTATATCAAAATAAAAACAGTAACTTGTACGTTAATCGTGGATTGGGATGTATTGGTTTTTTAGGAAGAATTGGTATGCCTCCTGAAATTACAGTTATGGTTATTAAAACAAAATGACAATTCTAACTTCAATATATAAAGATATTTGGCATTATACTATTTATTGGTATGAGTATGCATTGATATTAATTGGGATAATTGTTATATTGTTTTTAATTGTTCAAAATAGAGATCCTAACCGAACACTTGCATGGATATTAGCAATTTTATTAATTCCGGCAGCAGGCCTTATACTTTTTTATTTTTTTGGAAAAAATTATCGTAAAAAGAGAATTTTCACTAAAAAGGAAATTGCCGATTTCAGACAAACAGAAAAATTAATTGCATGGCAATCGGAACATTTGCTTGACGATTTGGATATAACAAATTCCAAAATTTTATCAAAAGCTGGTATTATAAGGCTACTTTTAAATAACAGTAAAGCATTGCTTACTAGCATGAATAAAGTTACTATATTAAATAATGGTGATGAAACATTTCCTGCAATATTTGAAGCTTTACAAAATGCAAAGCATCATATTCATCTAGAGTACTATATGATTGAAGAGGATACTGTTGGAGAAAAACTTAAAAGTATATTGATTGAAAAAGCAAAACAAGGTATAGAAATACGATTGATATATGATGATGTGGGATCATGGAGTTTAAGTGATGATTATATTGAAGAATTAACAAATGCCGGTGTTCAGGCAAATGCATTTATTCCTGTTAGATTTCCACGATTTGCACAGAAAATAAATTTCCGAAATCATAGAAAAATAATAGTAATTGATGGAAAGGTTGGTTTTGTAGGAGGATTAAACTTTGCAGATCGTTATTTGTATGGAGCTCCTGATTTTGGTTTCTGGCGCGACACTCATTTACGGCTTGAAGGAACTGCAGTTGGTAGTTTGCAAGTTGTATTTCTTACCGATTGGCATTTTACTTCTGATAAATTATTAAATGATTCTAAGTATTTTCCAGTTTACGAAGCATGCCAAAAGTGTTTTGTTCAAATAGCAACAAGTGGTCCCGATTCTGATTGGGATAGTATTATGCAAACTTATTTTTATGCAATTTCAACAGCAAAAGAATATTTATATATCTCCACCCCTTATTTTATTCCAAATGAAAGCATATTAACTGCCATAAAAACAGTTGCATTAAGCGGTGTAGATGTTAGAATTATTTTGCCAAGTCGTTCCGATTCAAAATTAACATATTATGGGTCAATGTCTTATCTTAAAGAATTACTTGAGGCTGATGTCCATATTTATATGTATAACAAAGGTTTTACTCATAGTAAAGTTTTAATTGTTGATGATGTTTTCAGTTCCGTTGGAACTGCAAATATGGACTTAAGAAGTTTCGACCAGAATTTTGAGGTTAATGCACTTATTTATGATGAAAAAGTTGCAATTAAACTAAAAGAATCATTTATGGAAGATTTATCTTATTGCGAACAACTAAGTTTAGAAGAATATTCAAAACGCTCAGTATCAAGAAGAATTGCTGAAGGGATTGCAAGAATATTTAGTCCAATTTTATAGTCATCAAAACTACTCAACTTCAATCTTAATAAGTTTGTTAAGACTTTCTTTTTCTGCATTAATTTTATCAGTATTTCCAAAAACGCAGACAGCTTTCTTATTTAAAATATCTTGAATCATTTTAGAATAACCTTTTATTTCTTCAGGTTTTGCAGATAAAATGGCATTGCGATCATTTTGTACATCTTCTAAAGTGCGTTTTCTTAAATAATAATTAAAAGCAGAATTACCTTTTTGTTGAGGAGTGAATGGTGCATCAATATCTGAAATTGTACCAATAATATAACGAGCCATTGCTTTTTCATCAGCTTTAAAATTATTAAGATATTCAGGAATTCCATTATAAACATCAAAAGTAGATTTTAAATTTGGGTCCCTATATGAACCAAAAACTACCATTCCATCCATGCCAAAATTACATCTGCCACCGTATGCACCGCCAATTACCCTAACTTTATTATGTAAATAGTCTGAAGAAAGAATTTGCGATAAAACACGCATATTTCCATTCCAGCTATATCCTAGTTTTTTATAGTCGTATCCAGCTAAAACAAATTGCACTTTTGATGCAGTTAGAATACCTTCATTTTTGTTTTCAAAATCGAATTTCCATATATTAAGAACTGGTTTTTCAGAATAAAGTGTTGTTGTAAAACTGTTTAAAGATTTTGAGTAGTTATCAATATCTTTTTTACTGCAGGTTACTGTTGTTAAAAGATTTTCTTTTACAAATAAAAGTTTTGATACTTTTGAAAAGCTAGTTGCAATTTGTGCAGCATTTTTATCGTAATTTTTAACAAGATCAGCTAAAAACCAATAGAAATCCAATCCGCTGGTAAGCTCTTCAAACTTTCCTTCATTGCTATAATAAGACGGAAGTCTTCTTGAAACTACATTATAACCATTTCGCTTAAATGACGCTTCTGTTTGCGATTGTAAACGTGTTAACACTTCTTTAAGCCTATCTGTATCTGTAAACTTAGATTTTAAAATTACTTCCTGAGTTAGCTCAAACATTTTATCAGATTTAGTATTCATTAATTTTGAACTAACAACAAACATTGGAATCATTTTTCCATCATCATTATTTTCAAGATAAGTATTAATATGTGTGTTAAAGCTACCAGTATTTATATTTAAATTCTTGTTTAAATCGCCATAGGTATATTTCTCGGTATTCATCATTCCTAAAATTTCGGATAATAATGAGGCATAAGATATAAGCTCTTTAGGTAATACCCTCATGTCAAAATTAAGGTTTGAATAAATAATGTCGTTAGTATATTCATCATGAAATAACAACTTAGTTCCATTTATTTTTTTTTCTTCACAGCTATAGAATACAGATTTTGGATTAATGTCAGATAACGAAAGCATTGGAATGGTTTCAAGTGCCTCTGGAGTATCTTCAGATTTTTGAAAAGCAATAAGATTATTTGTTTCTTTAATAAGATCTTCTATTTGACTTGTGCTTAATTTTGCTTTGTATTCGTTTAATTCTTTTTCAACAAAAGCATTTCTTTCCTTTTCTAGTCCGGGCTTTGGTTCAAGAACCACCAGTGATCTATGCATATTGTTAATTAAATACTCTTTAACAATGTTTTCTAGATAATTAGTAGTTAATGCCTTTTTTATTTCTGTTAATTGTTGTTCATATTCTAATCCTTTAAAAGGATTATTTTCAAAAAGCCAGCCTGCTTTAATCTGGCCCATATATGAAATTCCCTTTTGTGCATCACTTCCTTCTCTTAATTCAAATTCATACCTGTTAATAATTCCTTTTATTTCTTCTTTGTCAATGCCTTTATTAACCTCTTCTATTAATGTATTTATTACAATTTCTTCAAATTTTTGCTTGTCAGATGCATTTGCGTTTTGTACATATATACTAAGTTGATTTTGATTATAATCCTGAACATTTGCTGATACTTTTTGTCCAATACCTGCTTTTTGTAAAGCAATTCTAACAGGTGCCGATTCTTGATTTATAAGCACTTCACAAATCACATTTAATGCAAGGCCTAAAGAATAGTCATAATTGTGCCCGGTAACAAAGTTAAAAGATAAAAAAGTCTGATTTTTTGTTGTAGCTTCATCTAATACAGGATAATAAGCAGCAATATATTTAGTAGAAGTAAAAGGTTTCTGATCAGAAACAGAAATAACATTACCCGTTTTAGTATAATTAGAAAGATATTTTGAATCGATAAATTCAAGTTCTTTATTTATATCCGCATTGCCATAAAGTATAATATATGAGTTTTCTGGGTGATAATATTTTTTATGAAAATCAACAAATTGAGTTTGTGTAAGCGTTGTTATAGCTGAAGGCAAACCGCCTGATTCAAAACCATATGGATTATCGGGAAAAGTACTTTTTAAATTCTGGTATCCAAGTTCTCTTTGTGGGCTCGAAAAAGCACCTTTCATTTCGTTAAAAACAACACCCTTATAAATTATAGGTGAATCTTTATCGGTTAGTTCGTAATGCCAGCCTTCCTGTTTTAAAATTCTTGTATCGGTATATATTAATGGATTAAAAACTGCATCAAGGTATACGTACATTAAATTAAAATAATCTTTTTCATTCATGCTTGCAAAAGGGTACGAAGTTGCATCACGCGAAGTAAAAGCATTCATAAATGTATTTAATGATCCTTTTCTTAAAACATCGAAAGGACTTTTTACCGGAAAACTTTTTGAGCCATTTAGTACAGAATGCTCAAGGATATGAGCAACTCCATTATCAGAATCTGGAAGTGTTTTAAAGGTTATTCCAAAGGTTTTATTGTCATCTGTAGAAGCAATTTTTAAAAGTTTAGCACCACTTTTAACATGTTCATAATAAAAACAATCGGCATTAACTTCTTTTACAAAACGTTTTTCGATTAGTTTAAAACCGTGATTTAAAGTCTGGCTATAACCTGTCATAGTTATGATAAATAATAAGTTAATGATTAAAAAAGAGGTTTTCATATGATTTAGAATAATATTTTACACAATATTACATTTCAAAAAGTACACTAACAAATAAATTCAACGAAAAGGAGATTTTTCAATATGAATGAGTTTAAATAAATGTTCTAAAATTATTTATATTTGTTATGAATTATAATTTATTGTTTGATTTTAAAAAGTATGAAAAAAAATATAGTTTTTATTTTCTTAGTAATCCTAATAATAAATCAAGTAATTTTCTTTTCATGTAGAAAGGATTATTCTTGCACAGAATATAAAGCCCAAATTTCAACAGATGCAAGAGAATGGATGACTTATTCTGATATTAACAGATTAATCTTTAAGAATTTAAATTCTAATATTAAAGACACATTAATACTAGCCTTTCAATTAAGTGGAATTAAGTGGAGTAATACAATAACACCTGAAATGGAACATCATGATAAATGCCCTGAACATATTATTTACTTTGATGTCTATACAAATCAGTTTAATTGTAAACATTTCGATATTTACTATTCTATTTCAGGTTCAATTGTTCATTTTGGTATAGATTCAGTTAATTACAACTTTAACCCATCAAATATTACTTTAGATACCGCAAGAATTAATAATATTTTATATTATGATGTATATAAATCAAATAACATTTATATTTCCAAAACATACGGAATATTAAAATTTGAGTATAATGATAGTTTATACGAACTAGTAAGATAATTTAAGTCGAATTTATTATTCCGGTTGATGCTCTTTCCTTAACAAATCATTTACAGTTTTTACAGGGTTAAAAGTGATGATTGGAACTTCTACAAAAATGGTATTCCAATATGCCATTGCCCCATTCCAAAGACCAGGTAATTCTAAAGCTTTTAAATCCATTCCATCTTTAGATTTCTTTGAAATAAAGCCAGTATTTGGGTCAATAAATTCAGTTAAATTGAACTTTTTTCTTTCAAAATCTTTAACAGAACAAACTAAATCAACGGGATTAAAATGCGATGCTTTTTTGAATATATTCAACTGAATATCATTAGAGTAATCAATTTGAGAAGATTCTATTATTTGCAACGAAGCACCACTGTTCGCATCTTTAACCCAGAACGGCCCCCCTCCTGGTTCACCTAAATTTTTAACCATACCACAAATCCTTATTGGACGGTTTAAAATTGCTTTTAATTCGTCAATAATTTTCGATTTATTGGTTGAAATTTGTATTTCGACAAAGAAATATTTTTTATAAAAATCACAAATTTCTTTAACAAAACTTTCAGAATTTTCGCCTTTATTAATTCGTTTCAAAAAATCAAAAACCTGATTTCTTACTTTTATTAAAAGTCCACCTATTGCCTTTTTATAAATTACAGTTTCGTTTTTTAAATGGTCGGGAACTACGTTATCTATATTTTTTATAAAAATTATTGAAGCATTAATTTCATTTAAGTTTTCGATTAATGCTCCATGCCCACCAGGCCTGAATAAAAGTTTATTATCATTTGAGCGAAAAGGCTCATTATTAAGCTTAACAGCTATAGTATCAGTAGATGATTTTTGAATGGAATAACTAATGTTAAAAATAACATTATACAATTTTTCGTATTTTCCTTGAATTAAACTTACACGTTTTTTAAATAATATCAGGTGTTCTGGGGTAACAGTAAAGTGAATGTTTACATTTTTATTTGATGAAACTGAATACATTGCTCCTTCTGCAATATGTTCTTCAAGCGAAGTTCTTATTTCATTATTATAACTATGAAAACTAAGTAATGCTTTAGGTAAATTACTGTAATTTAATCCTTTTTGTGTTAATAAAGCAGAAATAATACTGATATAATTATCTTGTTTAAATTCTTCTTCTATATCAAGATTATATTCTTTTTTTAAAACTTCGCTTAGTTCGTTATAAAATGCAAATTGTGGTAGATTTTCGAAAAACTCTAAAACCATACTGAATTTCTTATCATTTTCTATATCAACTGAACCAGTCCAATCATCCATAAATGAGAATAAATCCTTAAACATTCTTGTTGCTGCGCCAGATGCAGGAACAAATTTTACAATATTTTCTTTTTCTGAATTGTGATCATATAACTTTGTTAATTCAGCTATTTCATTTTCAGAAAATACTTTAATACCATCTTTATCAATTGCAGGTCTTTCAAGCTGTACAAAAGGAAATCCGTTTTTAAAGAATTCAATTTGTTTTTCGGCAACTAATGGATTGATATCCATTTGCTTCATTTGATTTAAGTCTTCTTTACTAAACATAATTTATAATTTATTTATACTGTCATGCTGTCCGCCGCGGCGGAGAAGTGAGGTATCTAGTATAAAATTAGATTCTTCGTTTCACTCAGAATGACAAAAAAACAATAATTAATATCTATTTAATTTTTGTGCTAATTTATAACAAACCCATGAAAAAACAGGTGCAAAAATCACATCAATTGTATAATGTACATGTTGAAACAATACGCAAGATGCAATTGCAATGGTTAAGATAATAAATATCAATTTAATCCACTTGTTTTCTGAGACTAAAAAAAATAAAAATATTGTCGCAGTATGCCCCGAAAAAAATAAATCTTTAAGATTGGCTCTACCCGAATAAAAGGAACTTTCAAGAATTACATCTTTTAAAGGAATAATTCCCACTGGTGGCTCAAGCGGAAGAATATACATTGTAATTATTCTGAAAACTAATAACAACATATACGCATTTAGAGTAAGAAGAGCTATTTTAGGTTTTGGAAGCAGTAATATTATAACAAAAAACACACTAGAATATGTCAATCCAAAAGTAAGAAATGACAAATCAATTGGTGTTAAAGCATATAGAAGTGAGTCATTAATTACAAAGCCTTTATGTGTTTCGTTAAAAGTTAAAAAGATTGTTATTGAAATAAGAATTAAAACTAAAACAGGAATAGTAATAAGCAACCTATTTTTAAAAGGTTTTTGGTTATAGGCAGATATCCAGTTTTTAGAAATTGAAGAAAAATATGTCATCAATAAAATATTGCTAATTGATTTATTTTACTTTTCAAAGATAAAAAACTATAGCTTAAATAATATTTTTTCGTTTATCTTTTACAAGTTATTGCAAAACAACTCCGTAAAATAATTTTATTGTTTTAAACATTAATGCATTTATATAGTCTAAACGGACGTCAATAAAAAAAATATGATTAAAAATATACTATTATCTGCTGTAATTGTTATTTCAACTTTACAAATTTCTTTTTCACAAGGAAGACCTCAAATGGATGGATTTAGTGGTGAAATAACTGGAAAACTTGTTGATAATGCTTCTGGTAAGCCAATGGAATATGGAAATATTTCAGTTTACTCAATGAAAGACTCTTCTATTGCTGGTGGTTCAATATCAGATGCAAAAGGTTATTTTATAGTAGATAAACTGAAACCAGGTCCATATAAAATTAAAATCGACTTTATTGGCTATAGTCGTTTTGTAACAACTGCAAAAGTAAATCCTCAAACTCCATCGGTAAATATTGGAACTATTAAATTGAAACCTGCCTCAACTCAGCTTAACGAAGTTGTTGTAAGTAGCGAAAAGCCTTTAGTAGAGTTTTCATTAGATAAAAAAGTAATTAATGTTGATAAAAATATTGTTACTGCGGGAGGCTCAGCTACTGATATTCTTAGAAACACACCGTCAGTTTCTGTAGATATGGATGGTAATGTGAGCTTAAGAGGAAGTACAAATCTTACAATACTTGTTGATGGTAGACCATCAATGCTCTCTGGCTCAGATAAAGCTGCAATTCTTGAGCAAATACCTGCAAATACTATTGAAACAATTGAATTAATTACAAATCCTTCTGCCAAATATGATCCTGAAGGAATGGCCGGAATAATAAATATTAAAACAAAAAAAGAAAAGCGTGATGGCACTAATGGTTTAGTTACTTTAAATTATGGTACTTGGGAAAAATATGGAGCATCATTAAATTTAAACAGAAGAACTGGTAAATTTAATTTTTATGCAAATTATGATTATAAAAACAATGATAGAAATGGAAAAAGAATTCAGGATCGAATTTTTTATATGAACGATACGGTTGTTTCAATTTATGATATAAATTCAACAAATGAATCATATAATAGATCGCATACAGTTAAAGGTGGATTAGATTATAATATTAACCCTATGAATAGCTTATCGCTTTCGGGTACTTACAGAATCGGTGGTCATCCAGGTGGTGATTTTAATACAAATAAGATTTACGATTATACTAATAGTTTGGTAACAGACTACAAGCGTGATGAAGTTTCTGACGAGAAAAATAACAGCATAGACATTTCGTTGGGATACAAGAAAAAATTTGAAATGAAAGATAGGGAATTAACAGCTGACTTATACTATTCTTCTAGAAATGAAGATGAAGAAAATAGTTATATACAGAATAATTTTTTACCTGTTTACAATACTCCAGAACAAAAATCCAATAACATTGGAAAAAATTCAAATATTACTTTTCAAACCGATTATTTAACACCGTTGAATGAAAAATCAAAGTTTGGAGCAGGTTTAAAATATATGATGAGATCAACAGATGATGATTATAAATTTAATAATTATGATACTATTACTGATTATTTTTTAGTTGATACAAATCTTTCAAACCGATTTAAATATACCGATCAGGTAATTGCTGCCTATTCAACATTTTCAATGGAATGGAAAAAATTCAGTTTTCAGGCAGGGTTAAGAGCAGAACAAACATATCAGTTTGGTGAACAAAAAACAATGAACCAGGATTTTACAAATGAATACTTTAGTTTATTTCCAAGTGCTCATACCAGTTATTCTTTACCAAAAGATAACAAATTGCAAATAAGTTATAGCAGAAGAATTAACCGCCCTTCAATTCATTCAATGAACCCATTTATTGATGCTTCTGATCCTTTAACATTACATACTGGAAATCCATATTTAAAACCCGAGTTTATTAATTCATATGAAGTTGGTCATATAAAAGACTGGAAGAAATTTTCACTAACATCTTCCCTTTTTTATAAACAAACTGATAATGTAGTAAGCCGATATAGAATAATAGACACAACTGGCGTAATTACCGTAATGCCAATAAATGTAGCCAAAGCTACTTCTTATGGATTTGATTTTGTTGTATCGACTTCACCATACAAGTTTCTTAGGTTATCCGGAGATTTCTCATGGTTTAAAACTACATTAGATGGTAGTAACCTTGATACTGATTTAACAAGTTCAATTTTTAGTTATAATGGAAAATTAAATGCATCTATTTATCTTCCAAAAAATTTCTCAATGCAATTAAATTGCATGTTTGAAGGTCCTTCGGTTATGGCACAAGCGATAAGAAAAGAATTTTACACATTTGATGCAGGAATCAGAAAAGATTTTAAAAACAAGAAAATTTCATTATCATTAAGAGTTAGCGATATTTTTAATACAATGAGATTTAGAATTGTAACTGATGATCCAAGTTTAAAAGCAAATATGGAATTTAAACGTGAGAGTCGTGTTGCTTACTTTACTTTAACCTACAGAATTAATGAAGGTGTAAAACAAAAAGATCGCAGAAATCAAGATATGAATGGCGGTGGTGGTGAAATTGACATGGGTGAATAATAATACTTCAAATATATAATTTTATAACAATGGCTTTTCGTTTTGAAGAGCCATTTTTTTATATAATTTTACAAAAAACTAATACTATAAATATGAAAACCATTAATCAACTAAAACCTATTGAAGTTTTTACACAGTTTAATGATATTTTAAAAGTTCCAAGACCTTCAAAAAAAGAAGAAAAAATTATTTTGTTTTTACTTGATTTTGCGAAGAAACACAAGCTTACTGTAAAAAAAGATAGTGTTAGCAATATATTAATTACTAAAGCTGCTACTAAAGGATTTGAAAAGAAACAAACAGTTGTTTTACAAAGCCATTTAGATATGGTTTGTGAGAAAAACAGTAATATTAAGCACGACTTTGATAAAGATCCAATCACTGCAATAATAGACGGAGATTGGATAACAGCTAAAGGAACAACATTAGGTGCTGATGATGGTATAGGTATGGCTGCTCAATTAGCTTTACTCGCTTCAAAAACAATTCAGCATGGTAAAATAGAATGCTTATTTACTGTTGATGAAGAAACTGGCTTAACTGGTGCTTTTGCTTTAAAACCTGGTTTTTTTACAGGTAAAACTTTACTTAATCTTGATTCTGAAGACGAAGGTGAATTGTTTATTGGCTGCGCAGGTGGAAGAGATTCCGTTGCTACATTAAAATTCGAAAACAAAAAAACTCCGGGAAAACAAGTTGCACTAAAGATTTCTGTTAGCGGTTTAACTGGTGGTCATTCTGGCGATGATATCCATAAAGGCTATGCAAATTCTGTGAAAATAGCTACAAGATTTTTATGGCAGATAAATGAAAATTATGGTATCCGTCTCTCCTCTTTTGATGGCGGAAATCTTAGAAATGCCATAGCACGTGAAGCATCTGCTGTATTCGTTGTTACAAGCGAATTACCTAAAAAAGTAATTGGTGATTTTGAATTGTTTTCAACTGCAATTAAAAATGAATATGCCATAACTGAACCCAATATGGCTTTAACAATTGAACTTTGCGAAAAACCTCAGTATGTAATTGATCGCAAATCGCAATTCAAATTGTTAAATGCACTTTATGCTTGTCCTCATGGAGTTATTGCATGGAGTCAAGAAATGCCCGGATTAGTTGAGACTTCTACTAATCTTGCTTCAATAAAGCAAATTTCTAAAAATAAATTTGAAGTCACTACAAGCCAAAGAAGCTCAGTAGAATCAGCTAAGGTAGATGTTGTTAGTATGGTTTCATCCGTGTTTTTATTAGCTGGGTTTAATGTTAAAAATTCAAACGGATATCCAGGTTGGAAACCAAATACAAACAGTAAAATTCTTAACATAAGCAAAACATCATACAACAAACTTTTTGGAAAATACCCAGTTGTTAGAGCAATTCATGCTGGATTGGAATGTGGTCTGTTTTTAGAAAAATATCCTCAACTTGATATGATTTCATTTGGTCCAACATTACGTGGAGTGCATAGTCCAAGCGAGAGATTACATATTGGAACTGTACAAAAATTCTGGGATTTGTTATTAGAGATTTTAAAAAATATTCCCGCAGGAAAATAGTTTATGAAACTAAAATTTATGATAGCCCTACTCCCACTTTTTATAATGTGGAGTGGGGCTTTTTCACAATCAATAAACGATGTTTATGATGGTGGTGTCGAAAAAATGAAAAAAAAAATATATGACGAAGCAATTAAGGATTTTTCATTTGTAATTCAAAAAGACAGTTACTATTATAATGCACTTCACGACAGAGCAATGTGTTACGCAGCTCAAAACAAAATAGATTTAGCGATTAAAGATCTTTCTGCATCAATAACTGCAAAAAAAGATTTTCTTCAGGCCTTTCTTGATAGAGCAGATATTTATTATAAAACAAATAAAACAAAAGAAGCATTAGCAGACTACGAACAAATAATAAAACTTAAGCCAGCATATATTCTGGCATATGAAAATCGAGCAAATTTGTATATACAGGAAAAAAATAATGCTCTGGCATTAATTGATTTATCTAAAGCAATTGAGCTAAAAACAAATAATGAGAATTGTTATATTCAAAGAGGGAATATTTACCTAGAAAACAATAAAATCAATGAAGCTATTAAGGACTATTCAACAGCTATAACAATTAACCAAAATAATGGATTTTCTTATTACAAAAGAGCACAATGCAATATAAATCAGCAAAAATACAAGGAAGCTATCCCAGATTTAAATAAAGCTATTGAATTAAAAATTATAAACGAAGAAATTTATTTTCAGCGTGCTAATGCATATAATATAATAAAGATGAACGATAAAGCTCTTGCAGATTATTCGGTAATAATTAATACTTATAAAACCAAGAAGCCTGAAGTATACTTAAAACGAGGTTTACTTTATAGCGAGTTGAGACAATATGCAAATGCTGTTAAAGATTTTTCAAAAGTAATTACACTTGATAAAACTAATTTTGAAGCATATTTTAATCGTGGTGAAGCATATGCAAAACAAGGAAAAACAAAAGATCCACTTGCTATTAAAGATTTTTCTAAAGCAATTGAATTAAATTCCGAAAGTGGTGAAGCATATCTAAAACGTGGCATTTATTATTATGATAAAAAGAAAAATGATGATGCATTAGATGATTTAAATAAAGCAGTTAAGCTTACTAAAAGCGCCATGTCATATTACTATCGTGGTGCAATTCTTTACGAAATGAAAAAAACCGATGATGCTTGTTTGGATTTAAAAAAGGCTAAAGAAATGGGATTAAAAGAAGCCATAACAAAATCCAATAATCTTTGTCCTTAATTGGTAGTGTCTCATTAAGTGTGTAAACCAAAAAAGTTATTCTGAAAATTTTTGACCTTCCTCCAAAAGGTCAGAAAAATTTTAGGAAATAACTTTTTTATTAACTTTATTACACACAAAAATGAAAAAAGAAGAATTATT
>CAILUD010000113.1 GCA_903837285.1 uncultured Bacteroidota bacterium | reverse complement strand
ATTTGTTCTCACCGATCTGAATGACTCTGATATGGATGATTTTGGAGAATCATGTACAACAACTTTACTTTCTCTGTCACTATGGATGATGTGACCAATAATAGGAAAGTTGGTTACTTTTTCAACATCCACTCTTTCAATAATTTTGTCATTTAATGAATCTCTGATGAATAAATAAATCAAAGGAATAATTAGCCCTAATATAAGAGCGATAATATAATTTAATGAAGTTTTAGGATAAACCTTTTCAGCCGAAATTGCCTTATCAAGAATTTTATTATCTGGAATGTTAGATGCTTTTGCAATTGCCGATTCTGCACGTTTCTGCAAAAGGAAAGTATAAATTTCATTATTAATTTTGAACTTACGTTCAATATTAAGTAAATTTCTCTCAGTTAAAGGTAATTTATTAACTTCTGTTTGCACCTGAGCTATACGTTTGTCTAATTCTTTTACACTGATATTAGACATGTTAACGATATTCTTAATATTTTCAACCAAGGTTTTTCTGGTATTTTCAATTTTAAGGTCTATGGCAGTAATTGCAGGATTTATCGAAGTACTCGAACTCTTAAGTTTTTCCTTTTCCGAAGATAATTTAACCAGTTCGGTAACCAGACTTACCAGTAAAGGATCTTCAATACCCATAGTAGCAGGGGCAACAATATCATTTTTGATTTCAGCATTCTTATTTACATAATCCATCAAATATTTATAATATCTTGCTTTCAAACTTTCCAATGCTTTTTCATTTTCAAGAGCATAAACCTTATCAAAAACCATTTTAGCTTCATCGCTAACGTTCATGATTTTGTTAACTGTTCTGAAATCCTGCAACTGACTTTCGACAATATGCAATGAATCTGTGATACCGGATAATTGACTGTCGATAAAATCAATAGTGTTACTTGCAATTAAGTTTTTGTCTTCTAAATCGCTATTTATATAAACAGTTATAATCGTATTTATAAAATCAATAGCTTTCTGTTTATTTTTATTCTTTAATGTAATTTCAAGAATAGTTGCTTCCTTATTAATAGGCTCAATTTTTGAACTTTTAAACTGAGTTGTTAACTGATTTATATCGTTGATGGTAAATTGATAATTTTTACCATTATTTTCAGAAGCTTTATAAATAGGTGTTAATACAATCTTGAAATTTAAATGTTCACTTTTGTACCATTCACCAAAATTTAATGTTTTTGTAGCCTTTTTTACATCCACTTTATCTTCCAATGGTTTTTCGTTGCGATAATTGTATAAAGTTGCCGCTGTTTGTTCCGGAACTTCCAGTTCATATTTATCGCTGGAAACAATATTAACAAAAATCGGAGCTCCTACAAGTTGGTCATAAGCAGTATCAATAATAACCTGAAAAGGACAATCCTTATATAATTCCTGAGTTTTAAACTTACTTTCGGTAAAATAAGAAACAAAGAAGTTTAAATCCTTTATCGCTTTATTCGTTAAAGAATAAGATTGAAGAATTCCAATTTCGTTTTGTACATTTTTTTGTGAACCAAAAAGATCCAACCCTTTTAACAGGTCGCCACCACCGCCACCTTTTTTGTCATCCTTAACCAAAACGGTAGAT
>CAILUD010000112.1 GCA_903837285.1 uncultured Bacteroidota bacterium | reverse complement strand
TTATTAAATTTAATAAAAAATTAGATGTTTAATAACATTTAATTTACTAAATTTGGAATAATTATATTTAAAAAATTATAGCCATGAAATGTATATACACACTTGTGATTTCAATACTTATTGGAGTTAATTCTTTTGCTCAAACTGCAACAAATTTTACTTGTAATGATTGTAATGGAGGTTCACATGATCTTTTTACTGAGCTTGATGCCGGAAAAGTTGTTGTATTATGCTGGGTAATGCCTTGTAGTTCTTGTATTCCAAATTCAAAAACATCTTATAATGTTGTAAATAGTTTTCAAACTTCAAATCCAGGTCGTGTTTTTTTCTATATGGTAGATGATTATGGTGATACTCCTTGTAATACATTAAATAGTTGGGCAAATAGCGCAAGTGTTAGTATTCCACAATCTTCATTTTCTCAAAGATTTGTAAATACTTCCATAAATATGACAAATTATGGGGCTACTGGTATGCCTAAAATTGTTGTTCTTGGAGGTGCTACACATACTGTTTTCTTTAATAGTACTGTTACAGCATTTAATTCAACTAATTTGTTGGCTGCAATAAATAATGCTTTAGCGGCAACCTCTGGAATTGAAAGCCTATATTCAGGACAATTTAATGCAAGTTTATTTCCTATACCTTCATCAAATAAAACTACATTAACAATTGAGCTTAAATCTTTGTCAAATGTTAAAGTTGAACTTTATAATTTAGTAGGTAAAAAAGTTTCCGAATTAATTAAAGGCCAGCTTAGCCCTGGTAAAAATGAAATTCCAATAAATACTTCTGAGTTATCGAACGGAATTTATTTTATAAAGGTTAGTGTTACTGATAGAGAAAAAACTATAAAATTAGTAGTTTCAAACTAGTTTTAATTGTTTTTATATTCTAAAAACAAGTAAATATGAAATTAAGTATAGCCTTTATTGTTATTTGTTTATTTTTCTGTAATTTCCACATTTATGCACAGTGTTGCGGAGGTGGAGGAGGTAGCCCAATTGCAGGGGGGTCGTCTCAGGGTGTGTTATTAGAAAATCAAATGGAAGTTAATTCCAATTTCCAATTAATAAATACTACAAAGTTTTTGACAGGTGATAAACCAGACACAAATTTTTTTGATAGCTATAATAGCAAATATTTATATACAAGAGTTGCTTATGGTTTATCAAAAAAGTTAACACTTTCTGTAGAAACTGGCTATTGGATTAACAAAACGCAAATTGGACTTAACAGAGTAGATACAACTTCATCAACTGGGATAGGCGATTTAATTATCTTTCCAAGATATGATATTTATAAAAAATCTAATAATTCTATATTAACTGAACTTACTGTAGGTATTGGAATAAAAATACCACTAGGTCCATATAACGATTCAATAAAAAAGATTGAACCATTTTCAGGTGACACTTATTATATTACAAAAAAGATTGCTGTACAGCCTTCTTCCGGATCGCAGGATTTAATTTTTTATGCATTCTTTTTTAGAAGTAACAGTAAGAAAAAGTTAAATTTCTTTGCGAATACTCTTTATATTAAGAAAGGATGGAACCCGCTTGGAGAAAAAATTGGTGATTATGCAAGTGTAGGATTATTTGCTAGTAAAACTATTTTAAAATCTTTAACAATAACTACACAATTAAAAGGCGAATGGGTAGATAAAATGAAACTTAGTAGAAATACTCTTTCGTTTGATGTTCCTGAATCAACAGGTTTTAGAAAATTGAGCTTTGTTCCACAAGTTAGTTATAACATAAAAGGTAAATTAACATTTTATTTAATGTCCGAAATTCCTTTATATCAATATATGTTTAACACACAAATAAAATCTCAGTTTCAAATGACTATGGGTGCGACTTATAGGTTTTATCCCGATGCTTCAAAATGTCCAGAAAATACAACAAAATAATATTATTTT
>CAILUD010000111.1 GCA_903837285.1 uncultured Bacteroidota bacterium | reverse complement strand
TATAAATAATTATAAAAAGAGGTCATATAAAATTGGTTTTAATAAGGGAAAATGATAATTTTGTGAACTTTTTCAAATAATTTGAATGTGAATAACTTAAAAGCAATTAAATCAGCATTTATATCTGTATTTTACAAAGATGGACTAGACGTAGTTGTAAAAAAACTCCATCAATTAAATGTTCAGATAATTTCAACCGGTGGAACCAGAGAGTTTATCGAGAAAATGAATATTCCGGTAATAGCAGCCGAAAGCCTGACAGGTTTTCCGAGTATACTTGGTGGCAGAGTAAAAACTTTGCATCCAAATATTTTTGGTGGCATATTAGCTCGTCGCGACGATGAATCAGATATGCAGCAAGTAGAAGAATATAAATTTAAACTTATCGATTTAATAATTGTTGATTTATATCCTTTTGAAGAAACCGTTAAAAAAGGCGCTCCCGATGAAGATATTATTGAAAAAATTGATATCGGTGGAATATCATTAATAAGAGCTGCTGCAAAAAATTTTAATGACGTTGCAATTATTTCATGTCAGGAACAATATTCATATTTAAATGAATTGCTCGAAAAAAACAATGGAAAGACTTCAATTGAAGAACGCAGAAAATTAGCAGCAGAAGCATTTGAGGTAACTTCTCATTACGATACACATATATATAAATATTTTGCTGGAAATTCTCCATCTTCATTTAAATCGAGTATTAAAAATGCTCAAACATTACGTTATGGCGAAAATCCACATCAAAAAGGCTATTTCTACGGAAATTTAGATGAAGTATTTGAAAAAATTCATGGTAAAGAAATTTCATACAATAATTTGTTAGATATTGATGCTTCGATAGCTTTAATAAGTGAATTTACCGAACCAACTGTTGCTATAATAAAACACAATAATGCATGTGGGCTTGCTTCACGAAGCACCTTACTTCAGGCGTGGATTGATGCTTTGGCCGGCGATCCTGTTTCTGCATTTGGTGGTATTATCGTAACAAATAAAAATGTAGATAAAGAAACTGCTTTAGAAATTGATAAATTATTTTTCGAAGTAATTATTGCACCAGCATATAATGATGATGCACTTGAAATATTAAAGCTAAAAAAGAACAGAATTATTTTAATTTTAAAGAATACCGATTTCTCATCTTCAAGCTTCAGAACATTGTTAAACGGAGTTCTGGAACAGGAAAAAGATTTAAAAACAGAAACCTTAAGCGATTTACGAACAGTTACCGAACGCGAGCCTACCAAACAAGAAATTGAAGACCTTATTTTTGCTAACATTTTAGTAAAACATACTAAAAGCAATTCAATTGTTTTAGCAAAAAATAAACAACTTCTAGCAAGCGGAGCAGGGCAAACATCGAGAATTGATGCACTAAAACACTCTATTGAAAAAGCAAAAAGTTTTGGCTTTGATTTAAACGGTGCTGTTATGTCGAGCGATGCATTTTTTCCATTTGCCGACTCAGTAGAAATAGCATACAACTCTGGAATTACAGCAGTTATACAACCAGGAGGATCAATACGAGATGAAGACACAATAAACTTTTGCACAAAGCACAAAATGGCTATGGTATTTACTGGTATTCGTCATTTTAAACATTAACTTTAAACCCGAAAAGCTAACTATATGGGATTATTTTCATTTTTCAACCAAGAACTTGCAATAGACTTAGGCACAGCTAATACTATTATTACATATAATGATAAAATTGTAGTTGACGAACCTTCAATAGTTGCAATTGACCGGCATACCGGGAAGCTTATTGCTATTGGCGATAAAGCCCGTCAGATGCATGGAAAAACTCACGATAACATAAAAACAATAAGACCGTTAAGAGATGGTGTAATTGCCGACTTTAACGCTGCCGAGTTAATGATTCGCGGTCTTATTAAAATGATAAATCCACGACCACGATTATTTTCACCTTCTATGCGAATGGTAATTGCTATTCCATCTGGAAGTACTGAAGTCGAGATTCGTGCTGTACGTGACTCCTCAGAGCATGCCGGTGCGCGTGATGTTTATATGATTTACGAACCAATGGCAGCAGCTTTAGGGATCGGATTAGATGTTGAAGCTCCTGAAGGAAATATGGTAATTGATATCGGAGGAGGAACAGCTGAAATTGCAGTAATTTCTCTTAGTGGTATTGTTTGTAACAAATCAGTTAGAACAGCAGGTGATGTTTTCACTGCAGACATTATGGAATACATGCGTCACCAACACAACATGAGAATTGGTGAGCGTACTGCAGAAGACATTAAAATAAATGTAGGTGCAGCTTTACCTGACCTTGATAATCCGCCTCCTGATTATATAGTAAAAGGACCACATCAAATGACTTCTTTACCTATAGAAATCCCTGTTTCATATCAAGAAATTGCACATTGTTTAGATAAATCAATTTCAAAAATTGAAGTTGCAATTCTTCAAGTATTAGAAGAAACTCCACCTGAACTTTATAAAGATATAACAAATAGCTTTATATATTTAGCTGGCGGCGGTTCTTTATTAAGAGGACTAGACAGACGATTAATGGAGAAATACAATATTCCGGTAAAAGTTGCCGACGATCCATTGCACGCTGTTGCCAGAGGAACCGGAATAGCACTCAAAAACGTTACTCGTTTTTCATTCTTAATGAGGTAGGATAAACACGGACAAAAAATCCATGATTTCCTAACATGAGAAATTTATTTAAATTTATAATTCGGTATCACGTAACACTACTTTTTATTGTTATAGAATCTCTTTCGCTATTCTTAACAATTCAAACGAATAGTTTTCAACGCGCTTCCTTTATAAATTCATCTACAGAAATCTCGGGGAATATTTATAGTTGGTTTAGCTCTATTACTGAATATATTTCAGTAAAAGAGGATAACGAAAAACTTGCTAAAGAAAATCTAGAATTAAGAAAATTATTAAAATCGAATTACATAAATAATGTTTTAACATTAAAAACTATTAACGATTCTATATACAAACTAAAATATGATTATTTTACTGCAAAAGTTGTTAATAATTCTGTTATTCATCAGAATAACTATTTAACATTAAACAAAGGCTATAATCAAGGTGTAAGAAAGGACATGGCAGTGATTAATCCACAAGGTATTGTTGGAATTATTAAAGATGTTTCTCAAAATTTTTCGATTGTAATACCGGCTATAAATATAAACGCACACATAAGTGCAAAAATAAAAAAATGGGGTTGCTTTGGAACAATATCATGGGATGGAAAAGATTACCGAAAAGCTCAATTAAACGAAATCCCATTTAATATAAAACTTATAAAAGGAGACACACTTGTTACTAGCGGTTATTCTTCTATGTTTCCCGAGGGAATTATGGTTGGAACAGTAAGTGACTTTGACTTAAATGACGGTAAAGATTTTTATAATATAAACATAAATCTAAGCACCGATTTTATGAGTTTAAATCATGTTTATATTATAAGTAACATATATAAAGAAGAACAAGCTAAACTTGAAAATGTAATTAATCATGATTAGTCTTTTACCTCAAAATATTATCCGTTTTCTTATACTAGTTCTTTTACAAGTTCTAATTCTAAACAATATACAATTAAGCGGCTTTATTAATCCTTATATATACATATTATTTATTTTATTATTACCATTTGAAACACCTGCATGGCTATTGCTTATACTTGGTTTTATTACAGGTTTAACAATTGATATTTTTTCTGGAACTATGGGAATGCATGCAACTGCAACAACTCTGGCTGCTTATTCTCGTCCGTATATTTTAACACTATTTTCTCCAAGAGATGGTTACGAAAGTCGAACCTCCCCCACTCTAAAACATTACGATATTTCATGGGTAATTAGATACTCACTAATAATTATTCTTATTCATCATTCTACTTTATTTCTTGTTGAAGTATTTAGATTTTCGGGATTCTTTTATACAGTATTAAGAATTTTGATTAGCTCAACATTTACTTTTATATTAGTTATTATTAGCCAATTTCTTTTTTACAAAAAATAATACTGTAAATGATAAACCCATATAGTAATAGAAAATATATTATAGGTGGAATTTTTATTGCATTTGCATTAATTTTTATAATCAGATTATTCTATCTTCAAATTATAGATACCAGCTATAAATTTTCTGCCGATAACAATTCTCAAAGAAGAATAACAAAATACCCTGCACGAGGTGTTATATATGACAGAAACGGTAAAATTCTTGTTTTTAACGAAGCCGCTTTTGACTTAATGGTAATTCCACAACAAACAAAACAATTTGATACCATCGATTTATGTAGCATACTTGAAATTGAAAAAGATGAATTTACAAAAAAATTTAAAGACGCGAAGTTATATTCAACATACAGACCATCAGTTATAATTTCACAAATATCTTCAAAAACATATGCAATTCTACAGGAGAAACTTTTTAAATTTCCGGGTTTCTTTGTACAAGGCAGAACATTAAGAAAATATCCTCAGCCAATAGCATCACATATATTAGGTTATGTTGGAGAAGTTGATCCAAAAAAAATTAAAGAAAATGCATACTATAAACAAGGTGATTACATTGGTATAAGTGGAATTGAAAGAACATACGAAAATTTTCTTCGTGGACAAAAAGGGGTAAGTATTTTTATGGTCGATGTTCATAACAAAATAATGGGAAGTTTTGCAGAAGGTAAATTTGATACCGCAGCCGTTATTGGAACCGACATTAAAACCACGATTGATGCCGACTTGCAACTATATGGCGAAAAACTAATGAGTCATAAAAAAGGCAGTATTGTTGCAATTGACCCTTCTACAGGTGAAATATTAATGGTGGTTTCAAGTCCTTCATACGACCCTGGTTTATTAGTAGGAAGAATTCGTTCAAAAAATTATGTTAATTTGTTAAAAGACACCTTAAAACCATTATTTAACCGCGCAATAATGGCTTCATATCCTCCGGGTTCTACTTTTAAACTTGTTATGGCTTTAATTGGTCAACAAGAAGGAGTATTGAATGCAAATACCAGATACCCATGTTCAAAAGGATATGCCCCACTTGGCGGTCATCCCAAATGCCACCCACATGGATCTCCACTCGATTTATCTAATGCCATCGGACACTCATGTAATTCATACTTCTCATATGTTTTTAAGAGTGTTATAGAAAATAAAAAATATCATAATACTAATAAAGCATTTGAGGCATGGCGAAATATTGCTTTAAGTTTTTGTATTGGAAAAAAAACCGGATCAGATTTCTCGTATGAATTAAGAGGAAATATCCCTTCAATAAAATATTACGATAAAATTTTCGGCAAAGGAAAATGGAAGGCATCTACAGTAATTTCATTAGGTATAGGACAAGCCGAAATGGGAATTACTCCATTGCAAAGTGCAAATGTTGTTGCTATAATAGCAAATAGAGGTTGGTATTACATACCGCATATTGTTAAATCAATTGGAAACAATACAAATGACACAACACTTGCACGATTTAAAATTAAAAACTACACAATGATTACTGATACAAATATTTTTTTAAATGTTATTCAAGGAATGAGTGATGCGGTTGAAAGCGGAACAGCAGCATCTTTAAAAATTGAAGGAATAAATTTTTGCGCAAAAACAGGTACAGCAGAAAACCCACATGGAAAAGATCACTCAGTATTTGTAGCTTTTGCTCCAACAAATAATCCAAGAATTGCAATTTCAGTTTTAGTAGAGAATGCAGGATTTGGAGCAGCCTGGGCGGGACCAATTGCAAGCTTGATTATGGAAAAACATTTAACAGGTAAAATAAAACGTCCGGATTTAGAAAAACATATTATGGAGACTAATTTAATTGGAGATTGAAAAGAAAAATAAACATATTTAAAAGCACCGACTGGCTAATAGTTAGCCTATATGTTGTTTTAGTAATATTAGGCTGGATTAATATTTATGCCGCTGTTTATAACGAACAATACAGCAGTATTTTTGATTTCTCTCAAAGATACGGCAAACAATTGGTGTGGATTGGAGCAGCGTTTTTAATTGCTTTAACAATCTTCCTTTTCGACAGTAATTTCTTTTCATTTTTTACTTGGCCAATATATGGAGTGATGTTATTTTTTCTTATTTCGGTTTTAATATTCGGAAAAGAAACTAACGGACAAAGAGCTTGGTTTGAACTAGGGTCTTTTAGGCTTCAACCTTCGGAATTTATGAAATTTGCAACAAATCTGGCTCTTGCGAAATTTCTAAGTAGTTATAATTTTAAAATTAAAAATTTTAGAAGTTTATTATACATTGGCTTAATTATTTTTATTCCATGTGGATTAATTCTGTTACAAAACGATACCGGATCATCTCTGGTTTACCTTGCTTTTGTCTTTTTGTTATACAGAGAAGGACTTACGCCTTATGTTTTGTTCTTTGCACTTATGACTATAATTTTATTTTTAATAGCAATGCTTGTGGATAAATTTTTAATTATTCAAGTATTGTTAGTATTAGCTCCAATAGTATTCTTTCTTTTAAATCCTAAAATAAAAATAGTTGGAATTGGAATTGGTATATTCGCATTGGCAGCATCTATTTTTTATGGTATTAATGCAGCAATAGCATATAAATATTCAACTTATTATGTGTTTTTTGCAGCTCTATTTTTATCAGCAATAGCTATTTTAATAATTGCAAATAAAAAGAGAATTGCTTTTGCATCAATGATAATGATTTTTCTGGTTTCGTCCGTTACCTTTACCTTTGCAGTTAATTATATTTTTACTGATGTACTAGAAAAACATCAACAAGATAGAATTAATGAATTACTAGGTATTACTTCAGATCCATTAGGTACCGGATATAATGTTAATCAATCAAAAATAGCCATTGGTTCAGGAGGTTTTGCGGGTAAAGGATTTCTACAGGGCACACAAACAAAATTTAATTTTGTTCCGGAACAAAGTACAGATTTTATTTTTTGTACAGTTGGCGAAGAACGTGGATTTATTGGTACAGTAGTAGTTCTTTCATTATTTACTATTATGCTATTACGATTAATATTTCTTGCAGAAAGACAACGATCGGTTTTTAGCAGAATATACGGTTATGGAGTTGCTTCTATTTTGTTTTTTCACATTGTTGTAAATATTGGAATGACTATCGGATTAGCACCTGTTATTGGTATACCACTTCCTTTTTTTAGTTATGGAGGAAGTTCACTTTGGTCATTTACAATTTTATTATTTATTTTTATAAGGCTTGATTCTAACAGATTTGAAAGTCTGGCTTAAATATGCAAATAACAATATTCAATATAACATAACAAATAACATTATTGAATTGATAATTAAAATTTAAAATCATGTCAACATCTAAAGTTACTTACATTGGAGATTTAAGAACTAAAGCAGTTCATTTGTCCTCAAAAACTGAAATCATTACCGATGCACCTATTGATAATCAAGGAAAAGGCGAAGCCTTCTCTCCTACCGATTTAATAGCAACTGCATATGCTAGCTGTATGTTAACAATTATTGGAATTGGAGCAAAAGGTCATGGATTTTCAATTGAAGGAACGACTGTAGAAGTAACAAAAGTAATGGGTGATAACCCAAGAAGAATTGTTGAAATAATTGCTGATGTTAATTTTCCTCCTAACAATTACACCGAAAAACAAAAAGAATTCTTTAAATTAGTATCGCAAACATGCCCTGTTGCTAAAAGCATACATCCAGAGATCAAACAAACTATAAAATTTAATTTTTAAATTATGGAAAACAAATTAACTATTGGAATTGAAGGTAAGATAGAGCAATTTGTTACAAAAGATGATACTGCTGCAAAATATGGCTCTGGCTTAGTTGAAGTATTTGCAACTCCAGCAATGATTGCTTTAATGGAAAAAACCTGTTTGACAAGCATTTTAGAGTATTTAAACGAAGGATTTAACACAGTTGGAACAGAAGTTAACATTAAACATTTAAAAGCGACACCGGTAGGCAAAAAAGTAATATGCCATTCTGTATTACAAAGTATTGAGGGTAAAAAACTAATCTTTTCCGTTGAAGCTTTTGACGAAGAAGGAAAAATTGGAGAAGGCACACATACACGTTACATTATTGACGTAAAAAAATTTATGGAGAAACTGTAATCTCTATATTTTGTTAGAATTACACCAAGCAAAACAGTTGGAGATAACTCCAACTGTGGCATAAAAACACTGTGGTTAGTGTCCTCACTAACCACTCCGAATATTTTTAAATAAAAAGAGCCAGATAATCTGGCTCTTTTTATTTTATTTTTTCAATATAAACTTTTTCACATAAACATTTCGATCATCTTTTAATCGAATAAAATAACTACCAGCCGATAAAGATGAAGGAATATTTATTTGATAATTATGTAATCCTTTTTTACAATCTTCATCATTTAGAATTTGTTTTACTGTAGCTCCAAGCTCATTAATTAATTCAATACTTATTATGTTATCTTTTGAAAGCTCGAAATTAACAACCATAAACTCAGATACTGGATTTGGGTATACTTCAAAAAGAGTGAACCCAGATTGAACCAACTGCTCAGGAATACCAGATAATGTATCCATAAAAATTCCACCACCTGAAGTTGTATCTAATATAAAATTATAATCTTCAAGAAGTGTATCGTTTGAACTTACAGAAATATTTACAAAAGTCGTCATCATAGGATATCCAGGAACATCGACAACCAAATGATATAGATTACCAATTGGAATATTTGTTAAAGTATAATCCCCATCGCTATTTGTTATTGCAGATTGAATAGGAACATCGTTAGGCTCCTGTTCTATTAAAATTTCAGCACCAGGTACTGGTTCACCATAAGCTCTTGTTCCTTTTGTAAACAAAAGTGATTTAGCTCCACTATTAACATCATACAAAATAATATTACCGCTAATGTCACAATTTCCATTTGGATTTAATACCATCTCTTGCATTTGAACATGAGCATATCTCAAATCGTTACACGATAAATTAATTGTATCTGCATCAATCCACAAAACACCATTATTATAATAAGTATTTAAAATATTAGGGTATAATGTTGGATTTGTTATATCAACTTTTAAAAAGTACCTGCCAGGTAAAAGGTTATTGAACTCATAACCTGCAGAATTCAAAGTTTGATATGTAAGAGTATCAAATTGACCCGAACCGCTTCCATTGGATTCAACAAATAAAGTAGCTTTTCCATCACCTGTAGGTAAATTACCTCCAGAGTATGTAACATTTCCTCTTAAAGTTGCAGGAAATGATGAATAAGGAATAATATAAGAACCATTAAAAACGCAACCATTAGCATCGGTTACTGTTAAATAATGAGTACCCGTACTAAGTGATGAATTATTACTATTCGTTGTTAAATCATCCCATAAATATGAATAAACAGGAGTACCACCTGAAGTTGATATTTGAACTTGTCCATCAAAACCAGCACAACTGGCACCAACAATATTGCCAGTTACAGCTAAGGCTGAAGATGGCTGATTTATTGTAACGGAGGTTGAAGCATTACAACCATTAACATCAGAAACATAAACAAGATACGATCCGGCTGGTAAATTACTGGCTGTAGTTCCGGTTTGTGTATTAGGATCATTCCACATAAAAGTGTACCCAGGAGTTCCGCCAATTACAGAAGCATTTGCAGAGCCATTATTACCTCCAAAACAACTAACATTTGAAGATGAAGTAATACTAATATCAATATCTATTGTAGGTTGAGTAATTGTAACTATTGCAAAAGCAGTACATCCATTTAAGTCTGTAACATTAACCACATATATTCCAGCAAATAAATTTGTAGCCATAAATCCGGATTGCGAATTAGGATCATTCCATAAATATGTGTATCCAGGTGTTCCACCACTTGCAGAAGCAACAGCTAATCCATTATTTCCTCCTTTACAGCTAACATTTGAAAAAGAAGAAATACTTACCGAAGTAGCTGAAGCAGGTTCAGTAATTGTAATAGTTGCGGTTGTAGTACAACCATTTAAATCAGTTATAGAAACAGTACATGCGCCTATTAACAAATTGCTAGCTGTTACACTTGCTTGTGAGTTTGGGTCACTCCAGACATATGTATATCCAGGTGTTCCTCCACTTGCGATAGCAGTTGCCGAACCATCACTTCCACCTTTACAATTAATATTTGTAGAAGTTGCACTCGCTACAAGAGCATTAGCTGGTTGAGAAATTATAACATTTGCAGAAGCCGTACATCCGTTAATATCATACACATTTACAATATATGACCCAGGCGATAAGTTACTCGCAACCGCTGTATTCTGAGTATTTGGATCATTCCACAAATAAGCATATGAAGGTGTACCTCCGGTTGCTGAAGCTGTAGCAGTTCCATTATTGGCTCCAAAACATTGAATATCTGAAAAAGAAGTAACACTTACTGTAGGTTGTTGTGACTGAAGAATTAATTGAGAAGCAAAAGTCGAACAACCATTATTATCGTATACATTTACTGTATATGCCCCAAGATCTAAATCAATTGCAGTAGCGGTAGTTTGTAGATTTAAATCGTTCCAATTATAAGAATAAGGCGCTGTACCACCTGATGGAGTAACTGTTATATTACCTAAATTTCCTAAACAATCAAGATTTGAAGATGAAACTGAAGTAACTAATAATTGTGGCTCTGTTATATATAATGTATCGGTAATAAAACATCCTGATTTAGCACCGCCACCACCATCATAGGACATTTCCATATAATATTTTCCAGGACTTAAACTATAATTATCTAGATTTCCAGAAATCCAAGTACCTAAAGAATCATATAAATCTGATGATAATATTTGTCCATATCCATTTAAAGGATATAAATAAATCTCACCATTATTATCACCATTACAAGTAATATTATATACATCAATATTATAATTTATTGCAACTATTTCGTTAAATGATTGTTTTGTTCCTTGTTGTCCGAATAAATAAAACTGGCATCCATCAGTAAAAGGAAACATTGTATTAATACAATCATCTTCCAATGAATCTCCAAAAATTCTTTCAGAAATCAGGTTACCCCAAAAATCTAGCATAACTACATAATTTTGTTTATCTCCACTTGCTGTTGTGGTATACCCGGAAACAATATAATTTTGCTGTCCGCTATAAAAACCTTCACGAACAGTAAAAGCTTCATCATTATATAAAGACCCTATAGTTTGTATCCAATTAACATTTCCGGTATATCCATCAAAAGAAACTATAAACATATCTTTATTTGTAACGCTTGCAGATGTATCCGAATAACCAACAGCTATAATATTCCCATAAATATCAGAAGCACTGTGAAGCACCTGATCGCCAGGAAGTGAATAGGCATTCTCGAAATATATACCACTTCCTATATTAAGACTAGCAATATAAACATCTTTACCATCAGCCCCAAAAGAAGTAGTATAACCAGTACAAACAGGACTACCCTCATAAAAATTAATTGAATTAATAACGTCTTCTCCTAAACCACCAAAAGTAGTATCCCACATAACAGATGTACTGGCACCAGTTGCATTTATTTGCCCTAGCCAGAATTCTTTACTTCCAGGAGCTGATTCAGAGTAACCACAAGCCCAAAACTCTGAAGAATAGGTATATTCTTGTTTAATAAATAATGCTTCCTGATCGTATGAAGCTGTTATTATTAAATCATTATTACTTTTATTTGGTGCAACGGCAGTTGAAAAATCAGTATAATGTATTAAAATATCTTTGTCACCTGGGGTCTCCTCTTCATAACCAGCACATACAACAGGTCGAACAAAAGTACCAGAACCTCCAAAAACATCACTTATTGCAACAGAATAAAAAACATTAGTATTTAAACTTGTATTTTGAATATAAGACATTGTATCTTCAATGCCAAAATCAAAAAGAGATAAAAACCCCGTCTTCTTCCCAGATAAGGCATTTATATTATAACCACATAAGGCACTATAGCCACCAAATTCATCAGAACCTAAGAAATTCTGCTCTGCAGATACTTGCCAATTTTTATGTTGAGTAACTCCTGGCCTTACCAGAAACTGTGCTGAAACAACTAAACCAATTAGCAAAAAAGGGATAATCAAAATAATTTTAAATTTCATATGTATTGATATTATTATATTCGAGTAAATTTAAAAATAAAATGAAGAAAAAAAAATGTTATAAAATGTAGTTAAGTATTTTATGATTTAATATTTAAAATTGCAAAAAACATATGTTAAAACCACAAAAAAAAGACCATTTGCTTTAACGGTCTTTTCTATTTAAAATTATTTTTGATATTACTTATTATAAATAATTTTCTTAATTAAGATCTGATTATCAACTCTTACCCTAAGAAAATACACACCTGAAGAAATATAAGATTTTGGTTGCCATTCAATAACTGAATTTCCTTTATCACGTTTTTCATTTAATAACTTTGTTATGGGTTCACCTGCTATATTTACTATTTCGGCATTTATAAAAACTTCTTTTGTTAAACTAAAATCAAATGAAATAATATTATTAAAAGGATTAGGGTATGAATTTAAGCCGAATATCTCATTTTTAAACGAATAGACATGAGTTTGTAAAGTATCTGCCATTATTCCTCCATTAATGGTAGTATCAATATAAAAATTCATATAATCAAAAACGGTATCAACTGTCGTGATAGCAATATTAGTATAAGTATTAATAAGCGGATAACCTGGAATATCAACTTGCATTGAATATGAACTTCCTGCATCTAATCCATTTACTTCGTAATAACCATTTGATCCGGTAAAAGCAGATTGAACGGGCACATCATTAGGCTCTTGCTCTATTAAAATTTCAGCGCCAGGAACCGGTTCTCCAATTTGTTTTGTATAAGTATACAAATATATATAACCTGAAATAGTTCCAGTACCAGATTCCATTGGAGTCATTTCATACATATTAACCGGCAAATTATAACTATCGTTACATGCCACAGAAATTGTATCAGCCATATCCCAAGTAATTACCGTATCTAATAACGAATAATATGAATTTAAATAATTAGGATAATATGAATTGCTATCTATTTGCAAGAATATTTTATACTCACCAGGCAAAATGTTATTGAAAAAGTACATGTTTTGCAAATCAATTGTATACGATGTTATACTGTCCAGTTCAAGTGCAGTTCCAGTAGGGCCTAATTTATATAATATTGCTTTTCCATGATTTTCAGCAATAAAACCAGAACTTACATTTGCATTTCCACTAATAGTTCCTAAAATTTGGTCAGTTAATGTTGCATAATAAAACCCACTAGATGATGAGCACCCATTAGCATCAGAAACATAAACATTATAATCACCTGCGGTTAAATCTGTTATTTGCAAAACTCCAGAAGCACCGGTTGACCAACTTAACAAAAACGGAGGAGTTCCTCCGGTTGGCGCAACAGTTACTGATCCTAAATTTCCAATACAATCTGGATCAACAGAAGAAATTGTTGCATCTAAATATTCTGGTTCATATACATATACAGAGTCGGTAATATAGCATCCCGACTTTGCACCGGGAAATGAGTAGCTTAACTCCATATAATATTTACCTCCCTGTAAACTAAAATATGGTCCAACACTTCCTACCATATTATATAAAGAATCATACAACCCATTTGGACTTCCAAAACCATTTGCACCACCAACTAAATTAACTTGCCCATCGCTTGTCCCATAACAACTTACATTAGTTACAGAAAAATCATAATCAAACGCTACAACTTCATAAAATGATTGTTCTGCACCTTGTTGTCCAAACAAAAAATGCTGGCAACCATCAGGCATACAAAACATAGTATTTATACAATCATCAGTTAAATCATCTCCAAAAATTCTTTCTGAAACAATAGTTCCATCCATATTCAATAAAACAACATAATTTTGTTTATCTCCACTAGCAGTTATTGTATAACCAGAAACAACTATACATTGATTTATATTGAAGTTTGCTAAACCTACAGTAAAGGCTTCATCGTTGTATGATGTTCCAAAAGTTCTTGTCCACATTGTATCAGCAGAATTCTCATCAAAACAAACTATAAGAAAATCTTTATTTGATCCAGTTGTATCGGAATAACCAACAGAAATAATTGACTGATTAAAATTGTTTTTAAAACTGTAATTTAATTCCTGATCACCGGTTCTATTAAAAGTTCGGTTAAAATATACAGAGTCGCTAGCAGGATGATATATCATTGAATTAAAATCTTTATTAATAGCAGGTAAAGAAGATGTGTATCCAGTTAAGAATAATGCGTACATAGAGTTATAACAAAATGAATTAAAAACATCTTCGCCGGCTCCTCCAAAAGTAGTATCCCAAGGAACTGTGGCACTACCATTCGCAAAAATACTTCCAATCCAAAAGTCTTTATTACCAATACTTGACTCAGAATATCCGCATGTCCAGAAATTATAAGAGTAAGGGTTTTGCTGTTTTACACATTTAGCTTCCTGATTAAAAGGTGCAGATAAAACAAGACTGTTTAAACTTTTAACTGGCTGAACAGTTGCCATATCAGTATAATTTATTAATATATCTCTATCGCCAAAGGTTACCTCCTCATATCCAACGCTAACAATTGGAATTGTTGACATTGCATTTCCGTCATTTATTGCAACTGAATATAATACATTTTCATTTAAACTAATATAAGGGGTATAATTAGCAGTATCCTCTGTTATTGGGTTGAAAGCAGCTAAGTATCCAGTTTTTTTACCTGACATTGGATTAATTGAATATCCGCACAAAACATTAATCATTGGCAATCGATCCGAGCCATAAATATTTTGATCTGTAGAAATAGACCAGTTTTTATGCAATGTTATTCCAGGTCTAACAAGTTGGGCAGAAACACTTATAGTAAAAAGTGTAAAAACTAGAATAAAGTAATTTTTAATTCTC
>CAILUD010000110.1 GCA_903837285.1 uncultured Bacteroidota bacterium | reverse complement strand
TGATTAATAAAGAAGTCATCTTGTTATCATGCTTAATATAAGCATATTAATAGCCGCCTTTTTCTTCAACAAACTAATTACCAATCAATTTAATTTAATTTATTTTGGAAGCATTAAACGAAATTATTAAAAAATGTAATGAACTAGCTTTTGATCTGAATTTTACCAGAGCAAAAGAATGGAAGAAACAAGATAATAGCAGAGTTTTGGTTGGATATATGCCAATATACTTTCCGCGAGAAATAGTCCATGCAGCCAATGGTTTGGCAGTAGGAATACTTGGCGGTGGCGATAAAAAACAAATCATTAAAGGTGATGCATACTATCAATCATATGTATGCCATATGCCTCGTGGTATTGTAGAACTTGTACTTGATAATCATCTGGAAGATTTTGACGGTTTTGTCTTTCCGTCTATTTGTGACGTAATTAGAAATTTATCAGGCATGTTTCAGCTTTTTGGAAAAGGTAAATTTGTAAAATATTTAGACTTTCCTCAAAACTTTTTACCTGAAGTTGGAGGCGAATTTTATAAATCAGAGCTTCAACATATATTAAATGAGATTAAGAAAATTAATAATATTGAAATTACAGATGAGAGTCTTCAAAAATCTATTGAACTATTTAATAAAAACAGAAAATTAACTGAAGAAATTTACAATATTCGCTCGGAGTTTCCATGGAGAATTACTGCTGCCGATGTTTATAGTATTGTTCGTGCAGGTTTTGTAATTCCCGTAGAAGAACACAATGAAATTTTAGAAGAAGTTATAAAACTTTTAAAAGTCGAAAACGGTGAACCTCTTGATAAAATAAGGGTTATTGTAATAGGTGCATTCTGCGAACAACCCCCACTAAGCTTAATAAAAACAATTGAACTTGCAGGGTGTTATATTATTGAAGACGATTTTTTGCTTGGCTCAAGATGGATAAAAGGTGATATGAATACAACAAAATATTCTCCTTTAGATTCTATTGTAAGAGCATATTTAGAGCAAAGTACATTTTCTTCTTCAGTTTATGATGTTGACAATCCTAAAGAACTGCGTTTACTAAACCAATTAAAAGAAAGAAAAGTTGACGGAATTATTTTTGCAGCACCAAGTTTCTGCGACCCTGCCCTATTAGATCATCCAATTTTGCAAAAAGCCTGCGACGATAACAACGTTCGTTATATAAGCTTTTTGTACAGCGAGAATACAGGTCAGTTTAAGGTTATTAAAGAACAGGTTGGAACATTTTCAGACTCCATTAAACTCTGGGCTTGACAAAATAATAATATAAATAGAAAATATTAACAAATAATATGTCAAAATCTGTTAGCAAAGAAAAGAGCATGATCATCCAAAAAGAGATGATTGCCGGATTATTAAAGGAGTTGGGAAATGCTAAAGAAACCGGTAAAAAAGTTGTTTATACTTTTGTTCCTGGAAATATTTCCGAGCTTATTCTTGCATTCGATATGCTTCCTGTTTATCCCGAAATTAATGCACTTCAATCAGGAATGCGAAAAAAATCTGAAGGATTCATTCTTGATGCAGAAAAATTGGGTCATTCCGAAGATGTTTGCACTTATGTTAAATGCGATGTTGGCATGATGATTAACGGTAACATTGGTCCATCAGGAGAGAAAATTCCCGCACCAGATCTTTTGTTATTAAGCTATACCGGCTGTTTTACGTTTATGAAATGGTTCGAGACATTAAAACGCTTATACCCAAATGTGCCTGTTGCATTACTTCATACTCCATATCAGGAAGGTCATAAAATTACACCAGAAATGACAAAATATATGGTAAAACAGCTCAAAGAAGAAGTTATACCTAAAATGGAACAGGTTTCGGGGAATAAATATGACGAAGAAAAATTAAAGAAAATACTTGCAAATTCTTCAAAAGTAGAAGAAACAATAATCAAAATATTTGACACTACTAAAAATCGACCTTCACCTATTGATGCCTATTTTGCAGGTGTGTATTACATTGGACCAATAAATAACGGTTTCAGAGGAACACCTGAAGCTATTGATTATTACAATGAGTTATACAAAGAAATTATGGACAGAGTTCATAAAGGATTAGGCCCAATTACACCAGAAGGCGAAATGGAAAAAGAACGTTTCCGTTTAGTTGTTGAGGGTCCGCCAAACTGGACACACTTTCGCGAATTCTGGAAATTATTTTATGATATGGGTGCCGTAATTGTAGCATCTTCATATACAAAAGTAGGTGGTGTTTACGATATGGGATTTCGTGTAAATCCAGATAAACCATTAGAAAGTCTAGCTGATTACTGTATGAATTGTTACACAAACCTAAATCTTGAACAACGTGTAGAACTTTTGAGTAAATGTATTACCGATTATCATGCAGATGGATTTTTAGTTAATTCAATTAAAAGTTGTAATTCATTCTCGGCTGGTCAGTTAATGATAATGCAACAATTAGAACTTCGACTTGAAATTCCTGTAGGTTTTATTGAATCTGATTTAGTTGACCCTAGATATTTTTCATATGCAAATATTAAAAATCGTCTTGAATCATTCTTCCAAATGTTAGAACAACGTAAATTAATTTTAGATTAACACAAAAACAACCTATTAATTAAAGAAAAATAAATCATTAATGAAAAAATATTTTTTAGGTATCGATCTGGGTTCAACTACTTCAAAGGCTGTTATTATTAACGAGCAGGATGAAATCATTGGAAGAGGAATAACAAATACCAGAGCAAATTATATGGTTGCAACAGAAATCGCTCGGTTAGAAGCAATTTACAATGCCCGTTTTTCAATACTCAAAATGAAGTTAGATGAAGAAATAAAGAGTAAACCCGAATTTAAAAAATATATTGAGGATATTGAATCTGTATTTCAGTATTTACAATTTAAACGCAGGCTAGATAAGCTTATTGTTCAGTTTGACGAATCGATAAATTCTACATATGAGAGCGAAAAAAAGGCAATAATAGGTAATTTTGTTAAAACAATATTCAATAAAATTGGTCCCGAAATAAAACAAGAATTTATTTTCGCAAATCTTGGAAACAAAAATCAGTTTTTTCGCGATATAGTAAGTGAACGCTACAATAAAGAAATTGTAAAGCTTGGCAAAGAATATTTTGAGCCAATGATGTTGATTTACGATAAAAGTATAACACCCGTTGAAAATGAGTTAACTGAATTTGATTTTAAAGAGCTGATTTATGAAGCACTTGAAGTTCTTAATGAAAAATATTCATATCTTGAAAACACTAATCCAGAAGTTTCAAACATTCAGTTTGATATTGAGATGAATATTTTAAAAGGAAATCATAAGCAAGTACACGAATCAATAAAAGAGCACATAACTTTTATTGCAAATATGGATATTCATATCGCAAATATGGTAGGTACTGGTTATGGTCGTGCACTTTTACCATTTCCTGAAAAATCTATAAAATCCGAAATTCTGTGTCATGCTTTTGGAGCACATGCAATTTTTCCTAAAACAAAAACCGTTCTGGATATTGGTGGTCAGGATACCAAAGCAATTCAGGTTGACAGCCATGGTTTAGTTACAAGTTTTCACATGAATGATAGATGTGCTGCCGGTTGCGGAAGATATTTAGGCTATATTGCTGATGAATTTAACATTTCACTTAATGAATTAGGACCACTTGCATCTGAAGCTAAAAAAGAGGTAACAATTTGCTCAACATGCACTGTTTTTGCAGCAGCAGAAATAAGAGAATTATTAAATGTTGGAGAAGAACGAGCAGATATTCTTGCAGGCTTGCATAAATCTATTGTTATGAGGGCGATGTCTCTTCTTGCCCGTTCAGGAGGAGTTAGAAATGAATTCACGTTTACCGGAGGTGTAGCCAGAAATCAGGCTGTATTAAAATATGTTACAGAACTTGTAAGAAAAAATTATGGTGACGACCTTAAAATAAATATTCACACCGACTCTATTTTTATGGGAGCATTGGGCGGTGCAATGTTTGCACGTAGAAGTTATAAAGATTAAAAATAATTTTAAAGATGGATAACAAATTATACACAATTGGAGTTGACGTTGGAAGCAGTAATATTAAAATCGTGCTATTGAACTATTCAGAAAATCCTGTTATCATTGATAAAGATTCAGAAAAAATAAGAAAACGTAATCCCGAAATGGTTGCTAATTCACTAATCGACCAACTTCTAGCTAAACACAACCTTACTATAAAAGACATTGCCTACATCGCATCAACAGGTGAAGGTGAAATGCTTTCAAGAAAACGAGGTCATTTTTACAGTATGACAACCCATGCACGTGGAGGAATTTATTATTCACCCGGTTCAAAAACAGTAGTTGACTTAGGCGCTTTATATGTTAGAGCTATTAAAGTTGACGATTTCGGCAAAGTAATAGATTATAAAATGACAGGGCAATGTGCTTCAGGGTCAGGACAATTTATCGAGAATATTTCAAGATATTTAGGTCTAGCCATTGAAGAAGTTGGTGAAACATCACTAAAATCTACAAAACCTGAATTGCCTTCAGGAATATGCGCAGTATTAGCAGAAACAGATGTTATTAATATGGTTTCAAGAGGAATCTCAACACCTGATATTATAAAAGGCATTCATCTTTCAATTGCAAATAAAGTAGTTAAATTATTGACATCAGTAAGAGCTGAATCACCTGTTACCCTGACAGGCGGAATGGCAATGAATATTGGAATGGTTCAGGCTATAAATGAGCTTGCAGAACTAGGCAAACTAAATTTAACTATTACTGCCAATCCTGATGCAGTATACGCAGGTGCACTTGGAGCTGCAATATGGGGTGGTTTTAGGCATATAAAATTAACCTCAAAAAAATAAATTTAAAAAAAATGATAGATGTTATACTTTTTAAAAGTTAGTATTTTTAATTTTGAAAGTTTATGAATAACTTAAATGCTTTTTTCGAACCTAAATCTATTGCATTAATTGGTGCTTCTACTAAAGAACTTTCAATAGGAAATGTAATAATTAAAAATCTTTTACATTACGGTTTTACCGGACCTATTTATCCTATAAATCCAAAAGTAGATGAAATAAGAGGACTAAAAGCATACCCTTCAATAATTGATGTACCTGGCGAAGTTGAATTAGCACATATTGTAATTCCACCACCATTTGTTCCCGAGGAAGTTGAAAATTGCGGAAAAAAAGGTGTAAAAGCTATTATTATAAATACAGCAGGTTTCAAAGAAATGGGTGCAGAAGGTCAAGCTCTTGAAGATGATTTTCTTGCTCGTGCCAAAAAATATGGAATCAGAATAATTGGACCAAATTGTCAGGGAACTATCAATTCGGATCCAAAATATAAAGCATATTGCAATTTTACCTTTACATTTCCTGAAGAAGGCTATATTTCTGTTGTAGCTCAAAGTGGCGGAGTTGGAGCAGTTATTATGCAGGCCTTCTACGATTGGGGAATTGGAATGAGAATGTACACTTCAAACGGCAATGCGTCTGATGTATCAATTCCTGAAGTTATTCGTCATTATGGAAATGATGAAAATACTCGTGCTATTGTGCTTTATGTTGAGAGTTTAACAGATCCAAAAGAATTCATGGATATTGCTCTTGAAGTTTCTGCTAAAAAGCCAATTTTGGCAATGACTGCAGGACGCACCGACAAAGGTGCCGAAGCTTCACGTTCACATATTGGCGGTTTAGCAGGAAGTATTTCAATGGAAGTTATTTTCAAAAAAGTTGGAATTCTTTCATTTACAAATTTAGAAGATTTATGTAACGCTGCAGTAGCATTTGCATACCAACCTATCCCTCATGGAAAAAGAGTTGGAATTATAACAAATACCGGCGGCCCTTCTGTAATTGCTATTGATGAATTGGTAAGCAACGGATTAGAGGTACCACCACTTTCAGAAAAAGCAAAAGCAATTTTAAAAACTACAATGCTCGAATCTGCTTCAATAAATAATCCTTTGGACGTTGTTGCAACAGCAGGTGCATCGCATTTCAAATCAGCATTTGAAGTAATGATGAACGAAGAAAATGTTGATAACATATATGTAAACTTTGTTACACCTCCATTTGTAGACTGCGAAAGCGTTGCCAGAGAATTTGCAGAAGCTGCAAAAAATACAAAAAAACCAATTGTTTGCAATTACATGACAGACAAACAAAAATGGCATGCAACTTCAAAAATATTAAAAGATGGCTCCATTCCATGTTTCGACTTTGCCGAAACTGCTGCAAAAGCACTTGCTGCAATGGTAAGATATAATGATATCAGATCCAGAAAAAAAGGTGAAATTAAACAGTTTATTGATTCAGATAAAAATATTTCAAAAATTATAATTGAAAAGGCAAAAGCTGCTAAACGTGAAGTTTTAACTGCAAATGAAGTTTATTCAATTCTTGGAGCATATTCTATTCCTGTATCAGAATGGAGAAATGCAAGCAAAGCAGAAGAAGCAGTTGAAGCAGCAACAAAAATTGGTTTTCCAGTTGTTATAAAAGCCGATTCTGAAAAAGTGATTCATAAAAGTGATGTTGGAGGTGTTGCATTAAATATTGCAAATGAAGATCAGGTTATACAAACTGTGAAAGAAATGCAGGAAAAATTAAAAATTGACGACCTGAAATTTTTTATTCAAAAGCAACAACCAAAAGGATTAGAATTAATTATTGGAGCAAAAAAAGAAGAAGGATTAGGCCATTTGATTATGTTTGGAATGGGTGGTGTTTTTGTTGAAATATTTAAAGATGTAAAGTTTAATATCGCACCAATATCTGACGTAGAAGCTCAAGAAATGGTTGAAACAATAAAAGCAGTAAAACTAATTGATGGATATAGAGGAAATAAAGGGGTTAACAAGAAATTATTAATCGAGTTAATTCAAAGAGTTTCAAAACTAGTTTCTGATAACCCTGAAATAAAGGAGCTCGATATAAACCCTGTATTTGCTTTCGAAGATAGAGTCTGTGCTGTTGATGCAAGAATAATTCTATAATAACAACTTGCTATAATATTTAAAATAAAAACAATACAAAGAATGAAAAAACAACTTTCTAAAATTGGGATAATTGGACTGGGACCAATTGGGGAAACACTGGCAGTTCATTTTAACGAAGCTGGTTGTGAAGTAGCAATAACAGATCTTGACCGTGAAAAGCTAAGCTTAATAAGATCACATGGCATTGAGTTATGCGGCAAAGTTGAAAAAAAATCATACTTCAAGCACGTGTATAATTCTATTTCAGAATTAATGGAACATGATTTCGATTTATTAATTAGTGCAGTAAAAGCATATCATGTTGACACTATTTTAGACGAACTTGACAAAAGCGGAAAGAAAGATCTTTATTTACTTAGTGCTCAAAATGGAATTGACATTAGAAAAAAATATGTAAACCATTTCAGTGATTCTAAAATCTTTAGAATGGTAGTTAATTTCGCAGGAAATTTACAAGCTCCCAATGTAGTTAATATAAACTTCTTTAATCCACCAAATTTTGTTGGGTCTATTGACGATTCTCAAAAAGAGATGGCTCAATGGATTGCAGAGACTTTAACAAGTGTAAATCTTGAAACAAGAATGGCAGATTCGTTTATTATTGCTGACAAAATATGGGAAAAAACTATTTTAAATGCTGCACTAAGTCCACTTTGCGCAATTTCTCGCTTAACAATGAAAGAAGCTATGAGTCATCCTGACACTCTTGAAATAGTTGAACAAATTTTATACGAAGCTGTTGAAGTAGCTAAAGCAGAAGAAATTAAATTACCAGAAAATTTCGTAAAACTTTGTATTCGATATTTAATGGCAGCCGGTAATCATATGCCTTCGCTTGCAGTCGATCTAATAAATAACAAAGAAACTGAAATTGATTACATGAATGGTAAAATAGTAGAATATGGTAGAAAACATTATATACGAACACCACTAAATTTAACATTTACAAATTTAGTTAATGCAATTGGCCATAAAAATGGCGTGAATAATTATAAGAAGAAGGACACTTTCAGATTTGAATAAACAATAACATTTAACACAAATAACAAATTATACTATGGAAGGAAAAATGTATTCCTGGCAAATGACAGAACTAAAAGCTGATTTCAAATTAGTTGAAAGTGCTTTTCCCGAATTAGCCGAAGGTGAAGCTTTGATAAAAGTTGCCGGTTGCGGCGTTTGTCATACCGATTTAAGTTTTTGGCATTTTGGTGTTAAAACAAAAAAAGAATTACCCCTAACATTAGGTCATGAAATTTCTGGTGAAGTAATTGCCGGACCATCACAGTGGATTGGCAAAAAAGTAATAATTCCAGCGGTTTTACCATGTGGTGAATGCGAACTTTGCAAAAAAGGTCGTAGTAATATGTGTCAAAAACAACTTATGCCAGGTAACGATTTCAATGGTGGATTTGCTTCACACATTAAAGTTCCTTCAAAATATTTATGCCCTGTTCCTGAAAATATTTTAGAAAGCTACACTTTAGAACAACTTGCAGTAATTGCAGATGCTATTTCAACTCCATATCAGGTTATTAAAAAATCGGAACTTGAAAGTGGCGATTTAGCTATTGTTATTGGCATTGGTGGCGTAGGAGTTTATGCAGCTCTAATTGCAAAAATCATGGGTGCAAAAGTTTTAGCATTAGATATTGATGATGATAAATTAAATTCTGCTAAAGCAAATGGAATAGATGCTACACTAAATGTAAAAGGATTAGATATTAAAGCTGTAAAAGAACAAATAAGAGAAATAACAAAAAACCTTGGAGTTTCACGATACGGCTGGAAAATTTTCGAAGTTTCTGGAACTAAAGCTGGTCAGGAACTTGGATATAATTTAATTACTTATACATCTACATTGTCAATTGTTGGATTTACAATGGATAAACCAGAAGTTCGACTAAGCAACTTAATGGCATTCGATGCAAAAGTTATCGGAACATGGGGTTGTAAACCTGAATTATACCCAGAAGTAGTTGAATTAATTGCTTCCGGCAAATTAAAAATTCATGATTTTGTTGAAATATTTCCGATGTCACAAATAAATGAAGTATTTAAAAATACTCTCGAACACAAATACAAAAAACGTTCAGTATTAGTTCCAGATTTTAAATAAAATCATCCTGAGGCACTCGAAGGATGACTTTATAATTGGTTTGTCAGTCTTCGAGAACCTCAGACTGACTTTTCAATCATAATAAATAAAATAATAACAACTTAAAAATAAATAATTATGTCAGGATTATCAAGCCACAATTTAGTAGAAACAACGTACAAAGAAATCATTTACGAAAAACGTCCAGCGAAAGATAACCAAGGAAATATAATTGAAGGGTTATTTAATGCATGGATATTCCTTAACAATCCTTCTCAATACAATTCTTATACAACGAGTGCTGTAAAAGAAGTAATTCTTGCTATGCGCGAATCTTCAAACGACCGTAGTATTGTAGCTGTTGTTTTCACTGGTGTTGGCGACAAAGCTTTCTGTACAGGTGGTAATACTAAAGAATATGCAGAATATTATGCTGGTAATCCACAGGAATATAAACAATACATGCGAATATTCAATGATATGGTTTCATCAATTTTGATGCACGATAAACCTGTTATTTGTCGCGTAAACGGAATGAGAATCGGCGGTGGCCAGGAAATCGGAATGGCTTGCGATTTTTCAATTGCTTCAGATTTAGCTCGTTTTGGCCAAGCCGGACCAAAACATGGAAGTGCTCCTATTGGTGGTGCTACTGACTTTTTACCACTTTTTGTTGGTATTGAAAATGCGATGTTCTCATGCACAGTTTGCGAACCTTGGTCAGCTCATGAAGCTTTAAGATTTGGATTACTTACCGAAGTAGTTCCTGCTCTAAAAGTAAATGGAGAATATATTGCAAATCCAATGGTAGTAGTTGATAAATGGGTTGATGATAAAGGACAATTTGTATATGGAAAATCAAAAACAGGTGCAGAACTAGCAAAAGGCAAAGAAATAATGAAATCTGGTACTGTTGATTTAACAGCCTTAGATGAAGCAGTTGATAAATATTGCACCAAATTGCTTTATACAATGCCAAACTGTTTAAGCAAAACAATAAACACACTTCGTATTCATAAATTAAATTTATGGGATATAAATAAAGAGGGTCACAGAGATTGGTTAGCCTTAAATATGATGACCGAAGGTAAAGCTGGTTTCCGCGCTTTCAATGAAGGACCAAAAGATAACCGCGAAGTAGACTTTGTTAAACTTCGTCAAATGCTTGCAAAAGGTCACGAATGGAACGACGAATTAATTAAAGTAACATCTCCAAATTATAAAAAAGACTAAGTAATAATATAACATTTCATTTTGTTAAATTAGTAATTCTTAAGAAATGCAAAAAATAAAAGTTGAATATACTCACGATAATTCAGTAGCAAGAATTATTCTTGATGATGGTAAGGGCAATGTTCTTGACAATATAATGATGAACGAGTTAATTCCTTTACTTCAATCTTTCAAAACAAATAACAACATTAAACTTATTACTTTTGAAGGAGCAGGAAAAAACTTTTCATTCGGTGCCAGTGTTGAAGAACACACTAAAGAAAAAGCAGATGAAATGCTAACAACATTTCATAAAATATTCTTCACTCTTCTTGATTTGCATATTCCAACAATGGCAAAAATTTCAGGCCAATGCTTAGGTGGTGGACTTGAATTACCATTAATGTGTAATTTTCTTTTTGCAGATAAAACTGCAAAACTTGGTCAGCCAGAAATTGTGCTCGGTGTTTTTGCACCTCCAGCTTCAATTATGCTTCCTTTAAAAATTGGAAATGCAAGAGCTGAAGAATTATTAATTATTGGAAAGATTATAAATGCTGAAGAAGCTAAAAACATTGGACTACTAAATGAAGTTTTCGAAGATAAAGAAACTTTAGAACGTGAAGTTGAGGCATGGATAACAAAAAACATATGCCCTAAATCTGCAATATCATTACGCTACGCTACTAAAGCAGCAAGAGCATCATTTGACTATTTTATGTTAAAAAATCTTCCAGTATTTCACAATCTTTTTGTAAAAGACTTAATGGAAACTAATGATGCCAATGAAGGAATTAATTCTTTCATGGAAAAAAGAAAAGCTGAGTGGAAAAATTGTTAAATTTAAAAAAAGCAATTAAAGCATGAGTTCAGAAATTAAAGAGGTAGCAAAATTACAATCCGTAAATGCTTTACGGAAAACAATGGACGATTATTTTTTGCGTCTAAGAATTGCTGCTGAAACCGGAAATAAAAAAATTGCATGGTGTACAAGCGTTGGACCTGCAGAGCTTTTATATTCTATGGGGTTTGAAGTTTACTTTCCAGAAAATCATGGTGCAATGTTAGGAGCTTCAAAATTAGCAGACAAATATATTCCAACTGCAGTTGCTCACGGATATTCTCCTGACATTTGCTCATACTTAACAGCTGACATTGGTGCATTCTTACAAAATGAAACACCGCTTCAAAAAAGTGGATTTAAATCAGTACCAAAACCCGATATTTTAGTTTATAACACTAATCAGTGCCACGAAGTTGGTGATTGGTTTATGTACTATGCAAAACATTTTAACGTTCCAATATTTGGAGTAAACACTCCACTTTGGATAAATGAATTAACACCGAGCATAATAAACGGCATTTCAAATCAATTTAAAGATTTAGTTCCCGAATTAGAAAAAGTTGCAACACAAAAATTCGATTTAGAAAAATTCCGCGAAACTGTACGTTTATCTCATGAAGGATGTGTTTTATGGCGTAAAGTTTTAGAAACAGCAAAACATAAGCCCTCTCCCATTAACTTTTTCGATTCAGCAATTCATATGGGACCTATTGTTATAATGCGTGGCACCCAATATGCTGTTGATTACTATAAAATTCTTCTTGCCGAACTAGAAGACAGAATTAAGAATAATATTAGCTCTATTCCAAACGAAAAATTAAGATTATACTGGGATGGAATGCCATTATGGTATAAACTCAGCAGTATGTCAAAACTTTTTGCAGGGATAGACACTTGCATTGTTGCTTCAACATATTGCAATAGCTGGGTATTTGACGACTTAGATCCAAAAGATCCTTTTGAATCTTCTGCAATTGCTTATTGCAAATTATTTATTGTAAGATCTGATGACGCAAAACAAAACGTTCTG
>CAILUD010000109.1 GCA_903837285.1 uncultured Bacteroidota bacterium | reverse complement strand
TCTGTAACATTTTTGATTTTTCACAATCTATATTTAATAAATAAATAAATACAAAATGAAAATCAAAATATTTTTTGTACTAATTGCTTTAAATTACAATTTATATAGTCAGACGTGGGTTCAGAAATCTGACTTACCAGCAAATGGTAGATTTTCATCTTTTTCATTTTCAATAGGAAATTCTGGTTATATTGGAGGGGGACAAATATCTGGTGGTATTTATATAAATGATTTTTGGGAATATAATGAAGAGGGTATTTGGACTCAAAAAGCAAATTTTGGAGGAGGATTGCGATTTTATGCAGTTGCATTTACAATTAATGATTTAGGGTATATATGTACTGGTTATAATGGAGTCTGTAAAAAAGATGTATGGACTTACAATCCTCAAACAAATGGATGGACACAAAAAAATGATTTCCCCGGTGTTGCAAGATATGGTTCTTATGCTTTTTCTATTGGTAATAAAGGTTATATTGGAATGGGAAGTATAGGTGGTCCTCCTTTTTTAAATGATTTTTGGGAATATAGTTCTACAAATGACACTTGGGTTCAAAAACCAAGTTTTAGTTCAATAGGAAGATATGGTGTTAGCTCTTTTTCTATTAATGGTGTTGGTTTTGCTGGTTTAGGCTCAGATAATGGTAACGGTTCTTATTTTAATGACTTTTACGAATACAATCCTATTATAGGTACATGGACTTCTAAACCAAATTTTCCGGGAGCATCTAGGTATAATGCAGTTAGTTTTGCAACCAATACTTATGGATATATAGGCACAGGTCAAATTGGAATAAATTATACTTATGAAAATGATTTTTGGCAATATAATCCCATAAACGAAATATGGTCATCTTTACCAGATGTAGGAAATACAAATAGATCAGCTGGTTTTGGATTTACTATAAATGGAAAAGTTTTCATTGGATTAGGATATAGTAGTTCTCAGCAATATTTAAGTGATTTATGGGAATTCACTCCTGCAACTTATTCTATATCTGAAAACTATCTAATTAATGATTTAAAAATTCATTTTAATCGTGAATTTAACCAATTAATTCTTAACTCCAGAAATAATGAAAGTTTAACTATTAAAATTTTTACTATAAATGGAGTCGAAAAAATGAATATTAAAACCTGCAGTAACTCTATAAACGAGATAAACATAAAAAATAAAGGAACTTATTTTTATTCTATTCAAAACAATTCATACTCTAAAACAGGAAAATTTATTATTTTATAATGGTGAAATTCAATAACAGAAAATTAATATTTTCTATTTTAAATATATTTCTATTTTCTTTCATATCATGTAAGGAAAATATAAAAGAATCTTGCAAAGATGAAATTAATATTACTCAAAAAGCGAATTACAAAATAAATACTTTTAAAAACAAAGATAGTAGCTGGAGTTATGATATTATAAAAAATAACAAAATTATAATACATCAAACTATTGTACCAGCATTAGATGGAAACGTAAACTTTAGAACTCAGGAAGAGGCTTTTTCCCTGGCTAAATTAGTTGTTGAAAAATTAAACAGAAACATTTTTCCTCCTAGCCTCACAATAGAGGAAGTAAAAAGTGTTATGACCAGAAATTAAAATAGTCATATATTTAATTATTATTTAGTTCATCATTACTGCCAATTAATAATTGGCAGTTTTTATTTTAAATAATTAATTTTTAATTCATCAGCTATCTGATTCAAATCGTCCACAACTTTATCCAACACTGGAATGCCCTCTTTCATTCTAATGCTTTCCCATTCTCTTTCAGGTTCTCCAGGAATAATAATCTTTTCATGTTCAGAATCAGTTTTAGCCATTTTAAAAGTTTGTATCCATAAATCCATTTGAGCTTTAAAATCATCTGCT
>CAILUD010000108.1 GCA_903837285.1 uncultured Bacteroidota bacterium | reverse complement strand
CACCTTTCATATTCTTAATTTTTGTCTTGAAAAAAATGCTATGTATTGCAGACATTCTATGCAAATGGACGCTAACGGTGGCATGTTGGATTTGGCAGGCAATTGCTTGCAATTGGTGTCAAATCGTTAAAAGGTTTGACTTTTGTTTTCTGTGTCAAGTTGCCCATAACAGCCTGCTAAATGCCAACATAGTGTTATAGGCTGCCGTTATTTTTATAGTTGTTGTTATAATTAGTTTTTAGTTTCTTCAAGTTGGCTTGCAAATTCATTGTCTGTTTTTGTCGGGCTATTTTCTAGTGCTGTTAGCAATAGTTTATTTTTTCCAACGGTTATTGTTCAGAGTCAATGTTCCGTTTTTAATTTTAATCGAGTACAAAATTGAACAGTCAACGTTTTTCCCTTCCATTTGACCTGGGTTATAATTGCCTAGTTTTAAAAACAAGTTTTTTATTTGTTTGTTTAATTCTTCATCTTTGAATTCAGAGTCAACATTTACCACTTCTCCTTTACAGTTTATGTCTACATTGATTATTTCTTCACCTTTGAATTTGGGGTTCTCTTTTAGAATCGTCAATTCTAATAATTTATCATAAATTTCTTCATTTGAAATAGGACATGCAGCCTCTTGTTGATTTCCCATTCCGTTCATTAAATGGTAGTACTCATTTTGATTGCAAAGTCCTTCAATTATTTTTCCCTTAGTGTCAATTTTGGCTTGTAATGTTTGAGCTAAAATAATGTTACTTAAAAGGAGTAGAGAAATTGTTAATATCTGTTTCATTGTTTATAAATTATTGCTAACAGTTGGATTTGGCGGGCATTTTCTTGCAGGATGTGTCAAACCGTTAATTATTGTATTAATTGTTAACATTGTCAAGCTGCATTTGTCCGCCCGCATAATTTCAACATAGTGTTAGGTAATGTTTATATTTTCTTATAAAAGGTTTTGCCACCTAATTCGCTACACATATACTCATCAATTACCAATATTCCATCAGAACGAATTTTATAAGTATAAGCGTGGTCACCAACGCTTCCTTTACTTGGATCTAAAAGTTTGTTATTATAAAAATTTATTTTATTTCCTTCAATCTTCCATTTACCAGCAGTTATATACCCTGATCCTGCATCAAAAGTATAAGTACTGTCAGAATTAAATGTCAATTTAAAACCAGTAACTCCTTCGCAATTCACACTAGAACTAGAATTATTAACTACTTTCTCGATTTTCCACGTACCAATCAGTCTTGATGAAGTGGATTGTCCAATACAAGTCAATTGAATAAAACTTATTATTAAAATTCCTAAATATTTCATGTCATTAATTAATATTACCTAACTATTTGCTATGTGTAGTTCTTTTTACGGTTGCCTATAACGGTTGAAGCTACCCAACACCGTGCAATTTATTGCAGTGGTTGTCAAACCGCTGAAGAAATTGTTCTTTGTTAACCTTGTCAAGTTGCCCATTACTGCACGGTGTTGTGGTAGGTGGTGTTATGGCCTGGCATTATAGCAGAGCATAAGAAAAATAGACAAGTCCTTTCCAATTTTTCATTAATGGAAAATACTTTAATATAACCCTAATTACTTCTTTGTCCATGTCTTTACTTATTGATTTAGTAATTATTATTTTAGTCACTTCACCATTTGAGTTTGTCAGTATTTCTGCTTCTATTTCTCCATCTTCTCCTTTTTCGTATGTTCTTGGTGTAATTATGATTTTGTTATTTAATATTATTTGAATTGAGTCTGAACTTGATACAGTTTTATTTGTATTTCTCTTTATTTTATTATTTGTTAATTGATGATTGATAACATTAAATGAAT
>CAILUD010000107.1 GCA_903837285.1 uncultured Bacteroidota bacterium | reverse complement strand
GATAGAACCTTATGGGATTTTGAAGCTAATACTGCCGAAGTATTAAAAGAAATGTATGATAAATTTGGACTAAAGGTGTATTTTGGTGATTTTTACACATTTTCGAGAGCATACCATGAAATTAATAATGATTTATGGGAGAAATACAGACAAGGAGTTATAACAAAAGACATATTAAGATGGACTAGATTTCATAAAACTTTGTTTCAATATAATTGTGATGACATGGAATTGGCACATAAATTAGGAGATATTTATGTAGAACAAAGTCCACTAAAAACTAAACTATATCCCAATACTATTGAAACTCTTGCTTTATTAAATGATAAATACAAACAATATATACTAACAAATGGCTTTAAAGAAGTTCAGCATATAAAAGTAAAGCAATGTAATTTAGAGCAATATTTCGAAAGAGTTTTTACCAGCGAAGAAGCAGGAAAAATGAAACCCTCTAAAATATTTTTCAATTATGTGCTTTCCGAATTACAAGTCAAACCAGAAAATTGTCTTATGATAGGTGATGATGTAAAAGCCGATATTGAGGGAGCAAGAAATTGCAATATTGATCAGGTATTTTTTAATCCGCAAAAAATTAAAACAGAGTGCACACCAAATTTTGAGATTTATAATTTAAAGGAGTTGCTAGATATACTTTAAAATAAGTTTTAATGGCAACGCCGATAAGACGGATTTAGCGGATTACGCAAAAAAAATACTTGGAGTTGTTATAATAGACGCAGATTAACGCTGATTCAACGGATGAAAAATAACATATTAATGGCAAGGCGATTAACTTAAGTTTTTAACTTCTTCTTTTTAGCAGCTGGAAATAGCACATTGTTAAGAATCAATCTGTATCCTGGTGAATTTGGGTGTAAATCAAGATTTGTAGCTGGGTCGTATACAAAGTGCTGAAAATCTTCTGGGTCATGGCCTCCGTAAAATGTCCATGTACCTTTACCTAATTCTCCGTGAACATATCTGGCTTCATTAGCCGATTTGTTTTCTCCCATTATTAAAACACTTGATTTAATTACATCTTTATTAAAAGCTGTAGTTTGTCCCATAAAGCCCTTAATCATATTTTCGTGATTCTGACAAAGCATTGATGGAACTGGATCCCATTTTGCAGAAAAATCAAATAAGGTAAAATAATCATCTTCTTTTGCTACTTTTCTGGTTGTCGATACATCAATATTTGAAAATTCGTACTCGTAAGGATTTTTACTGATTATAAAATCTTTAAATGCAAAAGTTCTTTCGTAATCTAGTTTTTGTTGTGCGTTTGCATTCATTGGGTCCCCATCAAAAGGGGAATCGCAAATATCAGTTCCTTCTGCTGCTAAAGCAATGTCGTATGAATCGGTTGCCGAGCACATCGCAAAAAGAAAGCCTCCATTATTTACATATTGTTTAATGGTTTTATCAACAAATAATTTTAGCTCCGAAACTTTTGTAAATCCAAATTTCTTTGCATTTTCTTCATTACGTGCAACGTCATCTTTATACCATTGTGCATTTTGATATGCTCCCCAGAATTTTCCGTATTGCCCGGTAAAATCTTCATG
>CAILUD010000106.1 GCA_903837285.1 uncultured Bacteroidota bacterium | reverse complement strand
CTGACCAGAAATTTGAGTGTTATCAGTTTTTAAAGCATCATATTGCGCCAGCATGTCATTAAATTCAGTCTCTAAACTAGCTTTCTCGTTATTGGTATCTTGAAGTTCTACTTCAACATAAACCTTTTCTTTACGCATTGTATAAAACTTATATGCAAAAAAGCCATTAGAAATAAGCAATACAAGTATTACAATAAAATAAATAAGATCCATTTTTTTGCGTGGTGCGCCAGTTGAATTTAACTCATCCATAAATGCACAATTTTGCTACAAAGTTAATTTAAAACGTTTGCAGAAAAAATTCATTGTTTAACAAAAGTTAAATTATGTATATCTCAAACGGCGACCAATTCGTAAAGTGGTTTTTCGTGTTATTCCGTTTAATTTACAAAGACGTGAAATTGTTGTTCCGTTTCGTTGAGCTATTCTTCCAAGCGAATCTCCTTTTCTAACAACATAGTAACGTGCTTTTTGAACGTCGTCTAAATATTCAAACCGACAACGATCTATTAATAAAGTATCGCTTACTAAAGTACAATTATTAAAATCTATTACTTCGCTTGGGTTTATTGGTCCGCCTAAATATCTAATTTCAAAATGCAAATGTGGTCCGGTGGAGTGTCCTGTGTTTCCACCTAATGCAATTAACTCTCCGGCTTTAATTTCCTGATTTGCAGTAACCAATGCTTTAGAAAGATGAGCATAAAGAGTTTCAAGTCCATTATTGTGCCTTACAACAACTACATTTCCATAAGATTTACTTTTTCTTACAACACGCACCATTCCATCAAATGCAGATACTATTGAATCGCCAGTATTCAATCCTAAATCAATACCATAATGATATTTCCATTTTCTCCAGCCAAAAACTGAATTGATTGGTTTTTTTAATGGCATTGCAAAAAGCGAATTATTATCAATAAGATTTAAAACCTTCGATTCGGTATATTTATTCATCTTTGACTGATAAGGATGAATATCTAAAGTATCCCAGAAAAAATACTGATCGGCAGCAGGCACATCAAAATTATTGTCTTTAATAATTTTAAAATATTCGTTTGTGGTACTAATTACATTTATTGGATCAAGCTCGTCATCGCCCTCAGGACCAACGCTATTTGTATCTGGAACCTCTGATATTATACCTGGTGAAGATTGTGAAAACGCAACCTGACTTGTTAAGAATATTACGAATAAAAGAATTGCGTTTAATAACTTCAAAATATATTATTTTTTTACTTCAGACAACAAAAATAGCCATCTGAGCGAAACAACCAAATAAAATGCAATAAAAACCCACTCTTTAGTGAAAATTTAACTTTTTGCTTTTCTAAGCGAAAACGCTATAAGTATGATACCGACAACAATAATAGGAATACTTAACCTTTGTCCCAGATTTAAAGTCATTGTTTTTTCAGAATCAACTTGTATGTCTTTAATAAACTCCACAAAAAAGCGAAATCCAAAAACTAGAACCATAAATAAACCGGTAAGTAAAAATGGTTTTTCGCCGGCATTTTTCTTAAAAAACAGCCACCACAAAAGAAAAAAGATAGCTAAATATGCCAGTAACTCATAAATTTGAGCCGGATGACGAGGAATTAAATCGACTTGCGGAAAAATAAACGCCCATGAAACATTTGTTGGCGAACCAACTATTTCAGAATTAAGTAAATTACCACTACGAATAAAAAATCCTGAAAGCGCAACTACAATTACAATTCTATCAACTATCCAGGAATAACTCTTTTTTTGAAAATATGAAAAGAAACCAAGAGCACCCAATATTCCAATTGCCGCTCCATGACTGGCCAAACCACCTTGTCGGATATTTAATATTTCCCAGGGATGTGCAAAATAATACCCTGGTTCATAAAAAAGACAATGACCTAAACGAGCACCTATCACAGTTCCTAAAAGCATGTAAATTGTTAAACGGTCTAATACTTTTGCAGGTATTTGTTCCTTTTTAAAAATTTTTTGCATTATCAGGTATCCAAAAAAGAAACCTGCAGCAAACAATAAACCATACCAACGAACAGCAAATCCGCCAATATTAAACATTTCGGGAGAAGGGTTCCAAGTAATAAACAATGAAGTCATACCTAAAAATTTTATTTTTCAAAGGTAATTTATTTTTGAATTGAAGTTAATAAAACCTAATCGTCCTTTTATATCAAAAGAAGTAGTTGTTATTTTTGTATTTTTGCAATGAAAT
>CAILUD010000105.1 GCA_903837285.1 uncultured Bacteroidota bacterium | reverse complement strand
TTGTGCGATTTTCTTTCTTCACCGGTAACAACCATAGGATATTCACCTGGGATAGCTTTCTGAATACCAATAGCACCTTTTTCAATAGTACAAATATCACCTAATTTCACTTTTTTCCAACTCATTTTACCGCTTCTTTAATCTGGTTTAATAGTTGGTTACTTTTGGCAAAAGATTTTTCAAGCATTTTCACTAATTCTGCACTTCCATATTCTTGTTCTTCCTCTCTTTTTGTTGGGTTTTTAATATCTAAATCGTAACCTCTTTCAATAATAGTATTAATGTTAACTTTCCAGCTAATGTCGCTTTCTACTCTTTTGTTCCACCATTTTTTAATAGGATCAAACTCTTTCGCTTGAATGGTTTTGGTTTTACTATAAGATTTTTGTCCATCTGGTAATCGGTGTTCATAATACCAAACATCTTTCGTTGCTTTTCCTTTTTCAAAAAATAATAAGTTCGTTGCTACTGTGGCATAAGGTTGGAAAACAGAATTTGGTAAACGAATAATAGTATGCAAATTACATTCTTCCAATAGTTTTTGCCTTACACGTTGTTTAACACCCTCACCTGTTAAACTACCATCGGGTAATACTATGCCGGCTCTTCCACCCTGCTTCAACAAGTGTATCATCAATATTAAAAACAAATCGGCACTTTCTTTTGTGCGAAATGTTTGCGGAAAATTAGTTTCGTTGTTATTGGCTACAATTCCACCAAAAGGAGGATTTGCAAGAATTACATTTACACGGTGTTTTTCGGTAAAATTGCTTAAAGGCTGGTCTAACGAATCACGAAAAGTAATATTAGGCACTTCAATATCGTGTAAAATTAGATTTGTAGTTGCTAATAAATATGGTAATGGTTTGTATTCCCAACCTATTATGTTTTGCTCAATACTTTTTCTATCCTCAACATTTTTAGCTTGTGTTTTCAAATGCTCAATAGCACAGGTCAAATAACCACCGGTTCCACATGCAGGATCAAGTATTTTCTCACCTAATTTTGGATCAATAATATCTGTTATGAATTGTGTTATTGCTCTGGGTGTGTAAAATTCGCCACTTTTACCTGCACTTTGCAATTCTTTTAAAATGGTTTCGTACAACTCACCAAAAGCATGGCGGTCTTTGGCAATATTAAAATCAATTTCATTCAGTTTATTCAATACTTTACGGATGTTAATTCCGCTTTTCATGTAGTTGTTATTGCCTTCAAAAACTTCACGAACAATTACTGCACGTTGGTTGTCAGTGCTTAAATCCAGATTTCGCAATGCAGGAAATAATTGCCGGTCAACAAATTCTAAAAGTTCATCTCCGGTCATTCCTTCATCATCGCCAGCCCAGTTACCTTTTTCTTTAACCCAATGGTATTTATCAGGAATAGGAGATTTGTATTTATCGTCTAACAATTCTAATTCTTTATCCTTATCAGAAAATATTTTCAAGAATAGCATCCAACCCAATTGTTCAATACGTTGTGCATCGCCATTCAGCCCGGTATCCTGCCACATTATATTTTGAATACTCTTTATTATTCCGCCTATGTTGCTCATTGATTAATGTTATAAGATTGATTAAAATACTGTTTTCTGAACCATAGTTCAAAAGCAGGATCAACAAATTCGTAAACACCATCTATCTCCTGAATCAAATCACTATTAATAAGTATAGTTTTATTCTTACTTACATTTCGTGGTGTTCCTAACTGATAATTACGCATTACAGCAGTACTTGTAAATTGTTTTTCGCCTTTAAGCACAGCTTTCAATAAATTTAACTGTGTATTGCTAATACTTTCTATTTCTTTTTGATATAATGGAGAATTTGCATTAATTAACTCCATCAATGCAGTATTAATTTCTGTTTTGGTAGCTGTTTTTTCGGTTAAATTCCATGTATAATGTGCAAGTTGTTGAACATACCAGGAATGATCTTTCATTAATTGCGGTATAACAATAGCATCAGACTCTTTAATTTGTTTTCCGTTTTCTTTAAAGCTTTTGCATATAAAGTCTATCCATTTAAGTCTGTTTATTCTTGGAAGCATCATTATGTCACCAAAACGATAAAAAGGCTTTGAAGAATTGTTAAATATTTCAGTCATCATGTGTTTCTTACTACCGTATAGGCAATATGTAACCAACTTTTGTCTTTGCCATACTGCACGCATTTTTTTCTCAAAATTCTCATAATCTTCAAACGATGAAAGATTTTGAAATTCATCAAGGCAGATAATTATTTTAATACCTGTTTTCTGTGCAATAGTTTCTGGAAGATTAAGTATTTCATCGCTATGTTTTTTCAGTTCTTTCCAATCAAAGCTTATACTGAAATCGGTAACTGGATCTATGCCAATTTTAATTTGTGGAATTAGCTTTTTGAAGAAATCTTTACCGCTTTTCATCCAATCCTGCCACTTTGTTGAAGATGTTTTTATAATTTCACGGGCAAAGGTTTCAAGAAATTCCTCTTCACTGCTAACTGAAAATAAATCAATAATTACTGTTTTGTAACTCTTTTCTTTTTTGTTGATTTCAGAAATTACTTTTTCTACTAATGACGATTTACCCCATCTTCTGGGTGAAATAATCATGGTATTAATACCACCTGTTAAATTCTGAAATAGCTTTTTAACTTCAGCTTCTCTATTGGTAAACGATTGGCTACTTACCGTATTACCATAAATAAATGGTGAGCTTTTCATAGATTAAAGTTTTTACTTTTAAGTATTATACCAAAAGGTATTATACACAAAGGTATAAAATATTATGCTGATTTATAAAGTTCATTCTCTAATTCTTTTACTGCCTGTAAATATTTTTCTTTACTGCCAAATTCCTGAATGATTTCTACTGGTGAACCAAATTCATCAAATGGTTTTACTCTTAATACTTCAATGCTCTCAATATTATCAATACCTTCATCAGCATATTTGTCAAGCAAAGCTTCTAATACTTTACGAGCCTGCTCGCCATATTTTGTAAAATAGTTACGCTTCTTAACGTTGTTAGCTCTTTCTTTTCGGGTTAATGGAGGCTGGTCAAAAGCAACATGGCAAATCAAATCAAACAAATCCACTTGTTTGTTTACAGCTTCATACAATGCTTCAACTAAAACACCTTGTTTTTGCAGCTCTTCAATTATAACTTCTTTGCGATCTGTTTCATTCCATTTGTTTAAAAAATCATTTAACGAAGCAAATTTTGCTTTTATAATTTCTTTAGTGTGATCTTTAAGGTTAGTTGTTATAGGTTTTCCATGCTGATCGAAATACATTTCACGACTTACCAAAACTGTAACATCAACACCGTTCACATATATCTTTTCTCTGTGTGGTGTTGGTTCTTTTGTAACCCAATCACCTGCCAGTTGTGAACCATCGGGGTAACGGATTTTTACTTTTTCAAATTGTATTTCTTCTCCAGTAACTTCATCTAAAACCTTTATAGTGTTTTCTTCTTCCTCAATAACGACTAATGATAAATCTTCTTTTTCTGAAACCGGTTTTACTCGTATTGGATCACCATCAAAATCTTTATCTGCAAATAAATCCGTAGCATTTCTAAAATCCAAAATGGTAAAATACATTTTTCCAAATTCTTCATTAATTCTGGTACCACGTCCAATAATCTGTTTGAACTTTGTCATGGAATTAATGTTGGCATCCAAAACAATTACTTTGCACGTTTGCGCATCAATACCGGTGGTCATTAATTCAGAAGTTGTTGCAATCACCGGATATTTCTCTTCTGGACTAGTAAAATTATCAAGCTCTCTTTTGCCTTCGTCATTATCACCGGTAATCTGCATTACATATTTATAGTTTTCTGCAACTAAATCTGCATTATGTTTGGAAATAGCAGTTCTCATACGTTCAGCATGGTCTATATCAACACAAAAGATGATAGTTTTTGCAAACCTGTCATAACCTTTTAAAAATTCTGTTACTTTTTTTGCAACTGTTTCAGTTCTTTCATCAATTACCAAACTCCGATCAAAATCTTTTCGATTATAAATACGGTCTTCTACGACAATACCATCCTTATCAGTTTTTCCTTGTTCTGGTCGCCATCCTTCGGCATCAACATTTAATGCTATTCTAATTACTCTGTATGGAGCAAGAAAACCATCATCAATACCTTGTTTCAATGAATATGTGTAAACAGGATCACCAAAATATTCGGTATTACTTGTCTCTTTAGTTTCTCTTGGAGTTGCAGTTAAACCAATATGTGTAGCATTTTTGAAGTATGTTAATATTTCTCGCCAGGCACTATCATCTTTCGCACTTCCTCTGTGGCACTCATCAATAACAATCAAATCAAAGAAGTCCGGGGTGAATTGCTTATAAACATTTGCTTCATCTTCCGGCCCAGATAAACCCTGATATAATGCGAGGTAAATTTCATAGCTCTTATCAATCTGCCTGTGTTTTACCACAGTCATTTTATCTTTGAAATATTTAAAATCTCCACGTTTGGTTTGATCTATTAATGCGTTTCTATCAGCTAAAAACAAAATACGTTTTTTTGCTCCGCTTTTCCAAAGTCTATGTATTATCTGAAATGCAGTATATGTTTTTCCGGTTCCGGTAGCCATTACCAATAAAATTCTGTTTTGACCGCCTGCAATGGCTTCAACAGTTCTGTTTATGGCAATTTGCTGATAATATCTGGGTTTTCTTCCACTTCCATCAAAATAATAGTCCTGAGCTGCGATTTTTTCAGCTTCATTTGTTACAATACCCTTATATTTCTTGTATTTCTCCCAAAGTTGCTCAGGTGTAGGGAAACTATCAATATTTAATTCGGTTTCAATATTTGAATCTGTAGCAGTTCTGTCATGAAATAGAAAACCATCACCATTGCTACTAAATACACAAGGAATATCAAGTATTTTAGCATAGTCTAATGCCTGTTGAATTCCTGCTCTTACAGAATGTTTATTATCTTTTGCTTCAATTATTGCAACCGGAATATTGGGTTTGTAATATAAAATGTAATCAGCACGTTTTCTTTCTCCTCTTGCGGTAAGTTTACCACGAACATAGATTTTACCATCAGTAAAAGAAACTTCTTCTAATAATTGAGATAATTTATTCCAACCGGCTTTTTCAACCGCTGGGGTAATATATTTAGTACATATATCTCGTTCTGATAAGCTTTTTTTATCTAACATGCTTTATTTCATAAAAATCAAAAATACAAAATATAACTCAAAAAAACATAACCAAGTAAATTCACTATGGAATAATAGAAGTTATTTAAATAAAAAAGTTTATGTTTTTGAAAATAATAAACATTTAAACTCTCGAACAATGAGAGATTAAACATTATATGTTCTTCATGCCAATACCTTCAAAACTCTTAATAGCCCTTTCGAATTGAGATAATTAATTTATTAAACAATGTGTATGACATTTGGTGAGAGTTTCACAGAAGCAGGACTATTAAAATCCGACCTTTCTCAACATTAATGTATCTCTGAATTCATTCAAATTAAGGTAATCTTTATTGAACTATAATAGTTTTAGAAGTTACTGCACAAGCATTAAAATATCCAAGTGCTCCATTGCTTATATTTGATAAAGGATTTGCAGGTGATGCTGATTGATTTATTAATCCACTACTACTTAATTGAAGAAGTGTTCTAAAATAATCATAAACATCTTTGTCTATAGATTGTAATTCAATAGTTACAGTATAACCAGGTTTAAGTTTAGTTTCGTCTTGCCCACGTGCAAATAATGGCTGATTTATAGCTTCTCCATCTTTTAAAAGATCATCTTCTACATAAATCGATTTTTGAGTAACGCCATTTATTATTTTTATGAATCGGTAATAATTATCAGTTCCAATAGGATCTACAAAATTAACGTAAATTGTTTTACTACTTCCTCTGGGTGACTGTTCGGTAACAATATTAAGTGTATCAATATTTACCGAAGATGGCATTTTTGAAACTGCTGAATATTCTTTACCATTTGCCGTTACTTTAAGAGTATAAGTTCTACCTATGGTTCCTTGTATTGTTGAAGTTGTATAAATGCCAGCAGAGGTTTCAGTAAGTGTTTCTGAATTACCTGCATTATCACTTATTATAACTGAGGCACTTGAAACTGAAGGGAAATTATTTAATTCATCAAAATTCGCAGTATTAGTTAATTTAATGGTATATGATCCCGGTTGGTCAGTTATAATTCCTTCAATAACAATTTGAGGATCTTTAGAGTTAAGATCAATATTTACAACCTTTTCACATGAAGAAATTACTAAAACAACTATTAATAAGCTTAAAAAACCTATTAAAGTAGACTTATATTTAAATATATTATTTTTCATTATGTTAGAATTTAAAGTTATATGTTACAGAAGGAACCCAACGGAATAATGTTGTTTGAACAGCTTGTGTTTTTGTAGGATCATTTGGATCTTCCTGGAATGTTATAGTATATGCATTTTCACGTCCATAAGCATTATAAAGTGAAAAGTTCCAACTCGATTCAAATTTTTCTGTTTTTTTCCTTTGCCATGTTAAGCCTAAATCTAGGCGATGATATGTTGGCATACGGTAACCATTTCGTTCAGTATAATAATTAACTAACTGACCGGCGACCTCATACTTACCGCTTGGAAACGTAACAGCATTACCAGTATAAAATACCCATGTTGCAGATATTGTTAATTTTTTTGAAAGCTCATAAATTCCTACAATGGAAATATCGTGTGTTCTATCTTGTTTTGCAGGGTAATATTCCCCTTTATTTATTCCTGCAATTTTCTTTTCAGTTTTAGCAAAAGTATATCCTACCCATCCGTTTAAACGTCCGTATTTCTTTTTTAGAAAAAGCTCTATTCCGTATGCTCTACCAGTACCAAAAAGTAATTGTGATTCTGCGTTTTCGTTAAACCTAAGCTCTGCTCCATCTTTATAGTCAATTTGGTTTTGAAGATATTTGTAATATACTTCTGTTGAAAATTCAAACGTATTATTTTTAAAGTTTCTAAAATAACCCATTGAAATTTGATCGGCAATTTCTGGTTTTACATTATTACTACTAGGAATCCATAAATCTGTTGGGTTACCAGATGTTGAGTTTGACAGAAGGTGAAGATTTTGAGTATTTCTTCCATAGGCAGCCTTAATTGAGCTTTTCTCGTTTAATATAAGATTTGCAGAAAAACGAGGCTCAATATTAAAGTATGTTGTTACAAATTCACCTTTCTTGTATGAAGTAGTATCAACTGTTTCTCCTAATGAATTATAAGTGTAGAAATCACCAGCACCTAACGTACTAAATGAAGTAAAGCGAATACCATACTCAAAACTAAAAATACCTGAAGGCTTAAATTCATGAGTAAAATAGATTGCATTTTCTAAAGCTTGTTTATGCTTTAAATTAAGCTCAGATATTGAAGAATCACTTTTTGTTATAATTGCTCCAGGAATGATT
>CAILUD010000104.1 GCA_903837285.1 uncultured Bacteroidota bacterium | reverse complement strand
TTTAAAAATTAATTTTATGAAACAAAACCTGTTTTTAATCGGTTTTTCTTTAATATTGTTAGTTTCATGCAACAATACTAATACTTCAGAATCAACAGTTTCAAGCGATAATCCATTACTAAATAAATTTGAAACTCCGTTTGAAGTTCCACCATTTGATAAAATTAAATCGGAACATTTTTTACCAGCATTTGAAGAAGGAATGAAGCAACAGAATGAAGAAATTGCTGCTATTGTAAATAATACAGAAGCTCCAACTTTTGCAAACACTATCGAAGCATACATGAATAGTGGAGAATTACTTGGTAAAGTTGGAAGTATTTTCTCGAATACAAATTCAGCAAATACTAACTCAGAAATACAAAAAATTAACGAAGAAATTAGTCCTAAGTTATCTGCACACCGCGATGAACAGACTTTAAACCCTAAATTATTTGAAAAAATAAAAAATGTTTACGATCAAAAAGACAAACTAAAACTTAATGAAGAACAAGCATATTTATTAGAAAATATTTATAAAAGTTTTGTCAGAAATGGTGCTCTTTTAGCTAAAGAAGAACAGGAAGAATTAAAAAAAATAAATGGCGATTTATCTTCATTAACTGTAAAATTTGATCAGAATTTATTAGCAGAAACTAATGATTTTAAATTAGTAATTGATAAAAAAGAAGACCTTGCAGGGTTGCCAGAATCTGTGGTTGCAGCTGCTTCTGAAACTGCTCAAAAAGACAGCATGATTGGAAAATGGGTTTTTACAACGTCTAAAGCAAGTATGATTCCTTTTTTACAATATTCTGAAAACAGAATGTTACGTGAAAAACTATACAAAGCATATACAAACAGAGGTAATAACAACAATGCAAATGACAATAAAGAAATTTTAGCGAACATTGTTATATTAAGATCACAAAAAGCAAAATTATTAGGTTACGTTGATTATGCTTCATATAAATTAGAAAGCCGTATGGCAAAAACACCAGCAAAAGTATTTGAATTACTCGACCGCTTATGGATCCCTGCAATAAAAGTAGCTAAGAACGAAGCTAAAGAACTACAATCGATAATTAATAAAGAAGGTGGTAAATTTAAATTAGAAGCATGGGATTGGGGTTATTATGCAGAAAAGCTACACAAAGAGAAATATAATATCGACGAAAATGCATTACGTCCATATTTTAAAATTGAAAATGTTCGTGATGGTGCATTTACAGTTGCTAACAAATTATACGGATTAACCTTTACGCAAATTAAAGATATCCCGGTTCTCCATCCAGATGCAACAGCTTACGAAGTAAAAGAAGCTGATGGTTCACATGTTGGAGTTTTATATATGGACTTTCACCCAAGAGAAAGTAAAGAAGGTGGCGCATGGTGCGATGGTTACAGAGCGTATCATATAAAAAACGGCAAAGCTGTTACTCCTGTAGTAACTGTTGTTTGCAATTTCACAAAACCAACAAAAGATCAGCCTTCATTATTAAGTATGGACGAAACAGAAACTCTTTTCCACGAATTTGGTCATGCAGTTGAAGGTTTGTTAAGTAAAAACTCATATCCTACTTCTTTTGTTGCTCAGGATTTTGTTGAACTACCTAGTCAGTTAATGGAGCATTGGGCATTTGATAAAGACATGTTAAAACTTTATGCAAAACATTATCAAACCACTGAAGTAATACCTAACGATTTAATTGAAAAACTAAACAAAGGCGGATTATTTAATCAGGGATTTGTTACAACAGAATACCTTGCTGCATCATATTTAGATTTGGCATACCATACTATAAAAGACATTAAAGAAATTGACATTGAAAAATTTGAAAAAGAATATTTTAAAAAACTAGGATTAATTCCTGAAATTGATTCACGTTACAGAAGTACATATTTTGGTCACATTATGGGTGGATACGATGCAGGTTATTACGGATATATCTGGTCTGCAGTACTTGATAACGATGCTTTTGACGCATATAAAGAAAAAGGCATTTTTGACAAAGAAACTGCAAATTCTTTCAGAAAAAATGTTTTAGAAAAAGACGGAATTGAAGATCCTTCTAAAATGTACATCAACTTCCGTGGCCGTGAAGCTAACATAGAACCATTGCTAAAAAGCAGAGGATTATTATAAACTTATAGGTGAAATATTTATTTCACCTATAAGCAACTATTATTTTAAAATATTAGTCTGAACTACATTGTGAAGTTATCAGCACTTTTTATATCATTAATTATAATAATACTGTTTTCTTGCAGAAAAGAAGATATTCATCCTCAATGGGATGTTAATTTACTCAGTCCAATTGCAAAAACTAAACTTACCTTAAACCAGATTGTAGCCGACAGTCTTATACAAGTAAATTCTGACAGTAGCATTTCACTTATTTACCAGACTCCTTTAGCAGATATCAGATTAGATACTATAGCTCAATTGCCCGATACATCAATTACATATTCTGCAAAATTAAGTACAATAAATATAAGCCCGATAAATATTTCTCATAGCTTTTCTTTGGGTAAAATTGCAGAAGAAGATAAAATTTTAAACGGTGCAACTGGTGGATTATATGAAACTATTATGACTGCACACAATACCGGTACACAAACAACCATTTCTGCAATTGCACCAATGTCTTTTGATAGTATAGTTGTTGATGCAGGAAGTTATTTTCAAACTATTTCGGTTCAACAAGCATATGTTGACATTATAATTGACAATCATCTACCGATAGCATTAACAAATATTACTTTTCAACTAAAGAATAAAATAAGCGGAACCATATTATTAACTGATAATTTTCCTTTAATTGCACCAGGTTCATCGGATATAAGAACAGTTCTTCTAACTAATGTTACACTTGAAAATTTAATGTGGGGAAATGTTAACATTAGCTCACCCGGATCAGGGATTCCTGTAACAATTGATACAAGTCAATCTGCTACTACTTCAATTACTGTTCGCGACATTATTATTGACTCTGCAATTGCTCGTTTTCCTTCGCAGGAAATTATAAACCAGAATAGCGATGCAATTATTAAAACTACTGATAACTTACAAATTTCTGAAGCATGGGCAAAAAGCGGTCAGATAAGTGTTGATATTTTTAATACAATTAATGAGTCAATGCATTATCAGTTTAAACTTCCTGGAGCAAAACTTAACAACGTTCCATTAATTTTATCAGGAACAATTCCTGCAGCTTCTGGAGGAGTTGCAGCGCACAGTTCTATTTCACAGGATTTATCGGGCTACAAAATTGATTTTAGCGGAAAAAATCAGGATACAATCAATAGCTTAAATTATATTCTATCAGGAAGTATTGACTCTTCGGGAAACTTTGTTCACCTAACAATGAACGATAGTATTTATGTTAATTGTTCAATTTCTAACATTCTGCCTGATTATGCCAGAGGATTTTTCGGAAATCGGCATATAGAACAGGATTCTACTATTAATTTTTCTTTTTTAGATGATTTACAAATTGACAATTTAGATTTTGACGATGTAAGAGTTAGTTTATCAGTAGAAAATCAAATTGGAGTAACTGCAGTTGCAAATATTACAGAACTAACAAGTATAAACACAAATAATAACTCAAGCATTTCTCTTTCGGGCAATGTTCTATCCTCTCCGTTTAATATTTTAAAACCAATTGATCCACATTCAACATTAACAGATGTAATTCCTACAATAAATAATTTAACATTAAACAATAGCAACTCTAACATTAATCAGCTTATAAATAATTTACCAAATAAATTCAGGTATAAAGTTGCATTAGATATAAATCAGGGCATTTCACCACCCCCACCCGGATCAGGAACCGATTTTATATATTATGGCGATAAAGTTAGTTCAAAGTTAAATGTTGAAGTTCCACTTTCATTTATTGCAGGTAATTTGGTTTTAAGTGATACTGTAGCACCTGATTTTGCAAATACCGACATTAGCAATGTTCTTGGCGGAAGCATAATTCTAAACTCAGCCAACATGTACCCTATTGATGCTTCAACAAAAATATATTTCTTAAATGACCTTAACATTATATACGATTCAATTTCGGTTATACCAATATATATTGATGCAGCTACAATAAATCCAGTTTCTAATAAAGTAACACAACCAAGAATTGCTAAAAACATTATACCATTAACAAAAGCAAAACTTAACAGTTTATTTTTATCAAAAAAATTAATTATTGAAGCTAGATTTAATACACAACCTGCAAATACACATGTAAAAATATACAATGACTATTATATTGATTTTAAATTAATAGGTGATTTTAGCTACAGAGTTGAGAAATGAAAAAAATAATTCACATTATTATATTTCTTTTAGTCTGCAATAGCATAAATGCACAAGTAGTGCCATTGTCATCACCAATTTATAATACCGATGATGATTCAGTTTTTACAGAAATAGGCACAAGTTTTTATTCATATTTAGGATCAAATGCTATTAATAACAAATTTGCATCAACTCTTATTAAAAGTGGATTTATTACAGATGATTTAAAAAACTCTAATCATTTAAAAAGAAAAAATATTTTAGGCACTGATGTTTTTTCAGATATTTATGTCACAAATATGCCCGATTCTATGTGGGGATTATCAAATTTTGGTTATAGAATTGGATTAGCACATAAGCAATTCCGGTCGGTAAATTTTAGTGACGATTTATACAATCTTATTTTTTATGGAAATAAACAATATGCAGGAGATTTTGCAAATTTCGACAACACTAAATTCAGATCAATTGATTACCAAAAATTAGAACTAGGAATTATTAAGAATTATAATGATAACGAGACCAAAGTAAGTATATATTTCGGTTTCAATATTCTAAAAGGTCAGCAACTTCAGGCATTAAATATCTATAAAGGTTCATTTTATACAGCAGATGATGGAAGTTATCTGGATCTTAATACAAAATTAGCCTATTACACATCTAATCAATCGCACAAGCAAATCACTGATTTTAATGGAATAGGATTATCATGTGATGCATATTTTTCTGTTGAAGATGTTAGTTCAAAACTGACTTTCACTTTTGCCAGCGAAGATTTAGGATATATTTCATGGAAAAATAAAAGTTATCATACTTTCGTAGATTCTACTATACATTTTGACGGAATTGAAATAAATAACATACTAAATGTTGCACAAGAAAATCTTCAAGGTATGTCGAAAGATAGTTTAATGAATATAATGTATAACAATAATGACACAACACCATTTCAATTTACAATTCCAGAAAAATTAACATTAGAAATAAAAAAAGAATGGAATGGTTTTATTAATTCTACAATAATTGGAATGTCTTATATATTTGACACAGGTCAGCCAATTCCTCAATTTTATTCAGTACAGACAGCTAAAATAACAAAATGGTTAAATGTTGGTTTAATTGAGAATTACGGTGGCTTTTCGGGTTTTAATGCAGGATTAGCTTTGAGAATTCAGACAAATAAAAAATTATCAGCGACAATATCATCAGGAGATTTAACGGGCTTTATAATGCCTAAAGAAGCATATGCAAGAAGTATTATGATGGCAATATCATATAAGTTTTAATTTTATTTATTTACATTTTGTTAAATAAAATAATTTGACAAGCATTAAAAATTAAAGTATTTTCGTAAAAAAATATTCTATGAACTCAGTATATAAAAGTATTACAGAAAGCAAAAACTTTTTTCTAATTGCTGGTCCATGTGTAGTTGAGAATCGTGAAATAACTTTCAATGTTGCCGAAAAAGTTAAAGAATTATGTTTAAAATTTGATATCCCATTTGTTTTTAAAGCTTCTTATAAAAAAGCAAATCGCTCAAGTATTGGTTCATTCTCAGGAATTGGAGATATTCAGGCTCTTGAAATTATTAAAGACATTCGCAATTCATTAAATATTCCTGTAATTACCGATATTCATAGTTCTGAAGATGCAATACTTGCTTCAAAGTACGTTGACATGTTGCAAATTCCTGCTTTTTTATGCCGTCAAACTGAATTATTAATTGCTGCTGGAAAAACAGGATTACCTATAAATATTAAAAAAGGGCAATTTGTTTCACCAGATTCTATGAAATTTGCTGTCGACAAAGTAAAATCAACAGGAAATCAAAACATTCTTTTAACTGAACGTGGAACAACTTTCGGTTATAGCGATTTAGTAGTCGATTATAGAAGTATACCAATTATGCAAAAAATTGGATACCCTGTTATTTTAGATTGCACACATTCTTTACAACAACCAAATCAACCGAATGGTGTTACAGGTGGATTACCAGAATTAATCGAAACAATTTCAAAAGCTGGTATAGCGGTTGGTGTTAATGGTTTATTTATTGAAACACATCCCAATCCATCAAAAGCTTTATCAGATGGGGCAAATATGTTAAAATTAGATTTACTTGAAAATTTGCTTGAAAAACTTATTAAAATTAAAAAAGCAATAAACTAAAAGCAGTCAGGTCGAAAGACCTGACTGCACTTTATTCTGTTGTCAGGCCTTTCGACCTGACAATTTTAATTTCAAAAAAAAGCAGACCTATAAGCCGGGTTCTGTTTCCCCTAAGGGATTTCTATCATTTGTCTTGTTTCGCAATCACTCACGAAATCTAGCAACCTACCCTCCGACATTGGGCGAGCAACCCTATAGCGTCGGTTTACATGGTCTTGCAGCTCACAAGGTACACAGCTATTATGTTACCATAACACTGGTGGGCTTTTACCCCGCCTTTTCACCCTTACCACAATAAATTGTGGCGGTAATTTTCTGTTGCATGGCTATACCCTTGCAGGTATCTTCCAATTAAGAAGCGTGATGCTCTGCGCTGCCCGGACTTTCCTCCCCGCAATAAATACGGAGCGATAGAACAGTCTGCAAGTTGCAAAGGTACATCGAATTTTAGTTAAATTTAAAATGCCCGTTAAAAAAACTAAAAATATTTATCCATTTCGCAATATTTGCTCATCTTTGCAATATGTCTAATATAATTTTAAATAGATTAAAATATTTTATTTGCTCAAAACATGAGAAAGGTTTTGGAATTCATTCCCCGTTCCTATTCGATTTAATAACTCTAATTTTTAATGATAAAAGCGATAAAGTAGCTTATCGTAAACTTGATTTAATCAGAAAAGAATTACTTGAATCTGATAAAATTATTTCTATCACTGATTTTGGTGCAGGATCAAAAATATTTCAATCTAACCAAAGAAAAGTATCAGAAATAACAAAATACTGTACAATAAAGAAAAAATACGGCAAATTGTTATACAGGTTAGCTGCATACTACAAACCTGAATCAATACTTGAACTTGGAACATCTTTTGGAATAAGTACTGCATATTTAGCTCTGGGAAATCCAAATGCAAAAGTGGTTACAATAGAAGGTTGTAGCGAAACATCAAAAATAGCTCAGGATACTTTTACATTGGCAAATGCAAAAAACATTACATTAGTAAACGGCACATTTGAAGAAATTCTACCTCTTACTTTTTTTGATTTACATACTTTAGGTATAGTTTATTTTGATGGTAATCATACTAAAAAAGCTACATTAAATTATTTCGAGCAATGTATTCCGTATACTAATAATGAAAGTCTTTTTATTTTCGACGATATTCACTGGTCAGAAGAAATGGCAGAAGCATGGGAAGAAATAAAAAGAAATAAAAATGTTACATTGACTGTTGATTTATTTCAACTTGGATTAGTCTATTTTCATAAAGAGCTTACAAAACAAGACTTTGTTATAAGATTTTAATCAACTTTTCATTTCTAAAATATTATTAACTTGCATTACACTTTTAAATAAGAAAGATGAGCGAAGAAATAATAAAACTTCAAAAAATATATAAATACTATCAAATTGGAACAGAGATAGTAAAAGCACTTCGCAATATAGATCTTTCTATTCTTAGAAATGAGTATGTTGCTATTATGGGGCCATCTGGTTCCGGCAAATCTACTTTAATGAATCTTCTTGGATGCCTTGACACACCTACATCTGGACAATATTTACTTAACAATAAAGATGTAAGCAGAATGAGCGATAATGAGCTTGCAGAAGTAAGAAATGTTGAAATCGGTTTTGTTTTTCAAACATTTAACTTGATGCCAAGATATAATGCATTGGAAAATGTAATACTTCCATTAGTTTATTCTGGAAAAAACAAAGCAGATAGAAATGCTAGAGGAATTGATGTTTTGAATAATGTTGGTTTATCGGACAGAATGAAACATAAACCCAACGAGCTTAGTGGTGGACAACGCCAGCGCGTAGCTATAGCCAGAGCAATGGTTAATAATCCATCAATTATTCTTGCTGATGAGCCTACCGGAAATTTAGATTCAAAAACTTCCGTAGAAATAATGCGTCTTATAGATGATATTCATAAGAATGGCAATACAATTATTTTAGTTACACACGAAGAAGATATTGCACGATATGCTCATAGAATAATCAGATTAAAAGACGGAAGAATTGAATCTGACCTACAAAATACTGATCGAATTAACCTGAGTATTTTAAATGAAAATATACACTAAAACTGGCGATACCGGAACTACTTCACTAATTGGAGGTAAACGGGTACAAAAATTTCACGAACGTATTGAAGCATACGGAACAGTTGACGAATTAATTTCTCACGTTGGTTTGTTACGAGACCAGATTGCAAATAATAATCTGAAAGAAAAACTACTTTTTATTCAGGACAGACTAATGACATGTGCCACTATTCTGGCTACTGATTGCGAAGGTTGTAATTTAAAACTACCTGTTTTAACCGATTCTGATATAGAAAAATTAGAAACTGAAATTGATGAAATGGAAAAACAACTTGAACCACTTCACTCTTTTATTCTTCCAGGAGGCCATCCTATATCTTCACAAGCTCACATATGCCGAACAATATGCCGTCGTGCAGAAAGACATGCTCTTGCGCTTAGTCAGAATTATAAAGTAGATGAACTTGTAATTAAATTTTTAAACCGCCTGTCCGATTATTTATTTGTGACTGCTAGATTCATTTCCAAATTGCATAATGTTACAGAGATTCCGTGGAATCCTAAATATTAAAAAGATTTATACAATTAATACTAAACCACAAAATCATCCTTAACGCAGTGAAGGATCTAATTCTCTAGAATAGATACTTCGCTTTGCTCAGTATGACATTCCGGATTGTTCACATTATACTGATAATGTATTTACTACAACTACATTAAGCTCGCGTTAATTAACGAATCAATGTTACCGGCCCAGCCTTTTCATGGGCTACTCCTTTAAAATCTCTGAATTTTGCAAACCAGGTATAAGTGCCAACTGGAGCTAGCTCCCTGTTTTTTACTTTTCCATCCCATCCATTAAGAATATCATTTGATTCAAATATCACTTCACCCCAACGATCAAAAACAGCAATATTAAAAGAGTTTAAATCAATCCCATTTCCTGTAACAAAGAACAGTTCATTTTTACCATCATTATCAGGACTAAATGCCGATGGAGCATAAAATGAAAACTCATCTTTAATTTCAACATTACCATAAATAGTATCTGTACAACCATAAGCTGAGAAAACTATTAATGTTACATCATATATTCCTACAGGTGAAGTTGGATAAATATGCGTTGGATTATAAATACTAGATGAATCACCATCTCCAAAATACCATATAACACTCTCGGCTAATGTAGAATAATTATCAAATGAAATTATAGGTTTTATTATGCTGGCATATTCCGGAGTAGATTCAAACATTGCCTCGGGCAAAGGATATACGGTAATCCAATTTGTTATTACATTATTTGTTTTACAACCATAAATATTAGTTGTTATTAAAGCAATATCGAATGTTCCAGCAGTATTAAAAACATGTAATGGGTTTTGTGTATATGCAGCTTCCCCATCGCCAAAATTCCAATAATATGTCGTCAAATTACTCGAAGTACTTTGTTCGTTATACTGAACAGATAAAGGAAGACAACCATCTACCCTATCTGATAAAGGATTATTTGGCGGGCTTGGATAAACAACAACTGGAATATTTTTAATAGTAGAATAGCAGCCATCTTTTACCATTAGTTGATATGACTGTGTTGCATTTGGATAAATAACAATTGGTAAAGAACTAATTTCTCCATTTAGGAAAAATGAATAAATTCCATTACCTCCTGATGCACTTGCTGAAATAGTTATCATTTCGCCAGGACAAATACTATCAATAGAAGTAAAAGCAGTTAAATTTAATTCCGGATAAACTAAAACAGTTGCATTACTTGAACTACTACAGCCATTAGCATCAGTAGCAATAACTGTATAGATTGTAGTTGTATCGGGAGATACTGAAATATAATCTGAAGAAAGTCCATTATTCCAAAGATAACTATAAGGGAATACCCCACCAGTTGCAGAAGATCCTATTATTACTGAAGAATCAGAACAAATTGCATAATATTCATTAATATCAATTACTAATTTTGCGGGTTGATAAATGGTTACATTATCAATAACATTACAACCATTATTGTCTGTAATAGTAACTATATAAATCCCTTCTGAAACATTTGTAAGCGAGGAAAAAACTGAACTATTTGACCATAAATATGTAAAAGGCATAGCCCCTCCTGTAACATTAGTTGCAATTGTTCCATTACTATATCCAAAACAAGTAACGTTTGAACTAGAATGATTTACAATAATTTCTGTAGGATTTGTTACATTTTGTGAACTTAATGCTGAAATGCAACTATTTTGTGAAACCTGCAATGAAATTGGAAAAGTTCCTGAAGTAGTATAATTAATAACATAAGGCCCTATCCCACTTCCTGAAATGATATTTGCAGAACCAAAATTCCAATTAAAATTTGAAGATGATGTTCCAGTGCCGGTATATGTTACAGTTGCATTTGAATTAAAACAATTTATTTCTGTGAATTGAAAATCTGAAGTTGGAATATAATTAAATATAATAACTAGTGTATCATTATCAAAACAACCATTATTATTATTTTCATTCCATAAATAAGTATAAGTTCCGAAATTTGTAACATTTAACACAGAGCTTGCTGAATTTACGTTTGAAAAAATTGAAATTCCTGGACCAGATAATTGACTCCATGTTCCTGTTCCTATACTTGAAATGGCAGACATTGTACAAGATTGACTACATAACATTGTATCTATCCCGGCATTTGCATTAGGCATAGAAGTAAAAATTGCTGTAACATTATCAGAACTTGAACAACTACTACCATTATTTTCTTGCCATTGTAAAACATATATTCCTTGCTGTGATGCAGTAGCTAAAGTATTTGGATCATTAACATTAGCAAATGTAATAGTTCCTGCTCCGGAAGTCTGACTCCATGTACCCAACCCAACACTTGGTATTGCTGACAAATTTGCATTTAACTGGCATAATGAAATATTTTGCCCGGCATTAGCTATTGGTTGCGAAAAGGAAATACTGACACTATCTGAAGCTATACAACCTAATCCATTATTTTCTGTCCAAATAAAAACATAAGTTCCACTTGCATTTACAACAACTGATGAATTTGCATTATGAATATCTGAGAATGCAGCAATCCCGGGCCCTGTATAAGTCCATGTACCAACGCCTATAGATGGAATTGCATTTAAAACAAAAGTCAAAGAACATGCAGTGCTATCAATACCCGCATTTGTTGAAGGCTGAGAAGCGAAACCAATAGAAACATTATCAGTACTGGTACAACCATTATTGTTTTCGGTCCAGCTATACACATAACTTCCCTGAACACTAACCGTAACTGTTGTTACAGGTGATGACGAAGACACAAAACTTGAAATTCCCGGACCTGAAACCTGTAACCAGTTTCCTGTTCCAACCGAAGGAATGGCAACCAGATTAAAAGATAACGAACAAGTTTGCCCATCAATCCCAGCATTTGCAACAGGCTGTGCATTAAATATTATTGCAACATTATCTGTGTCAGAACAAATTGCACTATTAAGCTCTACCCACTGAAAATTATAATTTCCGGCGATGCTTACAGTTACAATTGTTGTTGCTAAATGTGAATTAACAAAAGTACTTGTTCCTGGACCAGATAATTGAGACCATGTTCCAATTCCAACGCTTGGGGCTGCCTGTAACGGATAATTCAGTTGACATGAACTTCCATCTAATCCAGCATTTGCTATTGGAGTTTGAGCAAAAATATAATTCACATTATCTGAACTAACACATCCATTCCCATTATTTTCAGTCCATGTAAAAACATAATTTCCATAAACAGATGCTGTAACATTACTATTTGAAGAATTTACATTGCTAAATGTTATAGCACCAGGTCCGGTAACTGTCCATGTTCCAATCCCAACAGAAGCTGTTGCCTGTAACTGATTTACTAGTGAACAAACAGAATTATCAATTCCTGCATTTGCAGATGGCATTTGAACAACATTTACAACAACCGAATCTACAGCAACACACGTACCTGAAGTAACAGTTACAATATAAGTTGTTGTGATAATGGGAGTAACTATAATTGTTGATGTATTTCCGCTATTACTCCATAAATAAGTACCT
>CAILUD010000103.1 GCA_903837285.1 uncultured Bacteroidota bacterium | reverse complement strand
TATAGAAGCTTTAAATTATTATAATATATGTCTAAAAATATACAAAGAATTAGGAGAAAATAAAGAGATATCAATTACTTTAAATAGTATTGGACTATACTATTCAAATATTGAAGAAAACAAAAAAGCAATTGATTATTTTAATGAAAGTTTGACAATTTACAATAAAGACAATAGCATAAAAGCAAGACCTTTATATAATTTAGGTAATGTATACTATAACATGTCTGAACCAATAAAAGCGATTGAATTTCTAGACAAGAGTCTTAAAATAGACGAAGAATTTGAAAATAAAGTTGGCATAGCTAAAACGTTAAATTTGTTAGGTGTTTTATATACTAAAATTGGTGATGTTTCGAAATCGATAATGTATCTTAAAAAAGTACCCAAAATTTTAGAAAAGAGTAGCGAAAAAAGTGAAATCGCTAATTCTTATAATAATCTAAGCCTAGCCTATCAAAAACTGAATAATTTTCCTAAGGCCATAGAAAGCCTTAATAATGCATTAAATATATACAAACCACTAAAAGATACGATTCAAATGGCTGTTTCTATAACAAATATTGGAAAAGTGTATTTTAAAATAGCATGTTTAGCAAAGCTAAAAAATGAAATTAACGATAATGATTCGTTATATAGTACAGCTATTAAATATTACAATATGAGTTCTAGTTATTATAATAAAATCAAATACAACAGCGATTATGCATATTGTTTGGAATTGATTGGTGATGTTTATGACTTTCAAGGGGAGTACAAAAACGCTATAATATATTATAACAATAGTTTAAATATTGTTGAAGAATTAGGAGACCCTTCAACTTCATCACTTCTATTAAATAAACTTGGAAGAATTTACCTAAAAAGAGATGAAATTGCTAAAGCATTAGATTATGCTCAAAAAGCTTTAGTAATATCAAACAATACTTTTAATTTTGAAAAAAAAAGGGATGCTTCAAAATTATTGGAGGAGATATATGCTATTAAAGGCAATTATAAACTATCAAGAGAATTATATATACAATATATAACTTTGAGGGATAGTATATCCGATTATGATGGTCGAGAACAAATAAGAAAAAAACTTGATTCTTATTATTACGAAAAAATAGCAACTTCAGACAGTATCGCCCATATTAAAGAAATTGAAATAAAGAATCTGGAAATAGGTAAACAATTAGCAGAAAATAAAAAACAATTTATTATTATTATTTCTGCAATTATTGGCTTTTTGGTTGTGCTTGTATTTGCAGTGATAATTTTAAGGATGTTTAGGCATAAACGAAAAGCGAATATTTTACTTGCTCAACAAAAAGAAGAGATATCTACCCAACGTGACACTGTACTTAAACAAAGAGATCATATAGAAGATCAGAAAAGGGAAATAACAGATAGCATAAATTACGCGAAAAGAATACAACAAGCTGTTCTACCCTCAGGTGAATACGCAAATAAAATTATTGGTGATCATTTTATTCTTTTTAAACCTAAAGATATTGTTTCAGGAGATTTTTACTGGGGCACAAGAATAAATCAATTTCTTATAGTCACTGTCGCAGATTGTACTGGACATGGAGTGCCAGGTGCTTTTATGAGTATGTTAGGTGTGTCTTTTTTAAATGAAATTGCACGAAGAAAAGAAATAAATAAAGCAAGTGAAATTCTTGACCATCTTCGCGAATCAGTTATTGAAGCATTGCAACAACATGGAACATTTGGGGAACAGAAAGATGGAATGGACATGGCTCTATGCGTTATTAATACAATTGATAATACAGCACAATGTTCAGCTGCAAATAATCCAATTTATATTGTAACGAAAGAAGGGGAATTAAGAATTATACCTGCTAACAAAATGCCAATTGCTATTCATGAACACATGGAAAACTTCACAAATCATGAAATTATCTTAAATAAAGGTGATACAATTTATTTAACTAGTGATGGGTTTAAGGACCAATTCGGAGGTCCGTCAAACAGTAAATTTCTGATTAAACAAATGAAAGAGCTATTTATTTCTATTTCAAATGAAAATATTATAGAGCAAGGGGAAATTTTAAACAGGACTTTTGAAAACTGGAGGGGAGAAATTGAGCAAACTGATGATGTAACAGTTATGGGAATAAGGATATAAAATTATGATGGTTCAAACTATTTTACAATTATTTACTATAATCTAAACTTTACAGATTCTTTCAATATCCTTAATAATTAGCTTTTTACCCGTATTCGACTTTTGAACCTGCAGCTTCACAAATCAACGATCTAATCTCCAAGTCAAAGCCTAAAGGATTTCTTTAGAATTAAAAATTGTTTGCATAGTTGTTGTATATTTATTTAATTTGTAGAACTTTCATTAAAAACTCTAATGTAACTCTTAACGAGAAATTTTAAAATATATTAAAAAATGAGAAAAACACAAGCCTTAATAGCAATTTATGTATTAATTTTATCTTTCTCAAGTTATTCTATACTTGCACAAGACAAATTTACTGTAATTAAAGTAAGTGGTAATATTGTAATACAAAGTTCAGGCTCTGAATTAGGAATTGGCACAGCATTCGGTCAAAATGAAGATTTGTTATTTAAAAGTAACGAATCAAGAGCAGCTGTTATAAACCCAAAACGTGGAAGATATTTATTAACTTCAAACAATGTGTTAGAATTCAGAAATTCTAAATCAAATTTTTTACCTGCTTCTGGTAAGGTAAGTGCAAGAGGCGTCTCAAATATTTTAAATATAAACGATTTACAAAAATATTTTGAAGGGAATTATGTGATTTTTGATAAAATAAAAATTAAGATAAGCCCAGCTGCTTTTCCAATGGAAGAAAAAAAATATTTTTATTTAAGATATAACTACAAAAGTGAAACAATTAATAAAAAATTAAAATATAATGCAGACACTCTTATTATTAATAAAGATGAATTATTAACTATTGATGGAAAACAAATACCAAATCCCGAAATAACAGAAATGAAATTAATGTATATGGAAGAAGGTGAAAAATATGTTTCAACTCCAATTTGTGTATTTACTCCTATTTTTCCAGATTTTGAACAATTAAAAAAAGAAGTGCAAATAATTATTGATCAAATGAAAGACAAATCATATGACGAAAAGATAAACGAAATTTCAGCATATGTAAATGATTTTTATGGAAAACCTGAAGAAAATAATTTAAAGACTTGGGTAAAGGATACCTTTAACATTAAACAATAAACTTCTGGAATGAAATTAGCTCTATTATTTATTTTTACAATTTTATTATTAAATTGTTATTCGCAAATTCCAAAATATGAAATAAGCTACTACTCGGTAAGAGAATATGGTAAAGGCTTTGAATCTACAAACTGGAATTGCATACAAGATAAAAACGGAGTTCTATATTTTGGAAATGCAGGAGGATTATTACAATATGATGGTATAAACTGGAATTTTATTTCAGTAAAAAAACAAAGTGCATGGATTAAGGCAATTACTATTAATAAAGAGAATGTTATATACATTGGTGCACAAAATGAATTTGGCTATCTAAAGACAGAAGCTTCAGGCAAGTTCACATATATTTCATTATCAGATAAATTAAAAGCAAACGAGAAAATATTTTCTAATATTATTCGCATATGGGCATGTGAAAATTACATTGCATTTCAAGCCGAAGAAGCTTTATATATTTATTCCGATGGAAAATTAAATACAATTTTACCAGAAACATCTTTTCATCTCTCTTTTTTAGTAAACAATGAACTGTATGTTAGACAAAGGGAAATTGGGCTAATGAAGTTTAGCCATAACAAACTCTTATTAGTAAAAGGCAGTGAATTTTTAAAAAATTATGGTGTTTTTTCAATTTTAGAAAACAAACAAAAAAACAATTTAACAATAATTACACGAGAGGATGGTTTCTGGGAATTTAATGAAAATACTTTTGAGAAAGAAAGATTAAAAACTGCAGACAGCACAATTCTTTTTTCATCAGAGATATACGGTGCCACAATGCTTAATGATGGGAATATCGCACTTAACACTCTTTCAAATGGCATTATAATTACTAATCCTGAATTGAAAATAATTTCAATAACAAATAAAAATAATGGTTTAAAAGTTAACGGTGTTAATTCAATATTGCAGGATTATCAAGGTAATATATGGGCAGCACTAGATAATGGTATCGCTCAAATTCATTACTCCTCTCCTATTTCGATTTACAACAGTAAAAACGGAATTTCAGGTAATATATGCGATATTGTTAGATATAACAATTTACTATATATAGGTGCCTCTGATGGTCTTTTTGTACAACAAAACAATAGTTACTTTACTTCATTTATTCTATTTAATGGTTTTAATAAGGCCATTAAAAATCTTTGTCTCGCCGAAAATTTATTATTAGTAGGAAGCCAGAGTGGCCTTTATAAAGCAAAAAACAATTCTGTCGAAAAATTATTCGATATTGATGTTAATTCTCTTTATTACTCAGATAAAAATAAACTTTTATTTGTTTCAACAAAAAGTGGGCTTATTATTTATAAATATAATGGTAGCTTTAATAAGCAGTTAGAAATTCCAGAAATTCCAGAAGAGGTAATTCGCTTTGAGAGAAAAAACACCGAAAATGGCATTACATTATGGATGGGCACGCAGTTACAAGGAATTATTAAACTTGATATAACAACAGATAATAAATATAATGTTGTTAAATACAATTCATCAGATGGATTAATTGATAATAATTGGGCAGTTCCTTTTAAGATTGAAGATAAAATTATTTTTTCACAAAGAGCAGGGCTTTTGCAATATGTTGACGAAGAAACAATAAAAAAACAATTACCAGATTCGCTAAAAAATCAACCTGAGTTTTACAGAGGTTATTTCGATTTTTATAATATTGATACTTTAAAAGCTCGATTTGATTTACCATTTTATACAATTAAAGATTCAAAAAACAAAATATACGTAAACCTTGATAATACTTTAGGTTATTTTGATAAATCAAATTCACTAATATGGGTTACACAACCTTTTAGCCTTGCAGATATAGGAAAAGCAAATGTTTTTTTCCATGAAGAAGATAGTGTTTGCTGGATAGGTGGCGATGATGGATTATTAATGTTCAAAGAAAATTTTAATAAAAATTATGATATAGATTTTTCAACATTAATAACTTCAGTCTCATGCAAATCAGATTCAATGCTTTATTCTGGACTATACAATACAAACAATAATAATAATTCAGGAATAACAGAACATGTTTTAAATTATAATTTAAATACAATACAATTCAGTTTTGTGGCACCTTTCTTTGAAGGACAAGATAAAATATTATATTCATTTATACTTATTGGGCAGGATACTTGTTTTAGTGAATGGAGTAATGAAAATAGGGTAACTTTTTCAAATTTATGGGAAGGCGAATATATTTTTAAGGTAAAAGCAAAAAACGCGTACGGACATATAAGTTCTGAATGCACATATAACTTTACTGTTTTATCCCCTTGGTATAGAAAAATATGGGCTTATTTACTATATGTTATAATATTTATTCTTTTTATTTATATTGGTATCAGAATTAATTCCAGAAGATTAATAGCTAAAAACAAAAAACTTGAAGAAATTATTTTAGATCGCACACAAGAAATTAAACTTAAAAACATTGTATTAGAGCATCAAAAACAAGAAATACTCGATTCTATTAATTATGCAATGCGCATTCAAAAAGCAGTTTTACCTGATGATGAATTAATAAAAGATTGGCTGGGCGAGCATTTTATTTTATTTAGACCAAAAGACATTGTTAGCGGAGATTTTTATTGGGCAACAAAGCACAATAATTATGTTTTCTTTTGTGTTGCAGATTGTACTGGACATGGAGTACCTGGAGCGTTTATGAGTATGTTATGTGTTTCATTTTTAAACGAAGTAGTTCTTAAGGAAGAAATTAATCAAGCTGATGAGATATTAAACAAACTTAGAAAAATGATTATTGATTCACTTAAGCAAAGAGGAATTTCCGGAGAACAAAAGGATGGTATGGATATTACACTTTGTGTTTTAAATAGAGAAACTTCTGAACTTCAATATGCGGGAGCAAATAATCCATTATATATTCTAAGAAATAAAGATGAAGTATCGATACCTGACAGTAAAGAGTTTGAGCATAACAATACCATGTTATATGAAATAAAAGCTGATGCAATGCCTATTGCTATTTATGTTAACATGGAACCCTTTAAACTTCATACTATAAAACTTTTAAAAGAAGATCGAATATTTCTATTCTCAGATGGGTATGCCGACCAGTTTGGTGGTCCCAAAGGAAAAAAATTCATGTATAAAACATTTAAAATTGGCTTAATTGAAAGTTGTTTACCAAATATGGAAGAACAAAAAATACTTATCGAAAAAAGTATTGATAACTGGATGGCATTTACAAACCCTGAGAGCGGAAAATCATTCGAGCAAATTGATGACATTTGTGTTATGGGAATTAAAATTTAGAAATTAAAATGACCATAAAAAAGAGTTTCATACTTATTCTGTTTAATGTTTTATTTTCTCAAATTTTATTTTCTCAGAATTGGAGAGAGTCTTATAATAAATTTACTCAAGAGTTTCAGGAACAAAAATATGCTGAAGCTATTATATCCGGTAATCAAACGTTAAATGAAATTGGAGTTAAAGACAGTAATTATGTAAGTATATTAAGATATCTTGCATACTCATACTATAGTATACAAGATTATAATAAAGCAGTTGAAACTTATAAGGAAACTCAATCATTATGCAAGTCATTATACGGTGTAAATAATTATACTTACATACTTGTAACCTTTAATTTAGCAGTTAATTACACATACATTGGCAAATATTCTATGGCTTATCCGTTAATGGATGAAGTAATAAATTATATTATAAAAGACCAGACTAAAAACAGCTTAGATTATATTAATACTGCAAACCATCAAGCAAATATTTATAGTATTGCAGGTAGTTATGACAAAGCTCAACAAATTTACGAAGATATTTATGAGGTTGTAAAAAATAATTATGCAGAAACAGACTCAATGTATATGGCAACTGTAAATATTATAGCACCATTTTATTTTTCTCATGGTATATATGATAAAGCAGAGCCATTTTACACACACTCTGTTGAAATGATGGAAAAAGCATACGGAAAATTATCTGCAAATTATATTATAACACTTAACAGTTTAGGAGAATTTTATATTAAATCAGGAATGTATAGCAAATCTGAAAAAGTATATTCAGAATTTGTTGAATTATGTCTTAAATTTTATGGTAAAAATAGCGCTGATTATGCAACATCACTTAATAATCTTGCAGTAACTTATGAGAAACAAGGAAAAAATGCACAAGCTGAGGACTTGTATTTACAATGCTTAAAAGTAAAAGAAAAAGTATTCAGAAAAGAAAGTAATTTTTATGCTCTGTCGCTTTCTAATTTAGCAGTTTTATATGACAATATGGGTAAATATAAAGAAGAAGAAGAACTTCTGGTTGAAGCATTAGATATTTACAAGAAAATTTACGGAGAAAAAACTGAAAATTATGCAATTGCCCTTAGCACTTTAGCATCATTATATTCAAATAATGGAAAATATAAAGAAGCTATTGAATTAGCAAAAAAGGCTTTAGAGATTCAATTTACATTATATGGTGAGAAATACGATGCATATATTAACTCATTAAATAATTTATCGTTGCTTTTTGATCAGGCTGGAAATATAGACTCTGCAGAAAAATATATTAATAAAGCACAAGAATTAAGGAGAATAACTCAAGGCGAAAGTCATGCTGATTATGCTATAACAATATACAATTTAGCAAACATTAAAATTACTAAAGGAGATTATTTAAATGCCGAGAAACTGCTTAAAAAGGCGTTAGAGATACAAAAAATAGCCATAGGAGAATACAGTTCTTCTTTTGCAAATACTCTTAACAGCCTTGCTGGCTTATACAGTACTATTGGAAATTTTCAACTTGCAGATGAAACTTATAGCAAATGTAAAATAATTTTCGAGAAAATATATGGTGATATGCACCCCGAATATGCCACATATTTATGCAATTTAGGATTATTTTATTTCGAATCAGGACAATATGATAAATCTGAGGAAACACTTAAAAAATCATTAGAAATTCAATATAACTCATTTGGGAAAGAGCATCCTAACAATATGAATATTTTAGCTAATTTGGCGAATACTTTTATTAAAAAAGGACATAATAAACAAGCTGAAGAATACATATTAAAGGCAGTTTCAATTTCAAAAGAAAAATTAGGCATAGAACATCCAAATTACGCATCATCTATTTTAGGATTAGGAGTATTTTATTATGAAACCGGAAATTATGATAAAGCAGAAAAATACTACAAAGAAGCTCTTGAAAAATACAAAAATATTTATGGTGAAAACAGTTCTAATTACTCAACTGCTTTAAATAATATAGGATCGCTTTATCTTGCAAAAGCAATTTCAAGCGAAAATCAAAAAGAAGCTAATGAGTTGACTGTTATTGCTGCAGATTATTTTTTTAATTCATTAAAAACAGACAGTATTGTTCATGGAATTGATAACCCTGATTATGCCATGCATATTAATAATTTGGCAGAATTATATAGAAACACTGGACAATTTGAAAAAGCAGAACCATTATATTTGAAATCAATAGAAATTGAAAAAAAGATATTTGGCGAAAACTATTCTGATCTTGCTGTAACATATCACAATTTAGCGTTACTTTATAATGGTTCCCAAAAGCTTGATAAAGCTGAGTATTACTGCTTAAAATCGCTAAAATTAAAACAACTAACATTTGGAGAGAATAATCCTGTTTGCGCTGAAACAATGTCGAGTCTTGCATATATTTACGAATGTTCAAATAATTTTATTGAAGCAGAAAAATATTATTCAAAAGCATTACAATTAAATTTTGAACTTATTAAAAATAACTTTTCGTATTTGTCAGAAGAAGAAAAATCAAACTACCTTAAAACACTATTATTATATAAAGATATGTTTATGTCATTTGCAGTTAAAAGCAAAAATGAAAATCCCGGAATATCTAATTTAGCTTATAATAACGAACTAGTTAATAAGGGTATTTTATTGAAATCAACATCAAAAATAAAGAATTCTATTTTAAACAGTAATAACAATGTACTTATTGAAAAATACAATAATTGGATAGGTATAAAACAACAATTAGCAAAACTTTATTCATTACCAAACACTAATAAGGTAGATAGCAGAGATTCACTTGAAGAACATGCAAATAATCTGGAAAAAGATTTAGTTTTACAATCAAATGATTTTCTAAAAGGAAAAGAACTTTTTAATCTGAATTGGATTAACATAAAGAAGAATTTAAAGACAAGCGAGGCCTCGATTGAATTTACACATTACAAAAAACTTGAGAGTAACAATACTTATAGCGATAATTATTGTGCATTAATAATTCTCCCAGGAAGCAAATATCCCGAATTAATTTCACTCTTTGAATCTAAGGAACTAGAAAATATAATAGGCACATTTGGTGGTAATAATCTCGATTATATTTCCAAAATATATGGTACCTCAAAAACTGAAAATAAAAAACTTTACGAAATCATCTGGAAACCTCTTGACTCATTATTAACTGGTATAAATACCATTTACTTCTCCCCTTCCGGATTGCTTCATAAAATATCATTTTCATCAATCCTAACAAATGAAAATAAATTTTTATCAGATAAGTATACTCTTATTTCTCTTGCTTCAACAAATCTAATAACTGAACGAAATTATAATAATATTCTTTCAAAAAATTTAAATCTTTGTGTTTTTGGTGGAGCACAATACAGTTCAGTAAATGGCGAACAAGAAATTTGGAAATACCTTGAAGGAACTAAACAAGAAGCAAATAAAATCAACAAAATATTTACTAATAACAAATTAAATACAACTGAATATTGTGGACTACTAGCTAGCGAAGAAAATTTCAAATCTATTAGTGGAAATAATGCTCCAACTATTTTACACATTGCAACGCATGGTTTTTTCTATCCCGATCCTAAAGAAATTAAAGAGAAAAAAGATGAAATATCAGAAATTGGTGATGTTGCATTCAGAGGTGGTGGTTTAGGTATTGAAAACTTTGTTAAAAATACAAACCCTCTTATGCGTTCTGGCCTTGCCCTTGCAAGAGCAAATGACATATGGTCAAAACCTTCAATAACTGGCGAAGACGGTGTGCTTACAGCATACGAAGTTTCTAACATGGATTTACAAAACACTAAACTTTTAGTTATGTCAGCTTGCGAAACTGGATTAGGTGACATTAAAGGCAGCGAAGGGGTTTATGGTTTACAACGTGCCTTTAAAATTGCCGGAGTAAAGTTTATTATCATGAGTTTATGGCAGGTTCCAGATAAAGAAACTGAGGAATTTATGACCACTTTCTATACAAAACTTCTAAAATTAAAAGACATTCGTCAATCATTTTACGAAACACAAAAACAAATGAGAAATAAATATGATCCGTATTATTGGGGAGCATTTGTACTGATTGAGTAAGTTAAATTCACTAATATTTTACTGTCATTTAATTTGATTCCTGTTTAGTGAGGACAAGAACCAGGGAATTGGAATTAAATTTCTAAATCTCAATATTGTCATGCTGAGTTATCGAAGCATCTATTTTGACAATATTGATGTTTTTTAAAGAATTGTTATTATTAAAAATATTATATTTGATAAAAAGAAAACATGCCCTTTGCCAGATATTTTCATATTATCTTAATTCTTTTCGTTTGCAGTGCTGTATATGGGCAGAATAGCAAAATGTCTAATAATGAAAATCAAACTTTAGATTCTTTATATAAACTTTATACAAATGCCAAACACGACTCCACAAAAATTTCTATACTAAATGAAGAGATAGGCTATTTTTATGAAAGAAAAAATCCCGATTCTGCAATTTTTTATTACGAAAAGGCTATAAATCTGGTTAATAAAAACTTATTAATTTTAAATAATAAAAACACTTCATTAAAAATAAGATATTTAAAATTAAAAGCTAATTCGCTTAGATACACAGGTATTGTTTTTTATGAAAAGGGCGCATTTGATAAAGCAATTGAATTTGTTCTTAAATCATTAAAAATATACGATCAGCTTATTACATTATGCGAAGATGAAAAGCATATTATTGATTGTAAAAAAGGGATGACACAATGCTATATTCCTTTGGGAAACATTAATCTAGATCAAAGTAATTATAGTAATGCATTAAAATATTTTTTAAAAGCTTTAAAAATTCATGAGGAACTTGAAAACACAGTCCAGATTTCAGGATGTTATGTAAATATTGGAAATGTTTATTTTGAACAAGGAATGAACGATAAAGCAACTGATTATTATTTTAAGGCTTTAAAAATTGCAGACGAGCTTGGAGATAAAAAAACAATGGCTAAATGTTACAATAACATTGGAAATATTCTTTTATTACAAGGAGATTATGATCTTGTTATAAGTTATTACCTTAAATCATTAAAAATTAAAGAAGAATTTAATGACAAATATGGAATAGCAATGGTAAATTCGAATATTGCTGAACTTCATGTAATAATTGCTGATTCTGTATACAGTAAAATTGAAAACAAAAGAAATGAACATTTAGTTTCGGCAATCAGATATGGCTTAAAAGCTATTGAAATCGCTCATGAAATAAATGCTATACCACTTGAGAATCCCGCTGCTGACGTATTAATGGGAGCATATAAAAAACTTAACAATTTTGAAAAGAGTCTAGTGTATGCAGAAATATATATTGCAACAAAAGACAGTATGTTTAAAGAAGAAAAAACAAAATCGGTAGCCGATGCCGAAAGAAGATTTGATAGTGAAAAAAAACAATTAATAATTGATAAACTTAATAAAGAAAAAGAATTAAATCTTTCAGAGTTATTTGTTCAAAAGGAACATGGTGAAAAACAAAGAATAACAATTTTATTTATAATCGGAGGATTATTGCTAGTTGTTATTTTTGCTGTATTTATTGTACAACGATTACGTATATCACGTAAACAAAAGCAAATTATTGAAAATCAGAAATTAGTTGTTGATGAAAAAAATGTAATTCTAAATCAACAAATAGAAGAAATAATAACACAGCGTGACGAGATAGAAGCGCAAAGAGATTTAGTATCGGTACAAAAAAAACAAATTGAAAATATTTACAGCGAACTAACAGATAGTATTCACTATGCTGAAAAAATTCAAAAAGCAATATTGCCTTCTTCAGAATTTATGAATAGTATATTATCAGACTACTTCATATTATTTAAACCAAAAGACATAGTAAGCGGCGACTTTTATTATGTAGCAAAGCGAAATAACATTATTATTGCTGCTGTTGCAGACTGCACTGGACATGGTGTTCCCGGTGCTTTCATGAGCATGCTAGGAGTTTCATTTTTAAATGAAATTATTGCCAAAGAGAATATGAAACAAGCCGACCAGGTGCTTAACGAATTAAGAAATTATGTTGTTAAATCGCTGCAACAAAAAGGAATTATTGGCGAACAAAAAGATGGTATGGATATTTCATTTATTATTTTGGATACAAACACATATACCTTACAATACTCGGGTGCAAATAGTCCTTTATATTTTATTTCAGCTAGTTCAAATGAATTACGAGAAATAAGACCGGATAAGATGCCCGTATCTATTTATATTAACATGAAATCATTTACAAACCATATTGTAAAAATTGAGCAAGGTGATACTATTTATCTCGCTTCCGATGGATACAGCGATCAGTTTGGTGGTGAATTTGGGAAAAAATTCTATTCAAAACAATTAAAACAAATTTTACAGGAAAATTGTAAAAGCCCTTTAAAAGAACAAGGCATAATGTTAGAAAATGCTTTCCAAAAATGGAAAGACACTCACAAAAACATATACCAGCAAACAGATGACATTACTATTATGGGATTTAAAGTATAAAAAACCTCAGAATTAACATTCTGAGGTTTTTTAATTTTTAGTCTAACCCTACCATATTTCCTTTAGGATATTTAACTTTATATTTTAACTGCAATTTCTTTGTTGAAACAGGATCAAGTTTAAGCGGCCAGGTTACAATTCCAGTTGTTTCATTTAACTTACCATCACCTTTCTCTTCCTGAGTAACAATAACTTTGCTATCTTCAGACATTGGAAACTGATCTTCAATTATAATATTAATGGGTTGTTGCTTACCATTGCGCACTGTTATATCCCAATCACGATATGCAATATTATCGTTGCCAAAAACATTATGCCTATTAAAATCTTTAGATTTTTTTCGTTCTATTTTTACGCTTTTATCACGACCAAGTGAAATTTCAAGGGTATCCGTTAAAAAGCGAGTATCAAGTAAGGTGTTTCCAACAAAAGTACCTTCAAAAAACACATTAGCCTGACCTTCTAACAAATTATACTGTTCCCAGTTTACAAGTTGAGCAGTTATAAAAACATCTTTATCTAAACGCGGAGCGCAATAATATTGATATTTTGCATCAGTTGTAATACTTTGTATCGATACAACAATATTTTTTGGATCGGAAATAATTGAATACTTTTCTTCGATGTTAAACTCGGTGCTAACAATATTTAGAACTGAAGAGACTTCAATAGCACTTCTGCTTACTTTACTAATTTCACATTGCTTTAATACAACTGCCGACAAAGCTCTTGATCCTCTAATCGAACTTTCATTTAATGTTTCTTCCTTTCCAGAGAATACTGCAATTTCGCTTAACATAGCTTCACTTTCCTCTAAAAAAACATTAATCATTTCACTATTAATAGCAATTACTTGAGAGTTGTAACCAACATATGAGACTTTAATATTTTTAGCATTTTCGGGTAAAACCAGACTAAATTTTCCATCAAAATCGGTGTTTGTTCCAATATTAGTTCCTTCTACCATAACATTACAAAAAGCCATAGGTTCACCTGTGTTTTTATCCATAACCTTACCATTAATTTTCGAGTATTTTGCATCGGTATATTTATAATAATTTGACTGTTGTTTTGGTTGATAATATGGCTCGTTTAATTCAAGCCACCATGTTTCAATTTTTGGTTTTTGAGACGAAAGCGATGGATCTCCAGTAGAAAGTTTTAACTTAACATTATTCCAATCTTCGCCGGTTTGCTGTGTAACATTTGCTTTATAATCAATAACCAAAGGTTCTAAAACAGTTTTTACACGAAGATCATATGTAGGAAACCATTTTGCATTAGGAACAATATAACTCAACTCAAATTCTGCTTTTGTTTCTTTTTTAGCTAAAACCCTAACAATAATCTCGTAAACTATATTTTGTTTTGGAGTTTTAACAACAGTTAATTGCTGAGATATAGCTTGATGCTCCTCATAAAGTTGTTTCATTTGTCTGCTTGCAGCAAGTTTTTCGTTTTTAATTAATAAGAGTTTTGTTCGTAATATTTCCTGAGCTTTTACAACCTGATCAACTGTAATACCCACTGTTGTTGTGCTTACAGCTTGCAGATTTAAAATTATTATTTCTTCATTTCTAAGTACTTCTATCTTTACAGTTATATCTTCCATTTTATTTTTCAGCTCATTTTCTTTTAATTCAAGCTCGGCACACTTAACTTTATCAAGCTTTAAATCATCAATACTTGACTGATAGTTTACAGATAAAATTGTAAAATCACCCTCTCCTTTTACTTGTATACTTTCTTTTTTTAACAATAAGGTTGCATCACTAATAACAATATCATTTTCCCCAGCTTTAAGAGTTGTATTACCAATACGTTTAACCTGAGCCCCAGTTTGGAAGACTGTTACATCAGAAATTTTAGTTTTTAATTCTATATCTTTTCCTTTAGCATTTAATGCCAGAAAAAGCAATAAGCACATAATTGTTTTCATAGTTTTATTTTTTAATTGTTCTTTATATATTATTGGAACCGCTGATTTACATTTTCCATAAAAAACTTAATCTAATGAGCAAAACATTAACATAAATTCAATATTAATTAACATAACCATCAACTAACTTGCAATTAATCAAAGTATTTAACATATTAATTTTCATCATTTTTTTTATGATATTTATAAGCCAAACTGCCATTTGTTTTTTATATATTGCAAACAAATGAACAAATTAACTTCAATACTAAAATTTTATATTCTTACATTTGTTATATTTTGCAATTTTAATGCAAATGCTAACAATGCACTTGATTCTTTACTTAATGATTTAAAAAAACAGAAACAAGATACTTCACAGATTAAAACACTTTTTGAAATAGTTGACTTACTTATAAACGAAAAAAATCCTGATGCGAAAAAATATGCAGCACAGGCCTATGAAAAATCTTTATTAGTCCCTGGCACAAAATATTTCAATCAAGCGGTTTCACTATTTTTAAGCACTATTGAAAAAGATCAAACCCAAAATCAGAAATTTCAATTTCTTGACAAACTTTTAATGAATACATATAATGATTATGCTAAAAAAAGTATTTTATATATGTATAAAAGCTTGATGTTAGAAGGTATAGACTCTAACATAAAAGCAGCAAATATATACGAGCTAGCTTCGCAGGCTGCTTTAAAATCAAAAGATACTTTAACTATTATTGATGTATTTACTTCTAAAGGTATATTTTATAAAAGAAAATCGAATAATACACTTGCACTTGAAGCCTTAATAACTGCATTAAGGTATTCCGAATATTCAGAATATAACGATGGAATATTTCCAATTTGCATAAATCTGGGCACCATTTACGAACAAATGTTTGAGCTTAACAAAGCATTAGAATTATATCGAAAAGCTGAGAAAAAAATAAGTAATGAGAATGATTTAAACGGAAATGCAATTGTTAATTATAAAATTGGTAAAGTATTATTAAAACAATTAAAATATAAAGAAGCCGAAGAAAAGCTTAAAAAGGTTTACGAAATTCATATTCAAAGGGACGACAAAAAAGGACTAATTGTTTCTGCAGCAGCGTTATCTGGGGTGTATTTTGATTTAAAGCAATACGATGATTTTCTTTATTTCATGAATATCTCATTAGAAAATGCTAAATTAACAAATGACCAACAAGGTTTAGCATCTGCATATTCAACCTATGGCAGATATTATTCAGATGTAAAAAATGACTATCCAAAAGCGCTTGAATATTATAAAAAGAATCTCACTTTAAATACAGGAAAAATCCAACTTTCTCACTTAAATATGGTTTATAAGAAATTATATATCTTATATGAGAAGTTAGGAGATTATAAAAATGCTTTTAATTACTACAATTTATACAGTAATTCGAACGATTCGCTTTACAGTTCTAACAACGTGAAGAAACAAACCGAATTAAACTTAAATTATGAGTTTGATAAAATTCAACGACAAAAAGAAATTGAAAATAAAGTAAAAGAAAGCGAACAAAAATTATTACTCGAAAAAGAAAAGCAGAGACGTAATTTCTTTATTATTGTTGGGATACTGGCATTATTCTTACTATTTTTAAGCTACAGAAGTTATATAATAAAAAGCAAATGCATTGCTAGAAAAACAAAAACTTGAAATTGAACGACAAAAGAAAATTGTTGACGAGAAAAACAAAAAGATTAGCGATAGTATAAATTATGCAAGGCATATTCAAACCTCAATCTTACCTTTAAATGAAGAGATTGAAAATTCATTCCCTTCATATTTATTGTATTATAAACCAAAAGACATTGTAAGCGGTGATTTTTACTGGCATATTGCTACTGAAAATAAAGTATTTTTTGCTATTGCCGACTGCACAGGGCACGGAGTTCCGGGTTCAATTATGAGTATGATTGGGAATATTTTGCTTAATGAAATAATTCATGAAAAAAAGATATATGAGCCATCACATATTCTAAATACATTAAACAACTTTGTAAAATCTACATTGCGCCAGAATGCAAACTTAACTAACCGCGTTAAAGACGGGATGGATATTGCTATTTGCGCATACGATAAATCTACTAACAAAATACAGTATTCAGGTGCGAATATCCCTTTATACGTTGTTAATAAATTGGGTGAGATAATTATTTATAAGCCAGACAAAGCAGCAATTGGTGGATATACTGATGATAAATTCTGCTTTACTCAAACCGAAATATTAATTGAGAATAATGAATGGGCATACCTTTTCAGCGATGGATTTATTGATCAGTTTGGTGGAGAAAAAAATAAAAAATACTCAATAAAACGAATGAAAGATTTGTTTTTAGAAATGCTTAATTTATCTGCTACAGAAAAATTTAAAGCCATAGAAAATGCTCATGTATCTTGGCAAAATAAAAATGAACAAACCGATGACATTTTAGTTTTCGGCTTTGAAATGCATAGCAAAAAGAAACAGAATTAAATATTTCTACTTTTTTTAACAATAAATAAATTACAAAATGAAAGTTATTGCAATAAATGGTAGTCCTAAAAAAGAAGGGAATACTTTTCATGCTTTGAACATTGTTGGCGATGAAATTAAAGCAGCCGGAATCGATTTCGAGATTATTCAAATTGGACACAAATTAATACACGGCTGTTTGGCATGCGGAAAATGTGCAATAAATCAGGACGAAAAATGCACGATAATAACAGATGAGTTGAACAAATATATTCAAAAAATTAAAGAAGCAGATGGCATTATTTTAGGTTCACCTGTTTATTATTCGGGCATTGCAGGAACAATGAAAAGTTTTTTAGATAGGTTATTCTATGTTTCAAGTTCAAATGGTAATTTATTTCGACATAAGGTTGCTGCTGCAGTAGTTGCAGTTAGAAGAAGCGGTGGTTCTTCTACTTTTGATAGCTTAAATCATTACCTCACCTACTCTGAAATGATATTAGCCACAACAAATTACTGGAACATTATACATGGAAGAATTCCTGGCGAAGTAACACAAAATGCAGAAGGCGTTCAAATAATGCGTGTATTGGGCAAAAACATGGCTTGGATATTAAAAATGAAAGAAGCTAGCACAATTGAGCCACCCCAAAAAGAGAAAAAAGAAGTAACGAATTTTGTTAGATAGTTGTATTCGTATCCAGATGCTTCACTCCGCCGCATCGGAGTTCTGCATGACAAAACTCTAGAATGTCATTCAGAGGGAAACGTAGGGAAGCGAAGCACTTTTCTCACCGTAGGTAAACTAGTTCCTAATCCCTTTTTTGTAACACACAGATGCAAAAGCTTCAATTAATGATTGCATACGCGTCCAGTTGCTTCACTCCGCTGCAGCGGAGTTCTGCATGACAAAACTCATTTGGCGCAAGTGTCCACTTGTGCCACTACCCAAAAACCATCGTTTGACGCAACTATCCAATTGTAATACAATAATATAGATTCAATTATGTCTATAACTAATAATATTCCCACACTCTCATGATTATACATTATAATATTATGTAGAATTATGCAAACAAAAATATGAAATTTAAATACACAATAATAAAGTCGAATTTAAGTTATAATGCAAATAATTTAAAACTATAATTTATGAAAACTAATGTATTATTGTTTACTATCATGAGTAGTATAATCTTTCTTTGCATACAATGTAAAAAGGAGAATAATGATTCAATTAAAGAAGGTGTAAAACGTGGTGAAATTAAATTAAGTAATGCTGAACTTAACATTATACCTTATATGGTTAATGATTCAATAGTTTTCAAAGATTCTTTAGGTAATTCTCATACATTTAAAGTAAAATCAAGAAATCTTACTTTCCACAGAACTTTAAAGGATGGAGGCACAGATATTACAACAGATTATTACGATATTGAAAATCTTTCTGTTTGGCTTAAAGACAATAATGACTATTACATTAGATTTGAATTAGAAGCTCCACTGCCTAATTATTGTTCAAATCAGTGGATTAATAAAAATTATTTTGTTATTTACGTTGAACCACCATATAACTCAACACCTCCTAATTCAAGAAATACTTTTCTAAATTATATAGACACAACTGATTTTTATTATACACTTTATGGGGTATCTATTCCTTACCATTCTTCAATGACTATTATAAATAAAACATTCAGCTCTGTTTATGAACTAATTTCATACGATGCAAATGGATCGGATGATTATATTCAAAAAATATATTATAAAGTATCAAAAGGAATAGTTGGCTACCAAATGAAAAGCGGAGTAAAATGGTATTTAGAAAATTAGTTAGTATGAGTAAATTTTAAATACTAAAAAGACTGAAAACATTCAAAATTTTAAATCTACTATCGACATTTCAGAGTTATCAGCCGGGGTTTTTTCAATTAGAATTAGAAATAAGGATCAAATTATTATTAAAAAGCTGATAAAAAACAATTAATAACATTAAGTTAAATATGTTTAGTCTTCTATTTCTTCATGTTTTTGAGTAGTTTCCCAAATTGGAATTACAGGAAAAAGTTTTGAAAGTACTGTAATTATTAGTAATGCAAGAATAATTGTACCAAATGTTATAATTCCCTCTATTATGGTTGGTGTATAAAACTTGAATTCTTCCGGAACATTTTGAATAGGTAAAAAAGGATGTTCCATTGTTGGCACAACAATCAAATATCGCTTTAACCAAGCACCAACTAGTACAAATATTGAAATTGTAAGTAAAAACCCTGGAGTTCTCATTTTTTTAAATAATAAAAGAATTATTGGAACAATCAGACCCAAGATCTGAGTTCCCCAAAACATTACTGCATATCGTCCGGTAAATAAAGCGTGAAGGTGTATAGCATCTGCAGTTTTCATTTTATATGCTGGCACAAGAAATTCGTTAATATTAAAATACAGATAAACTAAAGAAACCAACACCAGAAGTTTTCCCATTTTATCGAAATGAAAATCAGTAATGTATTCTTTTAAATTATAATTATTTCTGTAAAAATACATCGCAATATTAACTGCAGCACAACCTGCTACAAATGCACCTGTAACAAAGTAAGGCCCCAATATTGTGCTATCCCATCCAGAGCGAAGAGTTGCAGCAAAAAGCCAAGAAGTTACTGTGTGAATTGATAAAGCAACCGGAATAATTAATATTGAAAGTATACGAATACATGATCTTAAAATTTTAACTTGTTCTTCGCTACCAATCCATCCTAATGATAAAATATTATATACTTTCTTAAGAATTGCAGGAGCTTTTTCAAGCCGTTCTGCACATATTTTCAAGTCTGGAATTAGTGGAATGTACAATAACAATGCACTTATAACAACATATACACTAACAACTGTAACATCCCATAAAATAGGCGACTGAACTCTTCCATAAATAAAAACATTAAGCAATCTTTCAGGGCGTCCCATATCAACAATAATTACAAGACCAGCTACCATGGCAAAGGCTAAAGCAATTATTTCTGCAATTCTTGTTAAAGGAGTTGCCCATTTCACACCTGATAATCCGAGTACTGCACTAATGAGCATACCAACTAAACTGGTTGCAACAAAGAATACAAAATTTGCAATATACATTCCCCACGACACATAATCTTTTAATCCTGTTACCCCTAAACCGTCTCTAAGCTGAAAATAATAAGCAACAATCGAAACGGTTAAACAAATAATTAGAAATGCCATCCATCTTTTAAAAGATCGATTTGGATAGATTGGTCTTAGCAGATCAGTAACTGTATTTTCGTAAGAAATTTTATGTTGTGTCATAACATTATAAATTTAGCTTGGACGTTCACAACCTTTACGATTATAATACCACCAATTAATTAATGTTGCCATTAAGAAAAATACTGCTATCCCATAGAAAAAAGCATTCGCATTTCCAGTACTTTTCAAAACTGAGCTTACACTTATTGCAAAAATAAATGGTCCAAACGCAGCAATAGCAGCTGTCCATCCTATTACACCAGCAGCCTGACGAGGATTTTTGCCGAAAATAACTGGATACTGACGGAAAGTTGCTGCATTACCCATACCAGTTACAAAGAATAAAGCTAACATTAAATACAAGAATGCTGGAAACTGATCTACTGATGTTGGTGTTAACAATCCCATTTGAACCATAGTAACGCAACCAATTATTAATGAGATACCAGTTATTGTCGTCAATATAGCCCCACCAATTTTATCGGCAACAAAACCAAATAAAACTCTACTTCCGGCACCAATAAGTGGGCCTAAAAAAGCATATTTTAAAGGATCCGGAGCGTTTGGAAAATCGCCATAAACTGTTTTAATCATCAAAGGGAAAATTGCAGCAAGTCCAGAAAATCCACCAAATGTCATAACATATGTCATAGTACAAAACCATGTATGTTTATCTTTGAAAATATCTAACTGTTCTTTAAAAGATGCTTTAACAGGAATACTTTTAATAACAAACCATGAAACAATTGCAAGAATAATAAGTAAAGGAACATACCAGAATGCTGCACTTTGAAGATATATAGAAGAAGTACCTAAAATTTCACCAGTTTTTGGATTGGTTTTAGTAAAAATTTCAGATGCCCCATAAGTAGCAACACCAAGCATAGCCGGAGTCATAAACTGAGCAACACTTACTCCAAAATTTCCGATACCTGCTTGAATTCCTAGTGCAGTTCCCTGAAGGCGTTTTGGGAAATATAAACTGGTACTAGGCATAAATGAAGAAAAATCACCACCACCAAAACCAGCAGTAAAAGCCAAAACCATAAAAACCCAAAATGGTGTAGTTACATTCATAACAGCTAACCCAATACCAATAACTGGTATTAGTTTTATTATTGTTGCAATACTGATAACGTGCCTGGAACCATAAATAGGAAGAATAAATGTGTGTATGATTCGTAAAAAACCTGCTGCTAAACCTGGCATAGCAGCTAACCAAAATAACTGGTCTTTATCAAACTTAAAACCAATACCTGGAAGTTTGGTTGCAATAGCACTCATCATAAACCACGTACCAAATGACAATATTAATGAAAGTGTAGTAACTGTTAAAACCTTCCAAGCAGTTTTACTTCCTTCATTTTGCCAAAATTCAGTGTTTTCTGGTTCCCATTTTTTTAGCCAAGTTCCCATTTTTTTGTTATTTGTTATTATTAATGATTATTTATGCTCAAAATCGTTTGCAACTTCTGGAGCTGCATTTTGTGTAAGTCTTTTTACAACCTTTGTCATCCACCAAAGACAAATAACTGAAAGTATTAGCAGAAAGATCCAGCAACTTGTCCAAAGGCCAGACCATTCGAGTAAATACCCGAAAATAATAGGGCCAAAGAAACCTCCTAACCCACCAATAACACCAACCATTCCTCCTACTACACCAATCTCGTTTGGAAAATAATCTGGAATTAATTTATAAACACCAGCTTTTCCAATTCCCCAAATTATTCCGATAATAAATACAAGAATTACAAAAATCCACATATTAGCTTGGAAATAAATCTTTGTTTCACCTTTAGCTAAGATCTGTTTCTTTACAACTATATCACCAACTTTTACCATTGGGATTTGCCATACTTGCTTTGTTGGGAGAATAAGAACAGCATCATCACTCATATTTTCTGTAGTTTGTTTTCTAACTATTACAGCATATTCTTTACTATCCACTTTAATTAATGAATCAGAAACAAAAGTTACAATTCCTTTTTTTGCAGCCATTACTGATTTACCTGGAGAAAAAATTTCCATTCTTGGTATACTTAATAAAATTGCAGTAATAACAGAAATTATAAAAACCCATTTCATTACAGCCCTTCCACCAAACTTATCAGATAGCCAACCACCTAGAGCACGAATTAAACCAGAAGGCAAACTAAATATTGAAGCAAGTAATCCAGCAGTTACTAATGAAGCAGCATATACATTTACAAAATATGGAACTAACCATTGAGAAATTGCTACAAAAAAACCAAAAACTACAAAATAGTACAACCCAAAACGCCATACACGAATACTTTTTAGTGGTTGTAATAATTGTTTTGTTGTTCGACCCTGAATAGAATGCTTTTTATTTTCAGTAAAAAGAAAGAAAAGGATTGCCATAACAATTAATGAAGCTGCATAAATTTGCGGTAACACTCTCCAGTTTTCAATAGCATTACCATGTGTAAGTTTATTTAAAATTGTTGGAGCTAATAATGTTGTAAGCGCAGCTCCTGCATTCCCTACTCCGAAAATACCTAAAGCTCTTCCTTGCCATTGTTTAGGATACCATACTGAAGTGTTGGCAATACCGATTGCAAAGCCTGTTCCTGCCATTCCAAATCCTAAACTGCAGAAAACAAATTCTGTAAAACTATCTGCCATCGAAAACATATACATTGGAATAGCACAGAATACTAAAAGGCTTAGAAAAATCCATTTGCCACCATATTTATCAGTAAGCATTCCTAGGGGTAATCTGAAAATTGAACCTGTAAGAATTGGAATCCCTAACAACCAACCTATTTGAATAGAAGTAAAGTTATATACTCCATTATCTACTAAAAAAGTAATCATTACACCATTAAATGTCCATACAGCAAAGCATATAGTAAATGCTAGTGTATTAAAAAATAACATTCTGTGCGATTTACCCGAAACCGATGTATCCATATTAATAAAAAGTTTTAATTATTTTTTGCTTTTACCTCAGGATTAATAGCTGTGGAATTTCTAATAGTAGATTTATTTCTATTCCATATAACAACCTGATATGCCCTAAATACATATTGAAAAGGAAATACCAGAAAATGCATAAAACGACTAAAAGGAATTAAGCCAATTAAAATAAACGCTGTTGAAATATGTATTTTTACAACTAATGGCATTGCTGAAACTGCCGCAATATCAGGTTGTAAAACAAAAAGTGATTTTAAATACGGACTTAATACCGAAGCAAACCATGAAGAACCCCATGGCAGTGCAATAGCAATCCAGATTCCAGATATTGCCTGAGTTAATAAAACAGCATACACAATAAAATCCATGTCGGATGTTAAAGAGTGTAATTTTTTATTAGTAATTCTCCGATATATTAAAATGCAGAGTCCAGAAAAAAACATTATTCCAAATACAAGAGCTGTTCCTTCTAGCACTAACAACCTTAATGCATCTCCATTCCAAACAATTATGCTTTGTGGAATTAAAAATCCTAACAAATGACCAAAAAACAAAGTAATAATTCCCCAATGCATAAATTGAGAGCCAAAATATAATTGCTTACTTTCAAGCAACTGAGTAGATAACGCTGAAATTTTAAATGCCTGAAGCCTATACATAAAGATAGAACCGATAATCATTATCAGTAGTGAAGTATAAGGAAGAGCCATAAAAATAAATATATCAACCATAAATTATAATTTTTTATTTTAAACTTTTTTCTTTTAAAAAATCAGCTCCACATGCATATTCTTCAGAATAGCTTTTTTCTTCTTTACTGCTTATTACAAATTGACCAAATGGCAAATTGTTAAAATCAGTTTCCAAAATTTTTAACAAGACTTCAAATGCTTGCTTATAATAATTATCTGTATCAGTAAATTTTTTTAACATTTCTTTTACTGAAGGAATAATAAGTCCATAAGAAAGTTCATTTACAAATTCAAGATCTTTATGTTTAGGCAACAAAGACAATACATTTGGTAAATGATCGGCCAATTCAATTCCAGTATCATTATTAGATTCTTTTTGCTCATGACTAATTTTTGCAAGAAAATCTCCTCTTTTATAATCAGCACCAAAAAGAACATATCCTATATCCATACAACAAATACCATCAATTTCAAAAGTTTTCAAATAATATTCTTCATTTATTTTATTTGTATCTGAAAGTTGATTATAAAAACTATTAAAAGTTGAAATTACATCAGGGTAATTTGTTTTAAGAAATTCATTTAACTCACCCATTTGCATTTTATAGCTGTTTTCAGGGTATCTGAACATGTTTGCTAAAAGGCTATAATGTTTCATATTATTAAATTCTTTTTGGTTTTTGAACAGACCCAAATCCTTTGTTTCCTTTAATATCTGCAGTATTCTCTATTAATTCTTCAGCTTCCTCGCGATGAGCAGCAGGAATAACAAAACGTTCATTAAATTTAGGAAGAGAAGTTAAACGGAAAATATCATCTGCCATTTCGGGTGTTAAACCAGTTTCGGCAAAGGCTTTTGCTACTTCTTCTTTTTTAAAATCACCAACTGTAACATCTCTCCTATGAATTCTTACTGCCATAAGTTTTTTAAGTACTTCTTTTACTTTTTCAGTATCCCCAGCAGTAAAAAGATTTGCAAGATATTGCATAGGAACTCTTGATTCTTCAATTGTACCCCATAAAGAAGAACTTGTTGATTCGTAAGTACCGCTTGAAGTTGTACCCATTGTTGGAAGAAGTGGTGGAACGTAAAATAAGTTAGGTAAAGTTCTGAATTCAGGGTGAAGAGGTAAAGCAATTCCCCAAACTTTTAAAAATTTCCATACAGGTGATTGCTGAGCTGCAGTAATTGTACTATCAGCAACACCATTTGCTTTTGCAGCTTTAATAACTTCCTCATCAAATGGATTAACGTATATTTCCATTTGTTTACTTACTAAATCTTTTTCGTCGCAGGAAGCAATTTCTTTAATTTTATCAGCATCATATAACAACACACCTAAATATCTTATACGACCCACACATGTATGCATACATGCTGGTGCCTGACCTGACTCGAGTCTTGGGTAACAAAGTAAACATTTTTCTGATTTTCCGCTATTCCAGTTATAGTAACTTTTCTTATATGGGCATGCAGAAACACACATTCTCCATGATCGGCATTTATTCTGATTAATTAATACAATACCATCCTCTCCTCTTTTATATACAGCTCCCGATGGACAAGCAGCAACGCAAGCTGCATTAAGACAGTGATTACAAATACGGGGCAGATAATGCATAGTCATTCTTTCCAACTGAAACATTGCTTCTTGTTCAGCAGGTGAAATATCTTTCATATTGATATCCTTACGGGCATAATCTTTTGAACCTCCTAAATCATCATCCCAATTTGGACCTGTTTTAATATCCATTGGACCACCTGTAACCAAAGAAATTGGCCTTGCGGTTGGTTGGTCATCACCTTCCGGTGCATCAAGTAAATGTCCATAATCATAAGTCCATGGCTCATAATAGTCGTCCATAGAAGGCATATTGGGATTGTGAAATATATTAAGATAGGTGGATTTTTTATCCATTCCTCTTAATTTAATGTTCTTTCCTTTCTTTTCCCAGCCTCCTTTATAAATATCCTGATCCTCCCATTTGCTGGGATAACCGGTACCTGGTTTTGTCTCTACATTATTCCACCACATATATTCCGTTCCTTTTCGATCGGTCCATATATTTTTGCAGGCAATAGAACAGGTATGACAACCGATACATTTATCGAGATGAAACACCATTGCTATTTGTGACCTAATATTCATATTGTTATTTTTTCTGATTAAAATTCAACTTTTGTCATTTTTTTAATAATAACAAATGTGTCGCGATTTACTCCAACCGGACCCCAGTAATTAAAATGATATGTAAACTGTCCGTATCCTCCCATTAAAAGATTTGGTTTAAGATGAACACGGGTAAGACTATTGTGTCCACCTGAACGTCGCCCATTTCGCACTTGTGATTTAGGTGTTGAATAAGTTCTTTCTGGAGAATGATAAACAAAACATAACCCCCTAGGAATTCTTGCACTGACACATGCTCTGGCGCTATATACGCCATTGTCATTAAATAATTCTACCCAATCATTGTCTTTAATATCTAATTCTTCAGCGTCAATTTCGTTTAACCAAACCGGAAACATTCCCCTGCTTAATGTTAGCATTCTTATATTATCACCATATGTAGAATGGATATTCCATTTTCCATGAGGAGTTAGATAATTTAAAACTTTAGAATTTCCTTCAGCAACAGATTTATTTAATTCGCCATATAATTCAGGTGTTGGCGAAGGTTTGTATGTTGGAAAATTTTCTCCAAATTTTATATATCCTTCATGATCGAGGTAAGTATGCTGACGACCAGTTAAGGTTCTCCACGGAACCAATCTTTCAACATTATAAGTATATGCTGCATAAGCTCTGCCATCATTAAGCAGACCCGACCATAAAGGTGAATTGTTATATCTACGTGGCTGTGCTTGTAAATCAGCATAAGTTAACTTTAAATTACGACTACCTTCTGCAAGATCTGCTAACACTAAACCGGTTTTTTTCTCAGCATTTTTATATGCTCTGTAACTTAATTCACCATTAGTTAATGATGATAGATGAAGAATTGCATTGATAACTTCTTCGTCCTTTTCGATAGATGGACAGGTAACTGCATCAGCAATTTGTAAATGATCTTTATCTTCTAACAATTGATCATAAAAATCTCCGGCATTATAAGAATTTCCATGTGCACCAAGCATTCCTGTTTTTGCATTCGGACCAAGACTAATAAATTTATCGTAAATCTTAGTATAATCTCTTTCTACAACAACTATCCCATGCATGGTTTTGCCTGGAATAGCATCACATTCGCCTTTTGCCCAATCCTGTAATTTTGATTGAGAAATTTCTCCAGCTGAATCATGTGCAATAGGTGTTGTAACAATATCCTTAAAAGGTTCTTTTAAATGTACTTTTGCAATTTCGCTTGTAGCTTTTGCAATTTCTTTAAATATTGCCCAATCACTCTTAGATTCCCATACTGGAGGAATTGCAGCAGAAAGAGGATGAATAAATGAATGCATGTCAGTACTGTTTAGATCGGCTTTTTCGTACCACGATGCAGTTGGTAACACTATATCAGAATAAAGTGCAGAAGTATCCATTCTGAAATTTAAATCAACAATAAGATCCATTTTGCCCTGCGGTGCCTTATCTATCCAATTAACCTCAGTTACCATTTTTTTTGCTACTTCTTCTGCAATTGAATTATTATGTGTTCCTAAATAATGTTTCAAAAAATACTCATGTCCTTTTGCACTCGACATAATTGCATTGCCTCTCCATATATACCAAACTCTTGGGAAATTTTCTTCTGCATCAGGATTTGCAACAGAATACTCAAGTTCATTCGTCTTTAATTTACTAACAACATAGTTTTTAACGTCATCATCAGTTTTAGCTCCTGCGCAAACTGCTTTTTTGTAAATATTGTTATTTGTTTCAGTAAATTGAGGATAAAATGGCATCCATCCGTTTCTAACAGAACGTACAATCATATCTGCTGTATGCAGATTTGAAAATTCATTTTCAGGAGAAACATTGTATTTAGCCTGATTACCATCATAACGCCATTGATCAGAATTCATAAAATGCCAGATAGGTGCTTGCTGTAAACGGGCAACAGGATGCCAATCCTTTGCAGCCATTATCGTACTCCACGAATCCATTGGTGCAAGTTTTTCTTGCCCAACATAATGATTAATTCCTCCACCATTTCTACCAACACAACCAGTCATAATTAATGACATGATTCCAGCCCTATAAATTAGATTGTTATGATACCAATGATTTACTCCGGCACCTATAATTATCATGCACTTACCTTTTGTTATTTCGGCAGTACTTCCCCATTCTCTTGCAAATTGCAATAAAGTATTACGCCCAATTCCTGTAAGTAATTCCTGCCATGCCGGAGTATAGGCGCTGTTTTCGTCATCATATGATTTAGGATAATCGCCGCCAAGATTTCTGTCAACACCATACTGAGCCATCATCATATCATAAACAGTTGTTACAGCTGTTTTTTTACCGTCAACAGTTTCTATATATTTTACAGGAACACCTCTTAAAGCATGTTTTTTATTAGCAAAATCGGTAAAATCTACATTAACAATTTCGTCATTATTATTTATTAAGGTTAATAAAGGTTGATATTTATTTCCTGTTTCAGCATCTTCCTGCTTCATATTCCATTTTCCATCGGTGCAACCCCAACGATGACCTGAACTTCCTCCTGGGCAAACAAAATCACCTGTTTCTTCATCAATATTCAGAAATTTCCATTCTCCATTTTCAATATCTTTAAATTTTGAAATCGAATTTGCTCTAACCATTCTTCCTGCCATATAATTTCCACCAGACTCGCTTATCTCAACTAAATATGGAGAATCTGAATATTTTTTCACATAATCAAGAAAAAATGGTGTCTGCTTTTCGAAGTGAAATTCTTTTAAAAGAACATGAGTAACTGCCATCCAAAATGCTCCATCCTGACCAGCATGTATAGGAATCCATTGATCTGAATATTTTGCAACCATATTAAAATCCGGAGAGAAAACTACTGTTTTTGTTCCGTTATGACGCGATTCTGAAAAAAAGTGTACATCCGGAGTTCGGGTCATACCAAGATTAGCTCCCATACAAGCAACAAATTTGGCATTATACCAATCGGCACTTTCAGCAACGTCTGTTTGTTCTCCCCAAACTTCAGGAAAAGCATTCGGTAAATCACAATACCAATCATAAAAACTAAGATTAGCCCCTCCCATTAACTGCAAAAAACGAGATCCTCCAGCATAACTTATCATTGACATTGCTGGAATAGGTGAAAAACCAACTAATCTATCTGGGCCATATTTTTTAACAGTATAAATATTTGCAGCAGCAATTATTTCTAAACTTTCTTCCCACTTAACTCTTCTGAAACCACCTTTACCTCTTGCTTGTAAATATTGTTTGCGAAGGTTTTCATCTGTCTGAATATTTTCCCATGCTTTTAAGGCGTCACCGGTTATTGCTTTTTGTTCTCTGAATAAATCAACTAATATTCCTCTTATTAAAGGGTATTTTACTCTTAAAGGACTATATAAATACCAGGAAAATGAAATCCCTCTTTGACAACCACGAGGTTCGTAAGGAGGAAGATTTTTATCTAAAGTAGGATAATCTACTGCTTGAGTTTCCCATACAACTATACCATCTTTGACATGCACATTCCAACTGCAACCTCCAGTGCAATTAACGCCATGAGTACTTCTTACTACTTTATCGTGCTGAAAACGGTTTTTGTAAAACTCTTCCCATTTTCGTGTATTAGGTGATATAATATCTTTTATCCAGCTCATCTTTTTATATTATTAAATAGGTATGTGAATAATTATTTTTTTTC
>CAILUD010000102.1 GCA_903837285.1 uncultured Bacteroidota bacterium | reverse complement strand
TATAATTTCAAAACATTTAAAAATTTAAGCAATGAACGTAATAACAATTCAATCGGAAGCCTTTGATCAAATCATGGGAAAACTAAATAGTCTTGAAGAAAGATTTATTCATTTAAAAACTGAAGCTGAATGCCCTCTAAGCGAAAGATGGCTGGATAATCAGGAAGTTTGCATTTTACTTAAAGTAAGTAAAAGAACATTACAAACATATCGTGATGAAAGTAAAATTCCATTTTCTCAAATTGGAAATAAACTATACTATAAAGCTGTTGATGTAGAAAAGTTTATTAAATCTGGATACCATAAGGTTAAAAACTTTTAAAAGCTAGAAATTATGTTTGAAATGAGCATAGTTCAGAACTTCAACAAAATAATAGATAATCTATCTTTTAATGCCATTGCGGAGCAAATCCGCAGTGGCAAATTTAAAAGACAAATTGATGTTCTGCAGAAACTAATTGAGGGTGGTAAAGAAAAAGAATATGCAGAAAAAAAGAAATCTCTTTTAGCCTTTACTCCTTCTGCTAAATTTAATGGAGGCAGAAAACCTGAAAACATTGAAGAATACAATAGAATAATAATTCTTGATTTTGATAAAATTGAAAATATCAATTCTATTAAAGAAAAGGCAACAAATTGTAAATATACTTATTCATGTTTTTTAAGTCCTAGTAATAAAGGATTAAAAATTTTGGTTAAAACATCAAATAGTATTTCAAGACACAATGAAACATTTCTTACACTACAGACTTTTTACGAAGAACTTTTACAAGTAAAAATAGACTCTTCAGGCAAAGACGTTACTCGTCTTTGCTTTTTTTCTTATGATAAAGATTTATATATAAATAATGAATCAGAAATATTTAACATAATGCCCAATATGGATAATAAGAACGACATAGAAAAGTTAATTAATAAAGTTAAAGAAACTCATACAGATTTAACTTCAAATTATGAGGATTGGGTTAAGATTGGTTTTGCAATAGAGAGTGAGTTTGGTGAATCAGGCAGAGAATATTTTCATGCAATTAGCAGAAATAATCCTGGATATAAATATGAAGAATGTAATGATCAATACTCAAAGTGCCTTAAAAATAATAGTACAGGAATTACGATTAAAACACTTTTTCATTTTGCAAAGCAACATGGAATAAAAATTATTCCGGACAAACCTACCTTTAAAGGAGCTACTAAAACTTTAACTAAAACAGATAATCAAAATGAAGAGTCAAAATCAAAAAAGATTACTTCTAACAAATTTACAATAACTGAAGAATATTTATCCGAACACTATATAATAAGGTATAATACTGTTTCTAACAAATTTGAATATAGAGACAAAGAATCTGAATTAGAAGAATATAAAGAACTAAATGAAAATAATCTATTTATAAAGCTTCAGAAAGACAATATTAACATTAGTCTCAATAATTTAATTTCACTATTAAAATCAGACTTTGTAAATGAATTTAATCCTTTCAGAGCCTATTTTGAAAGTTTACCAGAATGGGATGGTGTAACCGATCATATTAATAATTTAGCTGAGTTTCTTAAAACAACTGATCGTGAAAGATTAGAAAATCATTTTAAAAAGTGGCTTGTAAGGATGGTTAGAACAGCGATTGATGACAATTATTATAATAAACAAGCATTGGTTTTAGTGAGTACGCAGCAAAATTCAGGGAAATCCACTTTTTGTCGTTTTTTATGTCCTCCGGCTTTAAAAGACTATATAGTTGAAAATATCGGAACTGATAAAGATAGTTTGGTTGCCATCACAGAGAACATATTAATTAATCTTGATGAATTATCCACAGCAGAAAAAAACGAGATTAACGCTTTTAAAAGCATGTTCTCTAAAGAAAAAGTAAAAGCAAGATTAACTTATGATAAAAGAGCATCAACACATATCAGAAGAGCAAGTTTTATTGGGTCCACTGACCGGTGGGAATTTCTTACTGATGAAAACGGCTCGGTTCGTTGGCTTTGTTTCGATATTACATTTATTGATTGGAAATATAGCAAGGAAATAGATATAGATCTAGTTTATTCCCAAGCTTATCATTTACTTAAAAAATCTTCATTTGTTTACGATTTAACTGAAAGCGAAATTTCAGAAAATGATAAAATAAATAAGAAATACCAGGTAAGCAATCCTGAAAGAGATTTACTTCAGAAATTTTTCAAACCCGGAACTAATGGTGAAGGGCAATTTTATACATCGACAGATATTATTGAGTATTTAACACAGTATACAACAATAAGAATTAATCCGGTTCAGATAGGAAGAGAATTAAAATTTCTGGGTTATGAAAGAGTTGCAAGGTTTATAGATGGAAATGGGAAATATGGATATTTAGTTTTAGAAATTTATAATTCATCACAAAATTAAGTTACAATGTTACAATGTTGTTGTGTTATGCTTATTATTACTGCAAAAGAGCATTGTAAGATTATCTTTTTTGATCTTACAATAAGTTACAATGTTACAATGAACATTGTAAGATTGTAAGATTAGTTTTAACGATTTTCAATGAAATTACAATGCTGAAATATAGATTCAGTAAGGAATTCAGAAGTGCATTGTAACATTGTAAGAGAAAAATGAAAAAATAAAAAATATTCTAAAATAAATTATTTTGAATATTTAAAACAACTTTTAAGTCTGAGGTCACAAATTGTGACCTCAAGTATGGATTTTATAAATAAAAGGTTTTCATTATTTATGCGAAGTGGGCACTTTTTGAATTATTGGTTTGGTTTTTTAAATTATATTTATGCAAAGTGGTTGCGTTTATGTACGAAAAACGTTTTATCCTGCAACCAGATTGCAAATTACTTTAAAAATCACATACTAATACTTTTGTTATAAATTTTAACTCTTATTTCTTCATCCTAAAACTCTAAATTAGTCAGACACTGTCTGACAAATGTTTAATTTTAGTAGAAACATGACAGTATTATAATTAATTAAAGTGCATTAGCTGTATTTTGTATATGACTATATATCTGAATATAAGATGTCAAAACTTTGGCATATTTATATATATTATGCCAAAGTATTGATTTCAATAATTAATTGATTATATTTGTGCATCTAATTAATTAAGATGACCGACAATTTTTTAACTAAGCTTTATTCTAATTTCGATAGAACTCCAAATCTATCGATTAAAGAGCTATTTGTTTTAATGAAAAAGGAATTTCCTGATCTGGCGGATAAAACCATTCATTGGAAAATAAATCAATTAAAATCTAAAGGTGTTCTTTCACAATTAGGCAGGGGTATTTATTCTTTAAGCAAAAAAACTGATTATAAACCTGAACTTTCTACTAATTTAAAACGCATTTTCAATAAAGTAAAGAAAGAATTGCCTTTTGTTAATATTTGTATTTGGGATAGTAGATGGTTCAATGAATTCATGGTACATCAAATGTTTAAATATTACATCGTAATTGAGACTGAAAAAGATGCATGCGATTCTGTTTTTAATATTTTATCAGATAATAATAAGAATGTTTTTATTGATCCTGAAAAAGAAATATATAATCATTACATCATTAATCATGAAGAAGTAATAATTGTAAAGCCATTGTTTTCTGAAGCTCCATTATTAGAAATTGAAAAAATAAAAATTCCTTCTATTGAAAAATTATTGATAGATTGCCTTATAGATAAAGATCTTTTTGCTGCTCAACAAGACGAGTTAGATAATATTTACAAGTCTGTTTTTGAAAAATATTTTGTAAATATTAATAAAATAAAACGATATGCCCGGCGTAGGTATAAAATAGAAGAATTTGAAAATATTATTGAAAAACTAAATCTAAATAATTTGTAATATATGATTTTACCAGCATCTTTTCAAAACGAATGGATACAGAAAATATCAAAAAGCATTGGTAAGCGAGGTGATGAAAAGCTTATAGAAAAAATTATTTATGCTTTTGCACTTCTGGAACAATTAAAAATTTCAGGTCTTGACTTGGTTTTTAAAGGTGGAACATCCGTTTTCCTCATGTCTGATTCTCCAAGACGGTTCTCTATTGATATTGATATTATTGTGTCAGATAAGATTGAAAATATGTCAGCAATATTTAATAAAGTAATTGCATCAGGGTTATTCTTAAACTGGCAGGAAGATAATGAACGAAGAATGGTTGTTAATGCACCGGTAGGTCACTATAAATTTTTCTATAAAAGCATTGGTGGTTCTCATTTTGGTAACGAGCCGATTCTTCTTGATGTTTTATTTTCTGATAAAGGAGTCTATAAAAAAACTATACAGATACCTATCAAACATAATTGGCTTTCTACTGATGAACCATTTGAATTAATAACTACTCCCACTTTCGAGTCAATTTTAGGTGATAAATTAACTGCTTTTGCACCAAATACAACTGGAATATTATTTTCAAAAAATCGACCTGTCGAAATTATTAAGCAATTATTTGATATTGCCTTTTTGTTCGATAAATCAAGCAATTTTAACGAAATTAGACAATCATTTTTGAATGTCGTAAATGAAGAAATTAATTATCGTGAACTTTCTGTTTCTCCGGATGAAGTATTGCAAGATGCTTTTAATACAGCTCTTTTAATTACAAATCGTGATAATAATTCCGAACATTTCGCATTTCTTCAGAAAGGAATAAATAATATTGTGAACTTTATTATAACTCCTTTTAGAATTGAAGAAGCTATTATATGCGCATCAAAAACTGCATATTTAACACAAGTGTTAAAACAAAGTAAGTTTTCTGATATTGCTCGTTATACCAATCCTGAGATTATTGAAAATTTTACTATTACACAACCAGAATACAATAAACTTAATCGATTAAAAAAGACATTGCCTGAAGCTTTTTATTATTGGTTTCATGCCTTTGAGTTATTGAAGTAATAATTTTCATTCTCACTCCATCCAAACACAAAATAAAGATTAAATTGAATCTATTTTGTCAGGTTTTTACTAGTATTTACCTGACATTTTAATTTCTAAATAGCTTCATATTGATATGATTAACATTCAATTATAACAAGGGCATAAATTTTCACATATAAGCTATTTTGGGTAAAGGTGAACGTTATTAATAATAGTATTTTTAATTTAAACTTACATCCTCACCCCTTCCAAATACAAATCTCCAATTCCATAGAGTCGGAATATCTCATTTTTCAATCTAACAAGGTTCACAACATCTTCCATATTGTATTTTAGTACCTTTTGTTTTTTGTAAGGATTTCGCCAATCTTCAGCAAGTTTAAAGATATTGGATTTATATATTTTCTCCGAACGGTTCAGCTCAAACATTTCTTCAAAATAAGCTAATTTGTATGAGTCCATTCCTGGCATAATATCCCGGAATACTTTCAATAAATTTATGCATCGATAATTATTTCGGATATTTAAACCAGTGCTTTTTTCTAACATTCCGATATCTGGACCATAAAAATAAATATATCCGTTTACCGGTTGCAACATTGCTGCAATATTGTTCATGTTTAAGTTTTCATCGTAAAGCTGACCATATTTGGTAATTGAATAAGCGTATCCAACTAAAAAGAGTTCCTGATTAAAGAACCATTCGAGATCAATAAATAAATCTACCATTGTTTTGTATTTAGAATTAAAATTAAGTCTAAATATTCCGAATAACGTACTCAATGATTTCTTTGCATTACCTTTTATCAATTTGCGTAACAACGATTAGGATAAGAGCACTTAATTTTGGTTTATGGAAAAGAAAACATATACCCTACATGAAATTGCCGCATATTATAAAGTTAGTATAAGAACTTTAAATAACTGGCTAAGACCAATTCGTAAAAAAGTATTGGAAATGAATCCAGCATCTCCATGTCGATTACGAATATTGCTACCGAAACAAGTAATTGTTATTAAAGAATATCTCGGTTAAAAGCAATTAATACTTATTACAGGCAATTAGTACAACATAGTGCCTGATATGATGTAATAAAGGAAAGCAGCTTTTTTCTTCATCGTAATATTGCAGAGAGAAATCTTTGCAATATTTTTTTTATGTTCAGACTCAGAAATATTATCATCCTTGCTTTAGTCATACTGACATTAGGTATTGCATGGAAATATTATAAAAAATACAAAGAAGCCGAAAAACTCAAAATCGGCGAAATTGCTTTACATCCTACTCAAAAGATCACCGGAATTAATGATGTGATTACCATTTTAAAGAATGGCTTAAACCTAGAAGGATTCGTTGAAATTAGAAATTTCTCAGGAAAAAATTATACACTGAATCAGATCAGCCTTGATTGTTTTACACCCAATACAGAAAAGGTAATTGCCGAACAAACAAATATTATTCAGAACGATGTTAGCATTAAGAATAAACAAGTCACAAATATTCCTTTAAAATATAAAGTTGATATACTCAATGCAATTTCTCTATTTAAAGAATGTGGAGTAATTCCACAGGCAGCTACTGTATGGAGTATCATAGCAAATCCGGTAGAATCATATAAGTCATTTGATTTGAAAAAGCTGAAAATAAAACTCAAAGGTTTTATCCAGGCTGAAGGAATAACATTATCCATAAACGAATCATATCCTCTTTATGAATAAGCAATATTCAGTATCGGGTAAATCTACAACCTTAAAGGAATATGCTGATGTATATGACACAATTCCGGCTATAAAAAGAATTGTTGCAGAAAATTACCCGGCTGTGGCAGAACTTGCAGAATATCTTCGTGACACTACTGAAGAAGAAACTTTCCGCAATATCTGGAACTATGTAAAAGAAAAAATTCGTTATCAGAATGATGAAAGAGGCAAAGAGCAGCTTCGTACACCACAAAGGACAATAGCAGATAAAACGGGCGATTGTGACGATATGAGCATACTTATTTCATCAATGTTAATCAATCTTGGTTGCTCACATGAGTTATATGTAACAGCGTACAAACAAAAAGACCAGTGGCAACATATTTATCCTGTAGCTTATGACAGAAACGGAAAAAGATATGTGATTGATTGTGTTCCTGAGATACCATATTTCAATTATGAAGCTCAACCCATTAAAAACAAAATAGTAATTAATATGAAACTTGAAGAATTAGGTCGCGGCATACAAGCCGATTTAATAAGTGATCTTACTCAGCCTTTCGACATAGACAGTCTTGAAGGTGTAAGTAATGACGAAGAACTTATAACTATCCAGGGCTTACTTGGAAACATCGCCATTGTGGATGAAGACGAAGAGTATGATACCATGTTAAGTGGATCAGAACTCAAACAGAACATTGTTATGAAACAATTGATGGATGCAAAAAATGCATTGCAAAAAGAAGTTTCAAGTCCTACTGAAATGTCGCAATTGAATGACAATAAACTGGATCTTCAATTAGTAAATAACATCATAGAAAATATCAATGATGAAGAAGCATTTGATGAAGCTATTGATTTAGCAATTCGCAAAGGAACTATTTATCAGAACTTCTATAAAACCATTGGTGTTGCCATGGATGATGCTGTAAATGGTCTTTCGGGTGGTGATGATGATTTTTATTATTTGAAGTCATTGAATGATGATGATGCTCACGAAATTTTAACTGATGAAATAAGCGGTTTGGGAAAGGGTTTCCTGAAGAAAATTGGAGCCAAAATAAAACAAG
>CAILUD010000101.1 GCA_903837285.1 uncultured Bacteroidota bacterium | reverse complement strand
TTTAATAAAATGAAAGATCAAGCATTAACACACGAAGAAAGTCTACAAATCATACAAAGTATGATTAACACAGCAAAAAATAAAATTACAGAAAATGGTTTTTATTTTTTATTATGGGGTATGCTGGTTATTATAGCATGTATTACTCAGTTTGCAATGATTAAAATGGGTTTTGGCGAAGAATCTAACTTCGTTTGGATGGTTATGCCAATAGTTGGAGTTCCTATTTCTTTAATTTATGGTTTTAAACAAAGTAAAAAGGAAAACACAAAAAGTCATACTGATAAACTATATGGTTCTTTATGGCTTGGATTTGGAATTACACTTGGTATTTTAATTTTTGTTTCGATTAACTTAAAAGTTAGTCCTATACCGTTTATATTAGCATTAGTAGGTCTCGCAACATTTGTTTCAGGAGCTATTTATAAATTTACTCCATTAATAATTGGAGGAATAGTTTTTTGGGTTTCTGGTATTGCATGTATCTTTTTTAATGGCCCAGAACAGCTTTTAATTGATGCAGCTGCTACATTTTTAGGATATATTCTTCCTGGAATTATTTTGTGGAAAAAATCAAAAACTGAAGCTCATGTTTAAGCCACTCGATTCAATTCTTCACTCCGAACTTAGGCTTGCAATTATAAGCTTATTAGTAGGAGTGAGAGAAGCCGAATTTGGATTTCTAAAAGAAAAGACCGGAGCAACTTCGGGAAATATTTCTGTACAGTTACAAAAACTTTTAGAAGCCGAATATATAACAATTGAAAAAACATTCAAAGGTAACTACCCGCTAACTACTTGCAAAATTACTAAAAAAGGAATAAATGCTTTTGAAATATATGTAGAAGCAATTAAATCTTATTTTAAAGATTTACCTTCGAAATAATATTTCAATGAAAGCTAGTCGGGATTTGCAATCCCGACTTTAAAATTTAAGGATTTATAATCCTTAACCTAACCCTAACGCTGGTTGGGATTTGCAATCCCAACCTAAAATATAAGGAATTATAATCCTTAACGTAACAAAGCAAAATAAAAAAAGTCGTCCCAACCGGAACGACTTTTTTATATTGTTAAGAAAAATACTAATCTTCTTCGTTTTCTAATATTCCCTCAGAGTCTCCTGAAAGGGACTCTGAGAAAAAAAGATTAATCTTCTTCGTTTTCTTGTGCTTCGTATTCTTTAAGTAATTTCTCCTGTAATTCACCAGGAACCTGAGCGTACTCTGCATATTTCATTGTGTAAATTGCACGACCGCTGGTAATAGAACTTAAAGAAGTTGAATATTTATTCATTTCTGCCAAAGGAACTTTAGCTTTAATAACTTCAAAACCTTTTTCGCTGCTCATGCCTTGTACAATTGCACGACGTGTTTGTAAATCACTCATTACATCACCCATTTTCTCGCTAGGTACCCAAACTTCAACATCGTATACAGGTTCCATAATTCTTGGACCAGCATTTTTAAAAGCTTCTCTGAATGCATTTCTACCTGCAAGACGGAATGAAATTTCGTTTGAATCAACAGGGTGCATCTTTCCGTCGTATACAGCTACGCGGATATCACGAGCATATGAACCTGTTAATGGACCTTCTTCCATTTTCTCCATTATACCTTTTAATATAGCTGGTAAAAAACGAGCTTCAATTGATCCTCCAACAATGCAATTCAAATAAACTAACTTACCACCCCAAGCTAAATCATGTTCTTCTTTTCCTCTAACAGAAATGTTAATTTCTTTAGTTCCAAATTTGTATTTGGTTGGATTAGGCATTCCTTCGGTATATGGTTCAACAACTATATGAACTTCGCCAAATTGTCCTGCACCACCCGATTGTTTCTTATGTCTGTAATCTGCCTGAGCAGGTTTTGTAATTGTTTCGCGATATGGAATTTTAGGAGATAAAAATTCTGTAGGTATTTTATAAATATTATCTAAATGCCATTTCATGATATTTAAATGATATTCGCCCTGACCAGAAATAATAATTTGTTTTAATTCCTTTGAATACTCAATCTGAATACTTGGATCTTCAACATGTAATCTATTTAATGCTTCACCTAATTTTTCGTCATCATTTTCGCTGGCTGCTTTAATTGCTGTTCTGAAACGTGGCTCTGAAAAAGGAATAGGTTCAAATGTGAAATCATTATTTGAAGCAGAAAGTGTTTGGTTAAACTTTGTATTTTTTAATTTAACTGTTGCGCCTAAATCACCGGCAACAATTTTTTCAATTTTATTTCGGGTTTTACCAGCAACTGTTAATAGTTGAGCTATTCTTTCTTTACTTAAAGAGTTATTGTTAACTAAGTCAGTGCTTTCACCTAGTTCGCCCGACATTACTTTAAAATAGTTGATTTCACCAATATGTTGCTCGATAGAAGTTTTAAATACAAAAATAGAAATTGGTCCTTTTGAATCAATTTTTACTTCTTTTCCTTCTGTTGTTTTTGGTGCGGGAACATCTGTTGGTGCAGGACCACTCATACCAATAAATTCCATTAATCTTCCAACGCCCATATTTTTTTTAGCCGATGTGCAAAATACAGGATATAATGAACGATTTACAATTCCAAGTTTAATTCCACGAGCAATTTCTGTTTCATCCAAAGTACCTGTTTCGAAGAATTTTTCCATTAATGCTTCTTCGTTCTCAGCTGCTGTTTCAATTAATTTATTGCGTAGTTCTTCTGCCTGATCCATATGTTCGGCTGGGATGTCTAGCAATTCTGCTTTTCCACCATCAGCACCATACTTTAGCATTTTCATTTTTAACACATCAATAATTGCATTAAAGCCACTTCCTGTTGCAACTGGAAATTGTACTAATGCTGCTTTATTACCAAAGAATGCTTTTATTCCTTCGGTTGTTTTCTCAACGTTTGCTTTATCGTGATCGAGTTGATTTATTACTATAATAAGCGGTTTCTCCATTTTCTCGACATAACGCATTTGAATTTGAGTACCAACTTCAATACCGTTCTGTGCATTTATTAAAAGTACTGCTGTATCTGCAACTTTAAATGATGAAAAAATAGCATTATTAAAATCGTCAAAGCCTGGAGTATCTAAAATATTAATTTTTTTATCTAGATACTCTGTCTGTAATAATGCAGAATATATTGAACAACCGTTATGATGTTCTATATCGTAATAATCTGAAACAGTACTTTTATTACTTATGTCGCCACGTCGGCTAATAATACCACCTTCAAATAGCATAGCTTCTCCAAGTGTGGTCTTTCCTGAAGAAGAATTACCAACAAATACAATATTCCTGATCTGCTCCGTTTGATAAACTTTCATTTTCTATTTATTAAATTAATTGTTTTACGCGCATTACTTTTAAAAAGGATACAAACCTAATTTAATTTTAGAAAAAATACAAAAAACAGTGAAAATTAATTTTAAGTAATTTCTATTCAAAATATAATAGAATTACAGTTTATAATCAATATATTATTAGAATATTAATAATATTTATTTTTAAGTTAATTGAAACTTAATTAGGTCATTAAAACATATTTTATAACATGTAAAATAGTGTTCTAGGTAAATGTTTACACTTTTGTAGATATTTTTTCTTTGCACATCGTTGTTTTAAATAAATATTGTTTTACCTTTGCAAACCATTTTGGAAAACTTTATTTAATTAAAAGTGAGTATTTATGCCGACTGTAGAGCAATTGGTTAGAAAAGGCCGAAAAAAAATCGTAGAAAAAAGTAAGTCAAGAGCACTTGATTCATGCCCGCAACGTCGTGGCGTTTGTACCCGTGTATACACAACAACACCTAAAAAGCCTAACTCTGCTATGCGCAAAGTGGCTAAAGTTCGTATTACAAACGGACAGGAAGTTATTGCTTATATCCCTGGTGAAGGTCATAACTTACAAGAACATTCAATAGTACTTATTCGTGGTGGTCGTGTAAAAGACTTGCCTGGAGTACGTTATCATATTATTCGTGGAGCTTTGGATACAGCCGGAGTTGAAGGTCGTAAACAAAGAAGATCAAAATACGGAACAAAAAGACCAAAAGTTAAAAAATAATTATAAGACACAATGAGAAAGTCGAGACCAAAAAAACGCATCATTCTGCCCGATCCAAAATTCAATGATGTTCTGGTTACCAGATTTGTTAATGACCTAATGTATGATGGCAAAAAAAGTGTTGCGTTAGCAGCGTTTTATGATGCAATGGAGGTTGTTGCTAAAAAAACAAAGGAATCAGGATTAGAACCGTTAGAATATTGGAAGAGAGCATTAGAGAATATAACTCCTAACGTTGAAGTAAAAAGTCGTAGAGTTGGTGGAGCTACTTTTCAAGTACCTACCGAAATTCGTCAGGATCGCAAAGTTGCAATAAGCATTAAAAACTTAGTAGAGTTTGCACGTAAACGTAGCGGAAGATCAATGAGCGAAAAACTAGCAGCAGAAATTGTTGCAGCTTATAATTCAGAAGGTGGAGCTTTTAAAAGAAAAGAAGATACTCATAGAATGGCAGACGCTAATAAAGCTTTCTCGCATTTTAGATTTTAAAAAAGTTCTTTGACGGTAGTGGATTAATGGCAAAAGATTTAAAATATACCAGAAATATTGGCATCATGGCTCACATTGATGCAGGTAAAACCACTACCACTGAGCGTATATTATATTATACCGGCATTAACCATAGAATGGGAGAAGTCCATGAGGGTTCTGCAACTATGGACTGGATGGTACAAGAGCAGGAGAGAGGTATAACAATTACTTCTGCAGCTACTACTACTTTCTGGAAATACCTTGATGAAGATTACAAAATTAACATTATTGATACTCCCGGACACGTTGACTTTACCGTTGAGGTAGAAAGATCACTTCGTGTTCTTGATGGCGCAGTTGCAGTTTTTTGTGCAGTTGGTGGTGTTGAACCACAATCCGAAACTGTATGGCGCCAGGCTACTAAATATCATGTTCCTCGTATCGCATTTGTTAATAAAATGGATAGACCTGGAGCTGATTTTTATAGCGTAATTACACAAATTCAGAAAAAACTAAAAGCAAATCCAATTCCGGTTCAAATTCCAATTGGTAGCGAAGATAGCTTTAAAGGTGTAATCGACCTTATTAATAATAAAGCAATTGTTTGGAATAACGAATCGTTAGGTTCAACATACGAAACTCTTCCTGTTCCTGAAGACATGAACGAAATAGTTGAAGAGTGGAGAGAGTTTATGCTTGAAAAATTAGCGGAACATGATGATGTTATTCTAGAAAAATTCCTAAACGATAAAAGTTTAATTACTGCTGAAGAAATTTATAACGCAGTTCGCAAGGCTACAATTAAAATGATGATTGTACCAATGTTTTGTGGAGCAGCATTTAAAAATAAAGGAATTCAGTGTTTGCTTGATGGTATTATTTCTTATTTGCCTAGTCCAATTGATATCGGAAGCGTAAAAGGAATAGATCCAAAAACAGAAAAAGCAATTAATAGAAAACCTGAAAATGAAGAATCGTTTTCAGCTTTAGCATTTAAAATAGCTACCGATTCTTATGTCGGTAGATTAACATATTTAAGAGTTTATTCTGGAGTTTTAAAAGTTGGTGCAATGATCTATAATGTTCGCACTGGCAAAAAAGAAAGACTTACCAGATTATTCCAAATGCATGCAAACAAACAAATACCAAAAGAAGAAATAGAAGCTGGTGATATTTGTGCTGCAGTTGGATTAAAAGAAGTAAAAACTGGAGATACTCTTTGTGATGATAATCATCCAATAGTTCTCGAAACTATGGTTTTTCCTGAACCAGTTATTGGAGTAGCTGTTGAGCCAGTAAGTCAGGCTGATATAGACAAATTAGTCGTTTCTCTTCAGAAACTTTCCGATGAAGACCCAACTTTCACCGTAAAAATTGATGAAAATACCGGACAAACTACTATTAACGGTATGGGTGAACTTCATTTGGAAATTTTAATCGATAGATTAAAAAGAGAACATAACGTTCAAATTAATCAGGGCGTTCCTATGGTAGCTTATAAAGAAACTTTAACTACCGAAACAGAACATCACGAAATATTTAAGAAACAAACTGGCGGAAAAGGAAAATTTGCAGAAATTACTGTGAAAATTGGTCCTGCTGATAAAGGTGTTTCTGGATTACAATTTATTAATGAATTAAAAGGAAATAATCTTCCAAAAGAATATATTTTAGCTGTAGAAAAAGGATTTAAAATGGCTATGAATAATGGCCCACTTGCAGGATATACTTTAGAGAATTTGAAAGTTGTATTAACAGATGCCTCTTTCCATCCAGTTGATTCTGATAGTGTTTCTTTTGAAATAGCAGCAAATTTATCTTATCGTAATGCTTCTATGAGTGCAAATCCAACACTTTTAGAGCCAATTATGAATGTTGAAATAGTTACTCCAGAAGAATATATGGGCGATGTAATGAGTGATTTAAATCGTCGTCGCGGTCAGATTCTTGGAATGGATAACAAATTAGGAGCAAGAGTGGTAAAAGCTCAGGTTCCATTAGCTGAAGTTTTTGGATACGTTACAATTTTACGTACTATCACTTCTGGCAGAGCTTCTTCTTCGATGGAATTTTTTCAATATCAGAAAATGCCATTTGAATTAGCAGCAGAAATTATTAAACGAGTTACAGGAAAGCAAATTTTCATTAATCAATAATATGAGCCAAAGAATTAGAATAAAACTAAAATCTTATGATCACAACTTAGTTGACAAATCAGCTGAGAAAATCGTAAAGACTGTTAAATCAACTGGCGCAGTTGTAAACGGACCAATTCCTTTGCCAACACATAAAAGGATATTTACTGTTTTAAAATCGCCTTTTGTAAACAAAAAATCAAGAGAACAATTTCAATTAAGTTCACACAAAAGATTATTGGATATTTATAGCTCTACATCCAAAACTATTGATGCGCTTATGAAATTAGAACTTCCTAGCGGAGTAGAAGTAGAAATTAAAGTGTAATTTATTAAATAATAATTAACAATGGCCGGACTAATAGGTAAAAAAATCGGAATGACTTCGATTTTCAGCGCCGAGGGAAAAAATATTCCATGCACTGTTTTACAAGTTGGTCCCTGTGTAGTAACACAGGTGAAAACCGTAGAAAAAGACGGTTACAATGCTATTCAAATAGCATTTGACGAAAGAAAAGAAAAGAATACCCCAAAACCTTTAATTGGGCATTTCAAAAAAACAGGAACAACTCCAAAAAGAATTGTTCGTGAGTTTAAAAATTTTACTTTTGATATTAAAGAAGGTGATGTTTTAACAGCTGATCTTTATAAAGAAGATAATTTTGTTGATGTTACCGGTATATCAAAAGGAAAAGGATTTCAGGGCGTAATTAAACGTCATGGATTTAGTGGTGTTGGTGGTACAACTCACGGACAACATAACAGATTAAGAGCTCCTGGTTCACTTGGTGCAAGTTCTTATCCATCACGTGTATTCAAGGGAATGCGTATGGGAGGTCATGCAGGTTCAGTAAAAGTAAAACAAATGAATCTAGAAATTGTAAAGCTTATAACTGATCAAAATATTTTAGTAGTTAAAGGCTCGGTTCCCGGGTCAAATGGATCATATATAATAGTTGAGAAGTAATGGAACTATCAGTAACAAATATATCTGGACAAGATTCTGGCCGTAAGGTAGACCTTAATGATGCCATTTTCGGAATCGAACCGAACGATCATGCTATTTATTTAGATGTGAAACAATTTATGGCAAATAATCGCCAGGGTACTCACAAATCTAAACAACGCGCTGAAATTAGAGGAAGTTCGAAAAAAATTAAAAAACAAAAAGGTACTGGTGGTGCTCGTGCTGGTAACATTAAATCACCTACTATTGTTGGTGGTGGACGTGCTTTTGGGCCAATGCCTCGCGACTATAGCATTAAATTAAATAAAAAAGTAAAGCAATTAGCTAGAAAATCAGCATTGTCAACTAAAGCAAAAAATAATAATATTATTATTTTAGAAGACTTTGATTTTGAATTGCCTAAGACAAAGAATTTCCTTGATCTAAGAAAAAACTTAAAAATAGATGATAAAAAATCTTTAATAGTGTTAGCAGATCAAAAGAAAAACGTATATTTGTCATCTCGAAATTTAAAAGACTCTAAGGTCATAAGTATTTCAGAATTAACTACATATGAAATTGTTAAGGCTTCGGCTTTAGTTCTAGTAGAGAGTTCACTTGCGGTTTTAGAGAATAATATGCTTAAATAAAAATAGAGTAATGGATATCATTATCAGGCCAATAGTAACAGAAAAGATGAATCGTCAGGGCGATTCACTTGGCAAGTACGGATTTATGGTTTCAACGGTTGCAAATAAACTTCAGGTTAAAAATGCAATCGAAAAACTGTATAGCGTAAACGTAGCTTCTATAAATACTATAAGTTATAGTGGCAAAAGTAAAACCCGAAATACACGTTCTGGTTTATTACGAGGAAAATCGAGTGCTTTTAAGAAAGCAATCGTTACATTGGCAAAAGGAGAAAAAATTGATTTTTACAGCAACATTTAATATACAATGGCCGTTAAAAAATTTAAACCTGTAACCCCGGGTCAGAGAAGAAAAGTAATAAGCTCGTTTGAGGAAATTACTTTTGGTTCACCTGAGAAATCATTATTGTCACCAGTAAGAAATTCTGGCGGAAGAAATAATTCTGGTAAAATGACAATGCGTTATATCGGTGGTGGACATAAAAAGAAATATCGTGAGATTGACTTTTTACGTGAAAAAGACGGAATTCCTGCTACAGTTAAAACTGTTGAGTATGATCCAAACCGTAGCGCACGTATTGCATTAGTGTATTATGCTGATGGCGAAAAAAGATATATTATTGCTCCAAACGGAATTAAAGTTGGTCAAGTAATTTTATCTGGAAAAGATGCAGCTCCTGAAATTGGAAATACTCTTTTTCTATCAGATATTCCTTTAGGAACAAATATTCATAATATTGAACTTTATCCTAGTCAAGGTGCTGCTATAGCTAGAAGCGCTGGTTGTTATGCGTCATTAACTTCTCGTGAAGGTCGTCATGCTATTATTAAAATGCCTTCAGGTGAAACAAGAAAAATTCTTGTTACATGTAAAGCTACAGTTGGTATGACATCTAACCCTGATCATTTTCTGGAAGTTTCTGGAAAAGCTGGTCGCTCACGTTGGTTAGGTCGCAGACCAAGAAACCGTGGAGTTGCAATGAACCCAGTTGATCACCCAATGGGTGGTGGTGAAGGTAAAGCTTCAGGAGGTCATCCTCGTTCACGTAAAGGTATTCCAGCTAAAGGTTACAAAACCCGTAAGCCAAAGAATGCTTCAAATAAGTTGATCATAGAACGTAGAAAAAAATAATTATTAAGTAAATCGTTATGAGCCGATCCATAAAAAAGGGACCATATATTCACTTCAAACTCGAGAGTAAGGTGACAAAAATGATTGCTTCTGGCAAACGTCAACCAATTAAAACTTGGTCAAGAGCATCAATGATTTCACCAGAATTCGTTGGAATGACAATAGCAGTACATAATGGAAATAAATTTATTCCTGTATATGTAACTGAAAATATGGTTGGACATAAATTAGGTGAGTTTTCACCTACCCGTACATATAGGGGTCATGCAGGTAGAAAATAATAAATAAAGAAAAGAATAAAAGAATATGGGTGCCAGAAAAAGACTTAGTGCCGATAAGTTAAAAGAAGAAAAGAAGCAAATTTCATTTGCTCACCTTCACAATTGCCCAAGCTCGCCTCGTAAAATGCGTTTGGTAGCTGACTTGGTTAGAGGAGTTGAAGTAAAAAAAGCTCTTGATTTGTTAAAATTTTCAGCTAAACAGCCTTCAAACACTTTAGAAAAACTTTTACTTTCTGCAATTGCAAATTGGCAGAGTAAAAACGAAGGTGTTCGTATTGAAGATAGCAATCTTTTTATAAAAGAGGTTTTTGTTGATTCAGCTGTAGCTTTAAAAAGACTTCGCCCTGCACCACAAGGAAGAGCAAACAGAATTCGTAAAAGATCTAATCATGTTACGATAATACTAGGAACTAATATTAATGAAACTCAAAATCAAGAAGCTTAATGGGAAATAAAGTTAATCCAATCAGCAGTAGATTAGGAATCATCAAAGGTTGGGATTCAAATTGGTTCGGTGGACGCAATTTTGGCGATAAACTTGTTGAAGATAACAGAATTAGAAAATATTTGAATGCCAGACTTGCAAAAGCTAGTGTTTCGAAAATTATTATAGAGCGTACTTTAAAACTTATAACTATTACAGTTAATACTGCTCGTCCTGGAATTATTATTGGAAAAGGTGGACAAGAAGTTGATAAACTTAAAGAAGAACTCAAGAAAATTACAAGTAAAGAAGTTCAAATAAATATCTTCGAAATTAAAAGACCAGAACTTGACGCTATGCTTGTAGCTGCTAATGTTGCTCGTCAGATCGAAGGTAAAATAGCACATCGCCGCGCTGTTAAAATGGCTATCGCTTCTGCAATGAGAATGGGAGCAGAAGGAATTAAAGTTGGTATAGCTGGTAGAATTAATGGAGCTGAAATGGCTCGTAGTGAAACTTATAAAGAAGGAAGAATACCTTTACATACATTCCGTGCTGATATTGATTATGCTTTAGGTGAAGCATTAACAAAAGTTGGAAAAATTGGTGTTAAAGTATGGATTTGTAAAGGCGAGGTTTATGGAAAACGTGACCTTAGTCCAAATATTGAAGCTAAAACTTCAAAAGCAAAACCAAAAGGATTTGCAAAAAGAAGAAGAAACTAATAAATAATATTTTTAAGAAATGTTACAGCCGAAAAAAACCAAATTCAGAAGGCAGCAAAAAGGCCGCATGAAAGGAAATGCACAGCGTGGAAACCAGCTAGCATTTGGCTCTTTTGGTATTAAAACCTTAGAGAAAGAATGGATCACTGGCCGTCAGATAGAAGCTGCTCGTCAGGCCGTTACACGTTACATGAAACGTGAAGGTCAAATTTGGATTAGAATTTTTCCAGATAAACCTATAACTAAAAAACCTGCCGAAGTACGTATGGGTAAAGGAAAAGGAGCACCAGAAGGTTTTGTTGCACCTATTACTCCTGGTAGAATAATTATTGAAGTTGAAGGCGTTTCTTTAGAAATTGCTCGCGAAGCATGTCGTCTTGCAGCTCAAAAATTACCTGTAGCTACTAAGTTTATTATAAGAAGAGATTTTGTCGAAAACACTATTTAATAGCACCCATGAAAACTGCAGAAGTAAAAGATTTATCAACAAAGGAACTTAAAGAGCGTATCGAAGACGAAAAAAGTATGCTCGTTAAAATGAAATTGAATCATCATATTTCACCATTGGATAATCCATTAAAAATAAGAAGAGTAAGAAGATTAGTGGCTACAATGGTTACAGAACTTCATTCAAGAGAATTAAAAGAAAAAAATAAATAGCATCCAACTACATGGAAACCAGAAATTTTAGAAAAGAACGCGTTGGGGTTGTTGTAAGCAACAAGATGGAGAAATCTATCGTAGTTGCCGAAAAAAGAAAAGTAAAACACCCTAAGTACGGAAAGTTTATTAATAAAACTTCCAAATACTACGTTCACGACGAGAAAAATGAAAGTAACGTTGGCGATAAAGTACGTATTATGGAAACACGCCCTCTAAGCAAAAATAAATGTTGGAGATTAGTGGAAATATTAGAAAGAGCTAAATAACAATGATACAGCAAGAATCAAGATTAATCGTAGCCGATAACAGCGGAGCAAAGGAAGTACTTTGTATTCGTGTTCTTGGTGGAACAGGAAGAAAATACGCTTCTGTAGGAGATAAAATAATTGTTGCTATTAAAACTGCCATCCCTTCATCTGATGCAAAAAAAGGAACAGTTTCTAAAGCAGTTATAGTAAGAACAAGTAAGGAAATTAGAAGAGCTGATGGATCTTATATTCGTTTCGACGATAATGCAGTAGTTCTTTTAACCGAAGCAGATGAACTTAGAGGAACACGTATATTTGGACCGGTAGCAAGAGAATTGCGCGAAAAACAATATATGAAAATAGTTTCACTGGCTCCTGAAGTGTTATAATTTGTAAATATTAAGTTATGCCAAAGAAATTCAATATTAAAAAAGGGGATACGGTAATAGTTCTTACCGGAGATTCTAAAGGACAACAGGGCCGAGTATTAAGCTTAAATAAAGAAAAAGACACTGCAATTGTTGAAGGTGTAAATCTTATTTCAAAGCACACTAAACCAAATGCAAAAAGCCCACAAGGCGGAATTCTTAAAAAAGAAGCATCAATTCATATCTCAAACTTAATGATGGTTGATCCTTCTACAGGAAAACCAACTAGAGTTGGACGCAAATTGAATGATAAAAACAAACTTGTGCGTTTTGCAAAAAAATCAGGAGAGGAGATTAAATAATGGAATATATTACATCCCTAAAGAAAAAATATACTGCAGAAGTATTACCAGCTCTTTTAAAAGAGTTTAGTTACAAAAATGTAATGCAGGTACCAAAGTTGCAGAAAATAGTAATCAATCAAGGTTTGGGCGATGCTATTGCCGATAAAAAACTTGTTGATTCTTCTGTTACAGAAATTACTAATATTTCTGGACAAAAGCCAATAACTACAATGTCTAAGAAAGATATTTCTAACTTTAAGCTAAGAAAAGGAATGCCTATAGGTATAAAGGTAACTTTACGCCGCGAGAAAATGTATGAATTTCTTGAAAGACTTATTAGTATATCACTTCCTCGTATTCGCGACTTTAGAGGAGTAGAATTTAAATTCGACGGAAGAGGTAATTATACACTTGGAATTTCGGAGCAAATTATTTTTCCTGAAATTGATATTGATAAAATATCTAAAATGAAAGGAATGGAAATAACATTTGTTACTTCTGCAAAAACAGATGAAGAAGCATATGCTTTATTAAGAGAATTTGGAATGCCTTTTAAAAACAATAAAAAGAATTAATTATGGCTAAGGAATCAATGAAAGCCCGCGAAAGAAAGCGGAAAAAAATGTACGAAAAATTTGAACCAAAAAGAGCCAAATTAAAAGCCGAAGGAGATTATATAGCTTTACAAAAACTTCCTAAAAACTCATCTAAAGTAAGATTACATAATAGTTGTAGCCTTACCGGACGTTCAAAAGGTTATATGCGTGTTTTTGGAATCAGCCGTATTACATTCCGCGAAATGGCATCTAATGGTTTAATTCCAGGAGTTAAAAAAGCAAGTTGGTAATAATTCAAAATTATATAAAAAATGACTGATCCAATAGCAGATTATCTTACACGAGTTAGAAATGCCGTAATGGCACAACATCGGGTAGTTGAAATTCCAGCTTCCAATATTAAAAAGGAAATAACAAAAGTGTTATTCGAAAAAGGATATATCCTTAATTATAAATTTGAAGATGATGCTTATCAAGGAATAATTAAGATAGCTCTTAAATATGACCCAGAAACCCGTAAACCGGCTATAAAAAACATTCAGCGAGTTAGTCGTCCAGGACACCGCAAATACGTTGGAGTAAAAGATCTTCCACGTGTATTGAATGGATTAGGTATTGCTGTTATGTCGACACCACAAGGTATTATTACCGACAAAGAAGCAAAAGTTCGCAAACTGGGCGGAGAAGTTTTATGTTACATCTACTAAACAGATAAGATAATGTCACGAGTTGGAAAATTACCCATAAACATACCTTCAGGAGTTAAAATTAATTTTAACGACGGAATCGTAGTTGTTAAAGGTCCTCTTGGAGAACTAAGTCAAGTTATTGATAGTGAGTTTATACTAAACATTACCGATAATACTTTAGTTGTTGAAAGACCATCAGAACAAAAACAACATAAAGCTCTTCATGGATTATATAGAGCACTTATCAATAACATGGTTGTTGGAGTATCAACAGGATTTACACTTAAACAAGAAGTTGTTGGAGTTGGATACAAAGCCGAAACTGTTGGACAATTACTTAATATGACCTTAGGTTATTCACACGAAATTATATTTGAAATGCCTAAAGAAGTTACAGCCACTGCTGTTACTGAACGTAGAGCAAATCCTATAATAACATTAACAAGTATTGACAAGCAATTGCTTGGCCAGGTAGCTGCTAAAATTCGTTCACTACGTAAACCAGAACCATACAAAGGTAAAGGTATTAAGTTTGTAGGCGAAAAACTACGCAAAAAAGCTGGTAAATCAGCAAGTGCTAAATAATTGAATAAAAAGAACTATGGCACAAACTAAATTAGGCAGGAGATTAAAAATAAAGTTACGTGTACGTAAAAAAGTAAACGGAACAAGCGAAACTCCAAGATTATCAGTTTTTAGAAGTAATAAGCAGATTTCGGTTCAAGTAATTGACGATCTGAGCAAGAAAACTCTTGCTTCTGCTTCATCACTTGTAAAAGAATTAAGTGATAAAAAAGGTAATAAAACAGAGATGGCTGTAATGGTAGGTAAGCTTATTGCTGAACGCGCTATTGAAGCCGGAATTACAAAAGTAGTTTTTGATCGTAACGGCTATCTGTTTCATGGCAGAGTAAAAGCATTGGCCGATGCAGCTAGAGAAGGTGGACTTAAATTTTAAAAAAATATGTCATCAAGCATTAGAAAAGTAAAAACAACCGACCTCGAATTAAAAGATCGTCTGGTTTCTATTAATAGAGTTACTAAAGTAACAAAAGGTGGTCGTCATTTTAGTTTTGCGGCAATAGTTGTAGTTGGAAATGAAAATGGTATTGTAGGATACGGATTAGGTAAAGCTAATGAAGTAACAACTGCAATTGCTAAAGGCGTTGAAGATGCAAAGAAAAACCTTATTAAGGTACCAGTATTTAAAGGAACGGTTCCTCACGAACAAGTTTCTAAATTTGGTGGTGCTCAGGTATTTTTAAAACCTGCATCTGGTGGTACTGGTGTAAAAGCTGGTGGTGCTATGCGTGCTGTTTTAGAAAGTGTTGGTATTAAAGATGTACTTGCAAAGTCTAAAGGAAGTTCAAATCCTCATAATCTTGTAAAAGCAACTATGGTAGCTTTACTCGAAATGCGTGATGCTTATACTATCTCTAATCAAAGAGGTATTCCTATGGATAAAGTATTTAACGGCTAGAATTAAAAAAGAAATGGCAAAAGTAATAGTAATACAAACCGGAAGCAGAAGCGGCTGCACTCAAAGACAGAGAAAAACTCTTGATGCTTTGGGATTAAAAAAAATGAATCAAAAAGTTGAACACGAAGCTACTCCACAAATTATGGGGATGATTAGAAAAGTTCTTCATTTGGTTAAATCAGAACAATTGTAATAAACAAAAATAGTTTTAATGTTATGGATTTAAGTAATCTAAAACCTGCAGAAGGATCTGTAAAAAACGAGAAAAAAAGATTGGGACGTGGACAGGGTTCTGGTAAAGGTGGAACTGCTACACGTGGTAATAAAGGAGCAAAATCTCGTTCTGGTTATAGTCGTAAACGTGGTTTTGAAGGAGGTCAAATGCCTATTCAAAGAACTTCTCCTAAATTTGGATTTAAAAACTTTAATAGGGTTGAATATAAAGGTGTAAATCTTAAAGATATTCAGCGTATTGCTGAAGAGCATAAAATTACTTCAATTGATCCAGATACATTATATGAATTTGGTTTGATTTCAAATAATTGCCTTGTTAAAATTTTGGGTTTTGGTACACTTACTATAAAAGTTGAAGTAAAAGCTCATGCATTTAGCGCAACAGCTCAAAAAGCAATTGAAGCTTTAGAAGGTACTGTTACTAAACTATAAGAATTTTTGATTGATGAAAAGATTTTTTGAGACAATAAAGAACATTTACAAGATAGAGGAACTTAGAACGAGAATCCTTTATACTTTAGGAATTTTACTTGTTTATAGATTAGGCTCATATGTTACTCTTCCGGGTATTGATCCAAATAAACTCGAAAATCTTAGTAAACAAACTTCTGAAGGAATTTTAGGTTTACTCGATATGTTTTCTGGAGGTGCTTTTTCTAATGCATCTATTTTTGCATTGGGAATTATGCCTTATATTTCTGCATCTATTGTTGTTCAATTAATGGGAATTGCAATACCTTATTTTCAAAGATTACAACGTGAAGGTGAAAGTGGAAGAAAGAAAATAAATCAAATAACTAGATATCTAACACTTCTAATCTTGTTTTTACAAGGACCAAGTTATTTATCAAACTTACATGCTCAATTACCAGCCGATGCTTTTGTAATTACTGGTACATTTTTTACAATAAGTTCAATGTTAATTTTAGCAGCTGGAACAATATTCGTAATGTGGTTGGGCGAAAAAATTACTGATAAAGGTATAGGTAATGGTATATCATTAATTATTATGATTGGTATTATTGCGCGACTTCCTTTTGCTTTTGGTGCTGAGTTCGCTTCACGTATAGAAGGTGGTGGAGGACTTGTAGTTCTACTCGTTGAAATAGTAATTCTTTTATTAGTTATTGCAAGTAGTATACTTCTTGTTCAAGGTACTCGTAGAATTCCTGTTCAATATGCAAAACGTATTGTTGGAAATAAACAATATGGTGGTGTTCGTCAATATATCCCTTTAAAAGTTAATGCTGCTGGTGTAATGCCAATTATTTTTGCTCAGGCTTTAATGTTTATTCCTACAATAATTGTAGGATTTACTGATTCGGGTTCTGGCTTTGCTTCTGCATTCTCAAGCTATACAAGTTTTTGGTACAATTTTGTATTTGGAATGTTAATAATTGTATTTACTTATTTTTATACAGCTATCATCATGAATCCTGTTCAAATGGCTGATGATATGAAGAAAAATGGTGGTTTTATTCCTGGTGTTAAACCTGGAAAGAAAACTTCAGAATTTATCGATTCAATAATGTCAAGAATTACACTTCCTGGTTCTATATTCCTTGCATTTATAGCAATTATGCCAGCATTTGCAGGCTTATTAGGAGTCAATAATCAATTTGCGCAGTTCTTTGGTGGAACTTCTTTATTGATTATGGTTGGTGTAGTATTAGATACTTTACAACAAATTGAAAGTCACCTTCTTATGCGTCATTATGATGGTCTGATGAAATCAGGTCGTATTAAAGGTCGCTCTCAAGGTGCTGGTGCTTCAATGTAGTTGTAAAAAAAACGTTCTTTGATGGTCTTTTATAAAACTGATGATGAGATAGAGCTTATTAAGCAAAGTTGTCAGTTGCTCTCTAAAACTCTCGGTTACATTAAACCTTTTATTGTACCCGGAACAAAAACGATAGCAATTGATAAAAAAGCTGAAGAGTTTATTCTCGATAACGGAGCCAAACCTTCTTTTAAAGGTTATAGAGGCTTTCCTTATACACTCTGCATATCGGTAAACGATCAGATTGTACACGGATTTCCTTCTGAATACGAAATAAAAGATGGCGACATTGTTTCTGTTGATTGTGGTGTTTATATGAATGGTTTTCATGGTGATTCTGCTTATACTTTTGAAGCAGGAGAAGTGAGTCCGGATAAAAAAGCGCTGCTTAAAGTTACAAAGGAATCCCTTTACAAAGGAATTGCAATGGCTTCGGAAGGAAACAGAATAGGCGACATTAGTAATGCAATTCAGACTCATGCCGAAAATAATGGATACTCTTTAGTAAGAGAATTAATCGGACATGGAATAGGAAAGCAACTTCATGAAGAACCTGAAGTTCCGAACTTCGGAAAAAAAGGTAGAGGCATGATGATTCGTCAGGGATTAGTTATAGCAATTGAACCTATGGTTAACATGGGTAAAAAAGAAATCAAGCAATGGAAAGATGGTTGGACAATCTCCACAAGAGATGCAAAACCTTCTGCACATTTTGAGCATACAATTGCAATAGTTAATGGAAAGGCTCAAATATTAACCACTTTCGATTATATCGAAAGTAAAAAGTAAAAAATTAAAAAAATTATATGGCTAAACAGCCCTCTATTGAGCAAGATGGTACTATTATAGAAGCATTGTCAAATGCAATGTTTCGTGTTCAGTTGCAAAACGGACATATTATTACCGCTCATATTTCTGGAAAAATGAGAATGCACTACATTAAAATTCTTCCAGGAGACAAAGTTAGAGTCGAAATGTCGCCATATGATTTATCAAAAGGTAGAATAAGTTTCCGTTATAAATAATTGAAATACTGACTAAAATGAAAGTTCGTACATCTGTAAAAAAGCGCAGTCCCGAATGTAAAATCGTTCGCAGAAAAGGACGTCTTTATGTTATTAACAAAAAAAATCCTAAATTCAAACAACGTCAAGGATAATTACTTAACTTTGTAACCTTTTAAAAAATTAAAAAAACAATATGGCACGTATCGCAGGAGTAGATATACCTGATAAGAAAAGAGGCGAAATTTCATTAACTTATATTTATGGAATTGGACGTAGTACAGCTCATAAAATTTTGACAAAAGCAGGTATTGACTGCAATCTTCATGTTGAAAAATGGGATGATGATCAGGTTTCTAAAATCAGAAGTATAATTTCTGAAAATTTGAAGATTGAAGGTGAACTTCGTTCTGAAACTCAATTGAACATAAAGAGACTTATGGATATTGGTTGTTATAGAGGAATTCGCCATAGAGGTGGGTTACCAACTAGAGGACAACGTACCCGTACAAACGCTAGAACTCGTCGCGGAAAGAAAAAGACAGTTGCAAATAAGAAGAAAGCCACTAAATAATAAATAATTATGGCAAAAAAGACAACAAAAGTTGCACGTAAAAGAAACGTTAAAGTAGAGGCTGTTGGACAAGTTCATGTTCATTCCTCATTTAACAATATTATTATTACAATGACTAATGGCGAAGGTCAGGTTATTTCTTGGTCATCAGCTGGAAGAAAAGGTTTTAGAGGATCAAAAAAGAACACACCTTATGCAGCGCAGGTTGCATCGGCAGATTGTGCACAAACAGCATTTGACCTTGGACTAAGAAAAGTAAAAGCTTATGTTAAAGGACCTGGAGCTGGTCGTGAATCAGCAATTCGCGCGGTAGCATCTGTAGGAATTGAAGTAACAGAAATTATTGACGTTACTCCATTACCACATAATGGTTGCAGACCACCAAAAAGAAGAAGAGTATAATTTTTAGAAAATAATAAATTAGAGTATAAATGGCAAGATACACAGGACCAAAGACCCGTATTGCAAGAAAATTTGGAGAGGCTATTTACGGACCAGATAAAGTTTTTGAAAGAAAAAGCTATTTACCTGGAATGCATGGTTTAAACAGACGTCGCAAAACTTCTGAATATGGAACTCAGTTAAAAGAAAAACAAAAAGCGAAATATACTTATGGAGTTCTTGAAAGACAATTCCGTAAATATTTTGAGCATGCCCAAAGAAAAAAAGGTATTACAGGCGAAATTCTTATTCAATTACTTGAATCAAGACTTGACAATGTAGTGTTCAGATTAGGTATTGCTCCAACACGTGATGCTGCAAGACAACTTGTTACACACAGACATATAACTGTAAATAATAAAGTTGCAAGTATTCCTTCATTTCAGGTTAATCCTGGTGATGTTGTTTCAGTAAGAGAAAAATCTAAAAACCTTGAAGTAATTTCTAATTCTTTATCAAGTGGTAGAGTAAAAAGATATACTTGGTTAGAATGGGAAAATGATACACTTTCAGGAAGATTTGTTACAGTTCCTGAGCGTTCAGATATTCCAGAAAATATCAAAGAACAACTTATAGTTGAATTGTATTCTAAATAAAAAACAGAAGAAACATTATATGGCAATTTTAGCTTTTCAAAAACCCGATAAGGTTGTAATGCTCGAGTCAACCGACACGCACGGAAAATTTGAATTCCGTCCGTTGGAACCCGGGTATGGACTGACCGTAGGAAATGCCCTACGAAGGGTTCTTCTTTCATCACTCGAAGGTTTTGCAATTAATAATATCAAAATCGAAGGAGTTGAGCATGAATTTTCATCAATGAAAGGTATTGTTGAAGATGTTACTGAAATTGTTCTAAATCTGAAACAGGTTCGTTTTAAAAGACAACTTGATGAGATTGAAAATGAAACAGTATCAATTTCAATAACCGGACAAGATTCTTTTAAAGCAGGTGATATAAGTAAATTTCTTACAGGTTTTAAAGTTTTAAATCCAGACCTAGAAATTTGCCACATGGAGCACAATGTAAAACTTCATATGGTAATTAACATCAATAAAGGTAGAGGTTATGTGCCAGCTGAAGAAAATAAAACCGGCGAATTAGAAATCGGCGTTATTCCAGTTAGTTCAATATATACTCCAATTAAAAATGTAAAATTTGCAATTGAGAATATTCGCGTTGAACAAAAAACTGACTTCGAAAAACTAATTCTCGAAATTGTTACAGATGGTTCAATAGCCCCAACAGATGCATTAAAAGAAGCAGCTAAAATTCTTATTTATCATTTCATGTTATTCTCTGATGAAAAAATTACTATCGATTCAGAAGAAAAACAAGAAAATGAAGAATTTGATGAAGAGATACTTCATATGCGTCAACTTCTTAAAAATAAGCTCATAGATCTCGACCTTTCGGTTCGTGCTCTTAATTGCTTAAAAGCTGCAGATGTTGAAACACTTTCAGATTTAGTCGTTTTCAATCGTAGCGATTTACTCAAATTCCGTAATTTTGGAAAGAAATCTCTAACAGAGTTAGACGAACTTCTTAACAATATGAATTTGAGCTTTGGTATGGATATTTCAAAATACAAATTAGATAAGGAATAGTTCAAATGAGACACAGGAAGAAATTTAATCATTTAAGCAGAACGAGCTCTCATCGTAAATCGTTATTTGCTAATATGGCAACTTCGCTTATTATGCATAAAGGTATTGTTACTACAGTAGCAAAAGCAAAAGCGTTAAAAGTTTTTATTGAACCTTTAATTAGCCGTTCAAAAGAAGATACAACTCATAACCGTCGTATTGTTTTCAGTTATATTAGTGATAAAAGCGCTGTATCTGAACTTTTTCGCGATGTTGCTGTTAAAGTTGCACAAAGACCAGGTGGCTATACTAGAATTTTAAGAATAGCTAACCGTAAAGGTGATAATGCTGAGTTATGTAGATTAGAATTAGTTGACTATAACGAAAATATGTTAGCAGCTAAAACTGATACTAAACAAAAAGCAAAAACTACCCGTCGTGGTGCTGCAAAAAAAGCAGTAGAAGGTGAAGTGGTAGCTAAAGCTCCAAAGGCACCAAAAGCTAAAAAAGAAGAACCAAAAGCTGAAGATAAAACTACAGATACTGCTGAATAATATCAGTATTAATTTTTTAACTAAAGGGACAACGCAAAGCGATGTCCCTTTTTTATTTTGTAAAAAAGCTGAAGCAAATGTGAGTATTTAACTTGTCATTTTTTTACATGGAGTTGAAATCTTAATTTTTAGTGTAATTCGTGTCTGATTTTTTTAAAGATTTTTTACCTTTATAAAAAACTTTATGGTTTATATATCTAAAATTCTTGCATGCCAAATACTCGACTCAAGAGGCAATCCTTCAATTGAAGTTGATTTAATATACCAGCAAGGAATTTAGATGTCACCACTAATTTATTTCACTTTGTTAAATCCAGATTTTTAAATGGCATATAACGGTTTAAATGAATTTGTTTTGGCTCTTGAGTCAAAAAATCAGCTAATACGAATTAAAGAATATGTAAATACTGAGCTAGAAATAGCCGAAATTACTGATAGAATTTCGAAAAGCAAATTGCAGAATAAAGCATTGCTATTTGAAAATAATGGAACAAATTTCCCTTTATTAATAAATGCTTATGGAAGCGAAGAAAGAGTTTGTTTAGCCCTAAATACCGACAAGTTTTCTTCTATCGAAGAAGAAATAAATTCTATTATTAATAATTTGTTATCTCCAGCAAATAGTTTTAAATCCAAATTAAAAACTTTAGGTTTACTAAAAAGGGTTTCTTCGTATTTTCCAAAAATCTCTAAAAGAAAAGCTCCTTGTCAGGAAGTGATTTATAATAACCCCGATCTAGCAATGCTTCCAGTTTTAAAATGCTGGCCTTTTGATGGTGGAAAATTTATTACTCTTCCTGTTGTAAATACTAAAGATCCTGTTACGAGTGTTCGGAATGCCGGAATGTACAGAATGCAGGTTATGGGTGCTGCAGAAACTGGCATGCATTGGCATTTACATAAAACAGGAGCAAGGCATTTTTCCGAATATTTAAAACAAAAAAAGAAAATTCCTATTGCAGTTGTTCTCGGTGGAGATCCGGTATACGCATATTGCGCATCCGCACCATTGCCTGATGGAATTGATGAATATATGCTTGCAGGCTTTTTAAGAAAAAAATCTGTGCAACTTGTTAGGTGTATAACTCAGGAGATAGAAGTTCCTTCTGATGCAGATATTGTTATAGAGGGTTATGTCGATCCAATGGAACCACTTGTAAACGAAGGCCCTTTTGGAGATCATACAGGTTTTTATTCTTTACCGGATAATTATCCTAAGTTTCATGTTACCTGCATAACAAGTCGCAAAAATGCTGTTTATCCAGCAACAATTGTTGGTGTTCCGCCGCAAGAAGACTTTTGGCTAATAAAAGCTTCTGAACGAATTTTTATGCCATTAATGCAAAAAGCTGGATTGCCAGAAGTAATCGATATTAGCATGCCCGATTATGGAGTAGCTCATAATTTAGTTATTGTTCAAATCAAAAATGAATATCCGGGGCAGGCTCAAAAAGTAGCACATTCGCTTTGGGGAATGGGACAAATGATGCTAAATAAAGTATTGATTATTACAGATAAAAATCCTCAAAATGAAAACGAAGTTTATAAATCAATATTAGAAAATGCTGATTTTTCTAAAAACATGTTTTTTTCATCTGGACCGATGGATGCTTTGGAGCACGCTGGTAACACATTTGCCTACGGGGGAAAATTAGCAATTGATAATACTAGTAAATCAATTTCTAAAAGTGAAAAATGGACAATAGAACAGCAAGATAAAATTCGGAATTTTTGTAAAGAATCAAATGAAATATTTGAAGTTAATAGCTTTTTGTTACAGTATAAAATTATTTTAATCGAAGTCGAAAATTCTGTTAGTTTTAATAATGAACTATTTTTGAAAAATTTCTCATCTGAAAAGATCATTCCATATTGCTTAATTCTTTGTGATAAAGGTTTGCCTATTAATAATAAAGACCTTATTTTATGGCATTGTTTGGCTAATGTCGATCCTGCAAGGGATATTAAGAAACTTATGATTAATTCCGACTCTATTGTTATTATTGATGGTACATCAAAACCACATATTAAAAACCCATGGCCAAATCCAGTGTATTCAGATAAAAATACAATTGAAAAAGTAGACTTAAACTGGAAAAAATATGGTTTTACAGATTTCGAAATTTCTCCATCTCAAATCATTCATAATCTGCTTACAAATGAAGGGTTTGAAAAGTTAAAATGAGTAGTGATAAAATTTTTGTAATATTTCTAAATTCTGTATGCTGAATTATAAAGAAATATTAATTTAGCATGAATCGTATTTTAATGAAATCACTGTCATTTAAACATATTGTTGCGGGCTTGTTCTTGGTTTTAATCAGCCATTTAAGTCATGCGCAAGTATCCGAAGCTTTTTTCGAACATTTTACTGTTGATGATGGTTTGTCGCAAAGTTCGGTAAATTGTATGGTTCAGGGCAAGTTGGGTTTTCTTTGGCTTGGTACTCAAGATGGTTTAAATAAATATGATGGTTATAAGTTTAAACATTACCAACATAGCCCCTTAGATACAAATTCTTTATCAAGTAATTGGATTTATTCAGTTGATGATGATACCTCTGGAATTATCTGGATTGGAACGCAATATGGTTTAAATAAATTATATCAGAGATCTGATAAAGTTATCAGGTATATTCATAATCCTAAAATATCATCCTCACTAAGTGAAAATGAAGTTTTCGGAGTTTTAGTTGACAGATACGGAACTGTTTGGGCAAAAACCGAAAAAGCCCTGAATAAACTCGATACAACTACCGGTAAATTTACACGCTTTGAGCATCCCATTAACTATTTTGTTTCAAATAAAAGCGATAAAGGTTTTCCATTATTGGAAGATGAAGACGGTATTTGGGTAGGATCAGCAACAGGATTGCATTTCTTTAACAGAAAAGTAGAACAGTTTAAATCGTTTACACATAACTCAGATGATATAAATTCTATTAGTGATAATTTTATTACCGGACTTGTATTTGATGGTGATGGTAATCTTTGGATATCAACAAATTATGGATTAAATAAGTTTAACGAAAAAACAAAGAAGTTTGAACACTTTTTTCATGATTTTACCGAAAATAATGGTATTTCTGCTAATAAAATAAATTCTGTTTTTTATGGACATGATGGGTTTATTTGGATTGCTACGTATGGTGGTGGTTTAAATAAACTAAACCCAAAAACAGGTGAAGTTATAGTATATGAAAATCAGCCAAATAATAAATTTAGTTTGTCTTCACAATATTTAAATTATGTTCTTGAAGATAAGTCATATAATCTTTGGATTGGTACTGATGATCAAGGCCTTGATAAATATGATTTAAAACCCAAAAAATTTCTTTTATATCGTGATTCAAAAGGTAGTAAATCTTTAAAACTATCGTCAAATATTATTGCCTCAATTTATGAAGCTGATAATGAAGATTTATGGGTTGGTACATGGGATGATGGTCTTGATATAATTAATAGAAAAACAGGTGTTGTAAAAAATTATTCTACAAATTCTCCGCAAGGTGAAAGAATTATTGGAGATAATGTGCACGTTATTATGCCTGATAGTAAAGGCTTAATTTGGATCGGTACAAAAAGAGGAATTTCTGTTTATGATAAAAAAACAAAAAAGTTTTCCGATTTAGAAAAGTATTTTAAGTTTAAACAGTTTCCTAATCTTGTTGGTTCTAGAATATATTCAATATTAGAAGATTATAAAGGAAATGTGTGGGTTGGTACCACAAATGGTTTGAACCGATTTAACATGAAAGATTTAACTGTAAGTACCTTTTGGAGTACTTATGCAGATACTTTAAGTTTATTCGATAATCAGATTATTTATTTGATGGGTGATAAAGATGGGTTTATCTGGATTGGTACAAAGGCTGGATTAAATAGATTTGATTACAAAACCAATAAGTTTTTTAGAATTGGTTCTGCAAAAGATGGTAAGTTATATGCTGGAAAAAATAGATATTATCAAATTTCAAATTCATACATCGAAGATATTTTAGAAGATTCAATTGATGGTTCTATCTGGATTGGTACAGCAAGTGGTTTAAACCGATACGATAAAAGAACTGGTACTTTTCAGTATTTTACAGATAAAGAAGGTTTGCCTAATGAGACTGTTTATGAGCTTAAACAAGATAAAAACGGTAATATCTGGATGAGTACTAATCATGGAATTGCAATGCTTAATCGTAAAACTTTTAAAGTAAGAGCATATGATAGAGCAGATGGATTGCAGGGTTTAGAGTTTAATAACGGTGCTTCATTTATTTCAAAAACTGGAGAAATATTCTTTGGTGGAACTAATGGTTTTAATAGTTTTAACCCTCTGAAAATGAATGATAATCAGTTTATTCCAAAGGTAGTGTTTACTACATTTGAAAAAACTTCAAATGGGAAAAAAATTGTTATTAATATCGAAAGAGAAACTGAACTTGTGTTAGATTATACTGACCATTCACTTACTTTTAATTTTGCTGCTTTAGAATTTACAAAGTCGTCCAAAAATACATACATGTATATGATGGAGGGGCTAAATAATACTTGGACAAATATTGGAAATAGAAATTTTCAGGATTTTGGTACTTTAGCTCCTGATGAATATGTTTTAAGAGTTAAAGGAAGTAATAACGACCTAATGTGGAATGATAAAGAAATTTCTATTAGAATAATTGTAAATCCTCCAATTTTTAAATCTATTTATGCCTATTTAGCTTATATTTTATTACTCTTAACTTTAATTTATCTTTATGTTAGAAGTAGAACTAAAAAGCTTCAAAAAGCTAACGATACACTTAGGGTAAAACAATTAGCTGCTCTCGAAATTGCAAAACAAAGAGAAGAATTATCTGTAAAAAATAAGAGTATTACCGATAGTATAAACTATGCTAAACGTATTCAGGAAGCAATGTTACCTTCAGAATATTTGTTTAGAAAACTATTGCCCGATTCGTTTATTTTCTATAATCCAAAGGATATTGTTAGCGGCGACTTTTATTGGGTTACCGAAAAGGAAAGTAAAATTTTTATCGCTGCTGTTGATTGTACTGGTCACGGTGTTCCAGGTGCTTTTATGAGTATTATCGGATTCGATTTATTAAGAAATATTACTAAAGAACAAGGTGTAGAAAATCCTGCACAAATTCTTAATCTTTTAAGTCTTGGTATTAGCGAAACATTTAGTAAACATGCCAACGAAACTGCTATAAAAGATGGAATGGATGTTTCATTGCTTGTAATCGATCGTAATAACAAAGTGCTCGAGTATGCAGGTGCATTTAATCCACTATATATTGCTCGCGATAATAAAATTATTGAAGTAAAAGGAAATCGTTTTGCAGTTGGTAAAATGGAAGGAAATGAAGATTTAAAATTCGATAATCATATAATTCCATATCGCGAAAATGATATGTTGTATATTTTCTCCGATGGATATGCCGATCAGTTTGGTGGCCCGTTAGGAAAAAAATTCAAATTCCGTCGATTCCGTCACCTTTTATTGACAATTAATGGATTGCCTTTGATGAAACAAAAATCTTTCCTCGAAGAGAATTTTGATAGCTGGAAAGGTCAACTAGAGCAGGTTGATGATATTCTTGTAATAGGAATAAAACTCTAATAATTTTGTAATGAGAAACAGCTTTACGATAATTAAAAAGTTTTTTATCGCAATACAAGTTATATTCTTGTTTAATGTTATTGTTTGCAATGCCCAAACAGATACTATAGGAAAAGAACGCTATACGCCAGCATACAAAATAAAAGATGGCATTTTTATTTCATTTGAGCAGGTTCTTTTAAATAAACCACTTTCTTTTGAGCGAATAACAACAGGTAATAAAAATGATGATAATTGGTTTTCTAATCTATTAAAAACCGAAAAAATTTCTTTTCTTGATGATTATGGTATTCAACAATTTGTTTATACAAAACAATTATGGGGCTATTGCAGAAAAGGGGCTTTGTATGTTAATTATATTAGTGATTTTTATAGAATACCTTATATCGGAAAATTGTCTCATTACGTAGCAACTCAAACAGTAAGGGTTGATAACGGTTACGACCCTTATAACAGACAGGGTATGACGCCTACTTATGAAACAAATACCATAGTTCAGAATATAATCGATTTCGAAAATGGAAAAACATTTCCGTTTAAACTTGAAATTGTTCAAACATTTCTTTCAAAAGATAGTTTGCTTTTTAACGAATTTAATGCTTTGAAAAAGAATAAAAAGAAACAAATGATGTTTTTATATATTCGTCGTTATAATGAACGAAATCCATTATATTTACCTAAGCAATAAAGTGATGAAATATATTAATGTAATAATATTTTTAGTTTTCATATTTTCTGACACGTTTGCACAAAATACTGTTGGAACACCCGAACAGCTAAAGCAGTTTTTTAAAACTAAAACATTAGTTGTATTAGAAGAAGATCCTTTTAATGAGTCAAATATTCAACTTAAAACCGCTGTACAAAAAAACTGGAAGCTTACCGAATTCGAAATTATTTCTGTTGATGATTATGAAAAGAAAAAGAAAAATCCTGCTTATTCTTTCCTAACAATAGATAAAATTTATTACGAAGGCGATAAAGCTGCATCAAAATATAACTTTTTATGTCTTGCCTTAGGTGGTAATTATAAAAATGATAGCGAAATGCCTCAGTTATGTACGGTTCCACTTTCTTATGCTGATGCCGACGAGGCAACTTTTAGCTATAAAATAGCAACGATGTTAAATTTTTTGCAGAATCATATACTTCTTACTTCAAAAAATCAGGAATTAAAAAGCGCAAATATTATTGATTATTATCAAAAAAATCTTTCTGAATTAAAAAATAAAGTTTTGTATGTATCTAAAGATGAATTGGAACTGTCGATAAATACTGAAGATAAATTCAGAAAAACATATCCTTATAAATTTAAAATAGTTACTCGCGACGAAATTGAGGAGGCTATTGACAATAATAACCCAGATGTTGTATTTTTGCATAAAGTTGGACCCGGAAATAAAAACCAAAAAGCAAGATGCTGGATTATTTTAATGGGTGCTGCTGATGCTAAATTGTATTTTTTCGATTATCATAAAATTGATGATAATCACCCCGACGCTCTTTTAGACTCTGAACTTAAAAAAATAACAAATAACAAGTAGTTTTTATTGCAAATAATAAATATAAAATAATCAATCAAAGATATGGCCGACGATAAAAAAATAATTTTTTCAATGGTTGGAGTGAATAAGATTTATCCTCCACAAAAACAGGTTTTAAAAAATATTTATCTTTCATTTTATTATGGAGCAAAAATTGGAATCATCGGATTAAATGGTTCTGGTAAATCTTCATTAATGAAGATAATTGCAGGGTTAGAAAAATCATTTCAGGGCGAGGTAGTTTTTTCTCCGGGATATACTGTTGGCTATTTAGAACAAGATCCACAGCTCGATAAAACAAAAACAGTTCGACAGATTGTTGAAGAAGGTGTTCAGGAAGTTGTTGATTTACTTAAAGAATACGAAGAAGTAAATAATAAATTTGCCGAGCCAATGAGCGACGATCAAATGAATAAACTTATTACTCGTCAGGGCGAACTTACCGAACTTATCGAACATCATAATGGATGGGAGCTTGATAGTACTTTGGAACGTGCAATGGATGCACTTCGTTGTCCAGAGGGAAGTACTCCTACATTAAATCTTTCCGGAGGTGAGGCTCGACGTGTAGCTTTATGCAGACTATTGTTAAAACAACCTGACGTGTTATTACTCGATGAGCCAACAAATCACCTTGATGCTGAGTCAGTGCAATGGTTAGAAATTCATTTGCAACAATATAAAGGAACTGTTATTGCCGTTACTCATGATAGATATTTTCTTGATAACGTAGCCGGTTGGATACTTGAGCTTGATCGTGGTGAAGGAATTCCATGGAAAGGCAATTATTCTTCATGGTTAGAACAAAAGACAAAACGTTTGGCTCAGGAAGAAAAAACTGCTTCAAAACGAATGAAAACTCTTGAACGTGAGTTGGAATGGACACGCATGTCGCAAAAAGCACGACAGGCAAGACCAAAAGCGCGTTTGGCTGCTTACGAAAAAATGATGAACGAAGATGTTAAACAAAAAGAAGATCGTTTAGAGATTTTTATTCCTAATGGTCCGCGTCTTGGTTCAAATGTTATAGAATTTAATGAAGTAACAAAAGCTTTTGGAGATAAATTGCTTTTCGAAAATCTTAGTTTTAATCTTCCACCTGCCGGTATAGTAGGTATTATTGGTCCAAATGGTGCTGGTAAAACAACGCTTTTCCGAATGATAATGGGAAAAGAAACTGCCGATTCTGGAACAATTAATATTGGCGAAACTGTTAGAACCGGATACGTTGATCAGGCTCACGCAGATATCGATCCCGAGAAAACTGTTTATCAGGTAATTTCAGGTGATAGTGAGTTGATTTCGTTAGGAGGAAAACAAATAGTTGCTCGTGCTTATGTTGCAAGATTTAACTTTGGTGGTGCCGATCAGGAAAAGAAATGTGGAATTCTTTCTGGTGGTGAACGTAACAGATTGCACTTATCGTTAACTTTAAAATCAGAGGCAAATGTTCTTTTATTAGATGAGCCAACAAATGATATTGATGTTAACACTCTTAGAGCTCTAGAAGAAGGACTTGAAAGTTTTGCAGGTTGTGCTGTTGTTATTTCGCATGATAGATGGTTTCTTGATAGGGTTGCTACTCATATTTTAGCTTTTGAAGGCGATTCACAGGTTGTTTATTTTGAAGGTTCTTATTCCGATTATATGGAAAATCGTAAAAAACGTTTGGGTGACGTTGGTCCGCAACGTATAAAATACAGAAAATTAATAGCTGATTAATAATTTTAATATGTTAAAAAGAACTTTGTTTTTTGGAATATTTTTCACAGTATTTGCAATTAGTACATTTGCTGATGAAACTGTTGATAAATATGTTACAGCTGCAGCGAAAGGCGAGTATTCTAAAGTTGTGTCTTATGTTAAAAAAGGTGTAGCTGTTGATGGAAAAAATCAGGCTCGCTGGACAGCCTTAGCATATGCCTGTAAGTATAAACATGATGATATTGTTAAGTTTCTTGTCGAAAATGGAGCAAATATTAATGAAACAGTTAATACAGGTTCAACTCCTTTAGCTGTTGCAATGCTGGCTGGTAATTTCGAAATCGCCGATTATTTAATACAGAAGAAAGCAGACATTAATAAAGCTGATATGATGGGAATGTCCCCTTTAATGTGGGCTGTAAAAGATGGTAATTTAAAAGTTGTACAATATCTTGTTGAACATGGTGCAAAAGTTAATGCAGTAAATTCCAACGGGCGTTCTGTTATAGAAATGGCAATAGTAGCTGATGTTAAAGATTATTTAAAATCTAAAGGTGGAAAAACCAGTGCAGAGTTGATGAAAGAATAATATGGCAGTAAATATTTCAATACCTAAAGGTACTCGCGATTTCTTGCCTGTTACAATGCAAAGGCGAAATTATATTTTTTCTATACTTCGTGATGTGTTTTGTTTGCATGGTTATCAGCCAATAGAAACACCTGCAATGGAAGATTTGTCTACATTGTTAGGGAAATATGGTGAAGAAGGAGATAAGCTTTTATTCAGGATTTTAAATTCTGGAGATTTTTTGGGAAAAGTTACCGAAGAAGAATTTAAATTAAAAAACTTAAATAAATTAGCTTCTTTAATTTGCGAAAAAGGTTTGCGCTATGATTTAACTGTTCCGTTTGCGCGATTTGTTGTTATGCATCGTAACGAATTAACCTTTCCTTTTAAAAGATACCAAATACAACCTGTTTGGCGTGCCGATAGACCGCAAAAAGGTCGTTATCGTGAATTTTACCAATGCGATGTTGATGTGGTTGGAAGCGATTCATTGCTAAATGAATTAGAACTTTTGCAAATAATAGAAGATGTTTTTATCCGCTTAAAACTTGACGTAACTATTATTCTTAACAATAGAAAAATATTACATGGAATTGCAACTTATCTAGATTGTGCCGATAAATTAACCGATATTACTGTTGCAATTGATAAACTCGATAAAATAGGGCAGGAGGGTGTTCTTAAAGAATTAAACGAAAAAGGCTTTTCTTCAGAAATGATAAATAAGCTTATTCCAATTCTGGAATTTTCTTCAAAACAAAATACAAATGAAGAAGTGATTGGTTTTACCCGTAACATTTTAATTGATGAAATTGGTAAAAAAGGTATCGAAGAGATGGATATTGTTTTAAATTATGCAAAGGAATCAGGGGTTTCTTCAAAAATTAAATTCGATATTTCATTAGCTCGTGGCTTAAGTTATTATACAGGAACAATACTAGAAGTTAAAGCAAATAATGTTGAAATGGGAAGCATTTGCGGTGGTGGTAGATATGATAATTTAACCGGAATATTTGGAATGCCTGGAGTTTCTGGTGTTGGTATGTCATTTGGTGCCGATCGTATTTATGACGTATTAGAAAGTTTAGGAAAATTTCCTGAAGAGGTTAACTCTTCAACCAAAGTGCTATTTGTTAATTTTGGTGCAACAGAAGAAAAGTATTGTCTGCAAATTCTTCGTAAGCTTCATACAAAAGGAATCTCAGCTGAAATTTTCCCCGATGCCGGTGCTAAAATGAAAAAACAAATGGGATATGCTGATGCTAAAAAAATCCCGTATGTTGTTATTGTTGGCGAAAATGAAATAAAATCTGGTAAGCTTAGTCTCAAAAATATGCAAACCGGAGAACAAAAGGAAATAACCGTTGAAGAACTTTTAACTAGTAACTTAATAACCCAATAACTTAGTAACTTAGTAACTTATTAACTTATTAACCCAATAACCGATTAACTTAATAACCTTTTTAACTTTTAAAACTTTATAAACTTTCAACCAAGATTTAATGAAAACAGTAATTCTGATATTTGTAATAACATTATATTCAGTTAGTCTTTGGGCTCAGCAACCCGAACTAAAATGGTATTCGTTAAAAGAAGCCATGGAATTATCAAAAAAGAATCCTAAAAAAATTTTTATTGATATGTACACCGATTGGTGCGGTTGGTGTAAAAAAATGGATGCCGAAACATTTAACAATCCTGCTATTTCAAAATATTTAACTGATAATTTTTACCTTGTAAAGTTTGATGCCGAAACTCGTGATACAATTACATTTAAAGATAAACAATATGTAAATAAGAGTACTGGAAATCGCCCGCCTCACGAACTGGCAGTTGAATTGTTAGGCGGAAAAATGTCGTACCCGACTATTGTTTATTTAGATGAAAATTTAAACCCGTTAAGCGCTGTTCCTGGCTATATGACACCTTCGGATATTGAGCCAGTACTTATTTTCTTTTCAAGAGATATTTATAAAGTAGCTCCTTTTAATGAATTTAAAGATAATTTTAACAAAACGTTTAAAGATACTGTACCCTTTGTTGAGAAAGTAAAATGGGTAACTCTTGAAAAAGCAGAAAAACTAAATCAAAAAAATCCTAAAAAAATTATTGTTTTTCTTTACCATGAATGGTGCATAGACTGCAAAATAATGATAAGCACTACTTTTAATCAGGAAATCATTGCTAAATACCTTAACGAAAATTATTATCCTGTAAAGTTTGATATAACCTCTAAAGATACTGTTAGATTTAATGGTGCCATATTTATTAATGAGCAAAAAGAACATCCTTATCATCAATTTGCTGTTTCGCTTTTAGGCGGTAAAATGAATGTGCCGCAAATGGTCTTTATTAATGGACAAAATCAATTAATATCATTAGTTCCTGGTTATTTTCTTCCAAAAAATGTAGAACCTGTTTTGCACTTCTTTAAAGATGATTCATATTTAACTAAAAAGTGGGAAGAATACGTTAAAACTTTTGTAGGAGAAGTTAAGTAATCCCTTATCCCATGGTCTGTGCCACACAGACCACGGATTATTAACGTCATTGCGGGCTCGACCCGCAATCTACTGAGATGGCAGGTCAAGCCCAATGTCATTGACTTAAGAAAATTTCATTTCGTTAACCCATTTGCTTACTTCTCGATACGCTTCGCACTCGAAGAAGCAAATAGAATTTGTTTATCCTCAGTAAAGGAGCTTGGAGCTATAACTATAATGCTAGTTCGAGTTCAATCGAGAACTACAGGAAGTCTGAGCTTAAGTTAATGACATTGAGGTCAAGCCCGCAATGACGATAAAGTTATAATTATCCACCAATACTCATCGTAGTTTATAACTACGATCTTTCACAAGCTGTATGGTCTCCCGTCCCCATGGTCTGTGACTGACAGACCATCCTTTGCCGCTCTAAATAAATTTTACAACATATTTTTTCAACTCAATAAAAGTTATATATTTGATTAGTCAAAACTTAAAAAAGCTATTAAATGGAAAATAAGGAAAATGACGAATTATTCAAACTTGTTTTCGACTGCTCTAATGTCGGTAAATCAATTACATCGCTTAATGGAGAGGTTAATGTAAATATTGCTTTTTGTGATTTATTAGGTTACAATAAACTCGAACTTCAAAATATAAACTGGCAAAAAATAACGCATCCCGATGATATTGAACTTACACAAAATGAAGTTAATAAAATCAAAACTGGCGAAGTTGATAATGTAAGATTTAATAAAAGATTCATTCATAAAAATGGGTCTATAATATGGGCTGATGTTAGTTCATCTGCTATGCTAAATAAAAACGGAGAACTACAAAATCTTATTACCACTATTGTTGATATAACAGAGCGCAAGAAAACAGAAGAAGCCTTAAAGGAAAGCGAATCCAGATTTAAAAATATGTTTGAAAACCACAGTTCTATAATGCTTTTAATAGAACCTGAAAGTGGAAATATTATTAATGCAAATAAATCAGCATCTTCCTATTATGGTTATTCTATTTCTGAATTATGTTTAAAATCAATTAATGATATTAATATATTAACTCCAGAAAAAATTAAGGAAGAACGTACAAAAGCTTTAAACGATGAGCGAAACTATTTTTTATTCGACCATAAATTAGCTTCTGGCGAAATTCGAAAAGTAGAAGTACATTCTTCTTCCATTGAATATGCAAATAAACATATTCTTTTTTCAATTATACATGATATAACAATTCGCAAAAATACAGAAAAAAAACTTAAAGAAAGTGAATTAAAATATCGTTCTCTTATTGAGAATACCAATGATGTTGTTTTTTGCGTTGATGAAAAAGGTGAATATAAATTTGTCAATCGGATATTTGCATCAACATTCGGCAAAACTCCCGACTATTTTATTGGAAAAACTTTCTGGGATATTTACCCAAAAGAAGAAGCCGATCATCGTTTTGTAGCGGTTAAAGAAATGTTTCGCACCGGAGAAGTTCAAACGATTGAAGTTTCTGTTCCTTTGCCCGACAGAACATTGTATTTTTTAGCAAAAGCAAATCCAATAAAAGATGAAAACGGTAAAGTAATTTTAAACCTAACAACTGCAATTGATATAACAGAGCGCAAACTTGCGGAACAAAAGCTGTATAAAAGTTACGAGACGCTAAAAGCTATTGAAAAGGCTGCTAAAATCGGTGGTTGGAAAATTGATGTTGACACAATGAATCAAGTCTGGTCTGTTGAAATATTTAATATTTTAGAATTTGATTTATCAAACGGAGCACCCAATGTTCCAGAAGGAATGGAATTTATTGTACCCGAATTTCAGTCTATGGCATTGCAAGGAATTCAAAGAGCAATTGAATTTGGTGAATCTTATAATCAGGAATGGCAAGTTGTTACTGCAAAAGGTAATATACGTTGGGTAAATGCAATTGCAACTCCTTATATAGAGAATGGAAAAACAAAATCTATTGCTGGTTCTTTTCAGGATATAACAGAGCGCAAAATGGCAGAAAAAGTGTTGCAAGAGAGCGAAGAAAAATTTCGTATTCTTAACATGCTTATACCTGCAGGAATTTACCTTACCGACCCACAAGGTAATTGTTTATATACTAATCTGCGTTGGAATGAAATGGCAGGACTTAGTTCGCAAGAAGCACTTGGAAAAGGTTGGATTAATGGCTTGCATCCAGATGATCGCGAAACTGTTTTTTCAAAATGGGAAAAAATGGTCGAATCTGAAGGCCATTGGGGTATGGAATACCGATTTATAAATCAAGAAGGTAAAGTCACTTGGATATATGGATTAGCAATTCCTCAAAAAGACACTTCGGGCAAGACTGTTTCGTTTATCGGTTTAAATATGGATATCACGGATCGTAAACAAATTGAAAAAGAATTAACAATATCCAAAGAAAAAGCCGAAGAAAGTGATCGTGTAAAATCTGCATTCTTAGCAAATATGAGCCACGAAATTCGCACTCCAATGAATGGTATTTTGGGTTTTGCCGATTTGCTCAAAACGCCCGATTTATCAATCGAAAAACAACAAGAGTATATTGCTATTATAGAAAGCAGTGGAAAACGAATGTTAAACTTAATTAATGATATTGTTAACATTTCAAAGGTAGAGGCAGGAATGGTTGAGGTTAATATTTCAACATCAAATGCTAATGAGCAAACTGATTATATTTACAACTTTTTTAAGCAGGAAGCCCAAGCTAAAGGAATTAAATTAATTTTAAAAAATGAATTAAGTCCTGCAGAAGCCCAATTTACAACTGATAGAGAAAAGGTTTTTGCTATTTTAACAAACTTAGTTAAAAATGCAATAAAATTTACCCATAAAGGATTTATAGAAATTGGTTATATAATAAAAAATGAATTTATTCAATTCTATGTAAAAGATACTGGTACCGGAATTTCATATGAAAAAAGGGAAATTATTTTTGAAAGATTCAGACAAGGAAGCGAAGATACTTCCAGGGGCTATGAAGGGGCTGGACTAGGATTATCAATTTCAAAAGCATATGTCGAAATGCTTGGTGGTAAAATTTGGGTAGAAAGTATTATAGATAAAGGCTCCACATTTTATTTTACTATCCCTTATAACAACCAACAAAAAGAAAATTTAATTGTTGATGATATTGTTACAGAAAGCGTAAAAAATAACAAATTAAAAAATCTCAAAATATTATTGGTAGAAGACGATCCTGCAGCCGAACAGATAATTACAATAATGGTGGAGCAGTATGACAATCAAATTTTTATTGCCAGAGATGGTTTAGAAGCAGTTCATAGTTGTTTTAGTAACCCCGAAATTAATTTAATTTTAATGGATATTAAAATTCCTAAATTAAATGGATACGAAGCAACAAAGCGAATTAGAGAATTTAATAAAAATGTAATTATTTTTGCACAAACCGCTTACGCCCTTGCAGGCGACAGAGAAAAAGCAATAGAGGCTGGTTGTAACGATTATATTTCAAAACCATATAGTAAAGCTGCACTTTATGAATTAATTGAAAAGTACTTTTAATAATACCAAACATAATTACTTCAAACACCATGGTCTGTGACACACTTTAAGATAACAAAATACAAATAAAAAAACACGTCATTGCGGGCTCGACCCGCAATCCCCTCGATTGGTGCAAGTTTTTAACATCTTTCCTTGGTTCGTGTCCTCACGAACCATTTCCTTCGCTCTTTCGGATTTGTAATCCGAAAGTAAATAATCTGGGATTTATAATCCCATTTTAAATACATTATCTTTGTCCCCTTGTTGAATTTACCTCCAACAAATAAATAACAAAAAGTGAAAAACTCAATTAGCATATTTGGCTGTGGCTGGCTAGGTGAACCATTAGCCGTTCATTTTCTGGGTCTCACGGAGTCTCCTGAAAGGGACTTTCTGGGTCTCGCAGAGTCTCCTGAAAGGGACTCTGTGAATAATAAATATTCGGTAAACGGCTCAACTACTTCTGAAAACAAAATGCAGAAATTATCTGCTCTCGGTATTAAACCATATTTAATAAAATTGGATACTGTATCATCTGATATTTTAGAATTCTTAAGTTCAGAAATATTAATCATTGCAGTGCCATCAAAAGATATAGAAGGTTTTAAAACATTAGCAAAGTATATTGAAAAATCAACAGTTAAATTTGTGTTATTTGTTAGCTCTACTTCTGTTTATGCAAATTCAAACGAACTAATTACCGAAGAAACTCCTGTGATTAATTCTGCATTAGCCGAAATTGAAAATATATTTATAACAAATAACAGTTTTAAAACTACTGTAATCAGATTTGGAGGGTTAATTGGTTATAACCGAAAACCTGGATTATTCTATCCCAAAGGAAGAATTATTGATAATCCAGACTCTGCGGTAAATATGATACACCGCGATGATTGCATTGGTATTATTGAAGCAATTATTGAAAAAGAAATTTGGAACGAAATTTTTAATGGTTGTGCAGATACACACCCAACTAAAAGAGAATTTTATACAAAAGCTGCTTTAGATATTGGTATTGAATTGCCAGTATTTGATGAAATTAAAATAAGTGAAAATAAAATGGTATCAAACAAAAAGTTAAGTGAGAAATTAAACTATAAGTTTAAATATCCTGATTTATTAAATATTACGGAATAATAGTTTGTTTTTGAAATTGTTATTGTTTAATTTTGATTAGCCTAATTCTTAGGATTTGAATTAATAAATACTACATGATTAAAAAATTAATTTCCATATTGATTTTAGCACTTTATTCCATAATGTGCTATTCCCAGTATAATTGGATAAATCCAAAACCACAGGGAAATACACTTAATTCTGTTTGTTTTGTTAATGACAATATTGGTTATTCTGTTGGGAATTTTGGAACTGTTTTAAAAACTATTGATGGTGGCTTAAATTGGACTATTCTTAATTCAAATACTACAAAAAAATTAAATGGCGTTTATTTTATTAATGATAGCTATGGTTTTGCTGTAGGTGATTCGGGTATAATTATAAAAACAACTGATTCTGGTGCAAATTGGACAACTTCAATATCAGGCGTTTTTGATAATTTGTATTCCGTTTTTTTTACAGATAGTTTAACTGGTAGTACTTGTGGGAAAAATGGAATAATATTAAAAACAACAGACGGTGGTATACAATGGAATATTATTGTAAGTAATGTTAACGGATATTTATTTTCAATCGATTTTCCCAGTAATTCAATTGGTTATATAGTTGGGGGAGATCAAAATCAAAATGATGGTTTGGTTTTAAAATCGATTGATGGAGGCGATAGTTGGATATTGCTTACAGATTCCCTTAATCAGTGTTTTTATACTACAGATTTTATAGATACTCTGATTGGTTTTGCTACAGGAATTAGTGGTTATGCTGTTAAAACAATTGATGGAGGTAATAATTGGACTTCTATGAATTTAGTACAAAGTAATCATACGTATTCAATAAAATTTATTAATCCACAAATTGGTTTGGCAAGTCAAGTTTCTGGTCGTTATTCAAAAACTGAAGATGGTGGCCAAACTTGGAGCTCGTTTAACTTAAATACATCTAGCTCTTTATGTTCTATTTGCATAAAAAATGATAGCTCGATTTGTATTGTTGGTAGTGGAGGTGCAACGTTTGTATCTAATGATTATGGCACAACATTTATAAATACTCAAAATGGACCCAATAAAAATTTGTGCTCAATTGATAAAGTTGACAACAACCACATTTTTGTAGTAGGTGATAATACATTAATTAAGACGAGCGATAACGGAGTAAATTGGCAGACTTCTATTGTTCCAGAGCTAAATTATTGCATAGCTGCTCAATTTGTAAATTCTACTATTGGATACGCAATAACTGAATATGGACATAAGGTAAAAAAAACAGTAGATTCTGGTTTAACTTGGATTACTTCTAGTCTTCCTCAAACTTATAATGATATTACCATGGTAAATGAATCATTAGGATTTATGGTAGGTGGAGGTCAAAATCCTTTAGGAACAATTACTTGGGGTGTTTTGTGTAAAACAAATGATGGAATTAACTGGATTGATCAAAGTGGACCTTGGCCTTATCTTAATAAAGTTTATTTTAAAAATAATTCAGTAGGTTTTCTTCTTGGTGGATGGACAACTGGAAAATTGTATTATACAACTAATGCAGGAAATAATTGGTCTTTACTTCCACTTAACATATCATCACCATTTGTTGATATGGTTTTTGTAAATGACAATACTGGATTTTTGTTAGCTGGAAGTTCTTTTCAAGCAAATATTGTATTAAAAACTAATGATGGTGGTTTTAATTGGGTTACTATTTATGCAAATACCAATAATAGTTGGTATAATAAATTCAGTTCTTTTAATTTTATTGATAGCATGAACGGATATGCTGTAAGTGTTTTTGGACAAATTCTACATACAAATGATGGGGGTGTAAGTTGGGTATTACAAAAAAGTTTTACAGATAATTCCTTAAAATCAATTTTGTTAGTAAATGATTCTTCAGGTTACATAATTGGGAATAATGGAAATTTTGTTTCATTTGGAAATGCTCTAAATACAAATGTTCCAGAAAATAGTAATGAAAAATACTCTTCTATTAAAACTTATCCTAATCCATTTTTTGAAACAATAAAATTTGAATTATATAGTAATATAGAAGATAATGTATTGATAGAGTTATTTGATATTAATGGAAAACTTGTTGATATAACAAATAAGAAGATAATCCAAGGGAATCAATTGGTGGAATATAATCCAGATGTAAATTTAAAAACAGGTTTATATAATTATAGAATAAAAGGACAAAAAATTTTCAATTCAGGAAAAATAATTATAGATAGGACTAAATAAGCTATATATAACAATAGGTAAAAATTTATCTGTCGAGTATTCCATGCTGTATGGTTTTTTGATTTAACAGTGAAAGCTTTATGTTTGTTAGCTGCTGAAAAATTTCAACCTAACATGATATGAAAAACAAATATACATTGTGGATTATGTTAGAATTTTTATATTATTGGTATATAAATACTAGTATTTGATGGAACAAAAAAGTTTCAAGCAAAAAGTTAATAGAGAAATTAAACTATAAGTTTAAATATCCTGATTTGTTAAATATTACGGAATAATAGTTTGTTTTTGAAATTGTTAATGCTTAAATTTGATTAGCATTATTCTTTGGATTTGAATTATTTATTGTAAATCTAAAAACAACATGTATAATCCTCTACCATATCTGCCAAATAAATTTCAAAAATTAATTTCTTTTCTAAAAGAGAAGAAAATAAATACTAAACTTGTTTTTCTTGTGTTGGGATTCTTGGCAACTATATGGTTTTTAATAAGAGTTATTCCTAAGCCAAGTAGAGCAAATTATCCCTGCATGCAAGCTACAGCACCTTTAATGTCAGGTTTTGTGATTTATATATTAAGCCTGGGAGGTGCAGTTATTGCCTTAAAACAATTTAGAGTGTACTTCTTTAAATCAAAATATGCGCTGTCTTTTATTTTTTTAATATTGGCTACATCAATTTTTCTTTTTTCAAATGTTTTGTTACCAAATAATTCATTTGCAGGAAAAAGTATTAAAGATGTAACAGCTTTTACTCCAAATGCTCCGATTGGAGTAGCTCAAGGAATTATACAAGGTCGTGTAACATGGATGTGGAACCCAGATGCAACAAATGAAAATTGCACAAATACAACAAATGGTAATGGTATAATTGATGCTGGCGATGATGGCTGGTTTATGAGTGCAAATAATAATGGGCAGGTTATAGATAGCATGATTATTAAATCAATAAATGCTATTGCAGGAGAAACATCAAATGTGCAAGCATGGGATAAGATTTTTAAATATTTTAATGTTAAAAATGGACATGGAAATGTTGGTTATACATCGGGACAAAAGATTTTTTTGAAAATTAATTGCACATCTGCAAATGGAGGTTTAGCTCAAGCTAAGTTTTATGCAGATTTAAGCAGAACAGATAATATTACTGTTAATCCTTTTGCATCTGAAACAAACCCATATATTGTACTTTCAATGTTGCGGCAATTAGTAACTGTTGCCCAGGTGCCAGAAAGCATGATATATATTGGAGATCCTGCACGTAATATTTATAAAGAATTATTCGATTTATGGCACAACGAATTTCCAAATGTAAATTATTTAGGAAATAATTTAATCCATCCGGAAATTGATGTTGTTGGAAATGGAAGAACTCCGGTTGTTGTTACAACACAAGACAAAGTATTCTTTTCTGATCATGGAACTGTCATGACTCAAGCTGTAACTGATAAGTTATTTACAATTTTTGATGATATCGATTATCTTATTAATATTCCAACAATGAAAGCTCATTCTTCTGCTGGAATTACTTTGGCTGCAAAGAATCATTTTGGTTCTTTTACAAGAGAGTGGGCATTGCACCTTCATGATGGCTTAATGGGTGGGTATGATGGACCAACAAGATTAGGTTATGGTTTATATAGGGTGCAGACTGATATAATGATGCATAAATTATTAAGTGGTAAAAATCTGTTAATTGTTATTGATGCACTTTATCCGGGAGAAGATGCTGGTGGAGTTCCAGCAAAATGGTCTTCATTACCTTTCAATAATGACTGGTGTTCTTCAATTTTCATGTCTCTAGATCCGGTTGCAATTGAATCGGTTTGTCACGATTTTTTAAGAACTGAATATAACGGACCAACTATAGCTGAAAGCAGACCAAACTGGTTTGGTGTTGATGATTATTTGCATCAGGCAGCCGATTCATCATTGTGGCCTGATAATATAATTTATGATCCGGATAACGACGGTGTACTTATAGCTTCTTTAGGTGTTCATGAACATTGGAACGATTCGATAAATAAACAATATACACGAAATCTTGGAACAGGAAATGGAATTGAGCTTTATAAAGTTCATGATGGAGGTATAGGAATTGCAGAAAATAATAATCTTAATGTTAGTGTTTATCCAAACCCTGCAAGAGATTTTATCAGTATATCCAATTTAGAAAATAAAACGGTTGAATATAGTATAAGCGATATTTCTGCTAAAGTTTTGCTTTTTGGAACCATTCATAACAAATCTGAAAAACAAATAAATATTAATTCATTTAAAAATGGAATATATATTTTAAGATTGAATGAATCAGGTAGAAAATTAGATATAAAAATTATTAAAACTAAATAATTTATGAAAGTACTAACAGCTCCTATATTTCAAAGAATATCATTAACTGCTGTTTTAATTGATATTAGTGCATTAGCATTTATTTATCTGGTTCCAACAATTTCACATTTAATTAGTTTGCCGGTATATTTAATTGAACCTATGCGATTAATGTTAATAATTGCTCTTGTTCATACAACAAAAAGAAATGCATATATACTTGCTGTAACATTACCATTATTTTCATTTTTAATTTCAAGTCATCCTGAGTTACCAAAGATGATGCTAATTGCATTTGAATTATCAATGAATGTTTTTTTATTCTTTTTATTTGCTAAAAAAATAAAGCATTATTTTCCGGCAATACTGTTGAGTATATTAATAAGTAAAACACTTTACTATATTATAAAATTTGGGATTATTAAATTAACTTTTCTAAATACTGAATTAATTTCTACACCTATTTATATTCAGATTATAACAACGGTTATATATAGTTTTTATTTGTATATATTCTTAAAGAAAGAAATTGAATTGAAGTAAATTACAGCATTACAATTTTTTGATTGTATATTTTGTTAAGATAACTTGCGTTAATTAAGTATATTCTGTTCTATAGACCAAGTTGGTAAGATTATACTTATATTTAGAGCTGCCTTTAATTTTTACTGCAAAATAATTTTTCGAGTAACAATAATATTTCCAAAATCATCTATCACATAAACGAAATAAAGCCCATTACCTGTCCACGTAGAAAGATCAATATAAAAAGACTGCTGATTTACAAGTGATGTAAATACAGTCTGACTAATATCATTATCAATTCTCACCGTATAACCATTCATACTGCTAAAATTTCCATTGTCGATGATTATATAGGTTAATGCTGGATTCGGATATATTTGCAATATGTTAATATTATTAGGAGGTGCAACTCCAGTAAGTACTGCATTTATAACAAGCGTATCTGCAACTGATGTAAAAATTGTATCTGTAATGGTATGATAAATAGTATCTGTAATTACAAGTTGAATAGTATCCGTAATAATATTGTAAATTGTATCAGTTACTGAAAGATGAATAGTGTCAGTAATTGTTATGTAATTTGTATCTGCCACTACAATGTGAGCTGTATCGTAAGTCCATGTTATTATAGTATCGAGATAAGTTGTGCATACAATTCCTGTGGTGTCATAAACAAGGGTTGAAGACGATGCTGTTCCGGTGCAGTTATTTGCATTTGTAAAACTGTAATTAACTACATGTGTTCCCAATCCGGCAATACTGGCATTAAAAATATTTCCTGAAACCCCAACTCCTGAAAATATACCACCAACAGGATTTCCTGTCATTGAAATACCTGGTGCGCTGTAAATGATATATGTAGGAAGGGGATTTAGTGTTACTGTTGGTAAGGGATTTACAACAACGTTTACCACATTTGATGCCTCAACACATCCGAGTGAATCGGCTACAAAAGAATAACTACCAGAAGAAGTAGCTACAAAATCAGCACCGGTTTGTCCTGCAATGGGTAAACTATTTAGAAACCATTGGTATGTATGAGTACTCCCTTGTGAAGATGATGATAGCAGAACATCCTCACCCTGACAAATAGTTGGTGAACCGTCTGTAACAATTAAAGGATGAAAATTGCAATTATGGTATAAAAAGCAAGGAGTAATAGGGTAAGGACTTGTTGCACTTTCGCTAAATGTATTCCCGTTTAGTGCAGAACCTGTTGCTGCTGAATTAACAATTGTCATACCCGGTCCTTGTATATTTTCATTAAACTTATAATATAGTCGCAAATCTGTTTCGTTGCCTGTAAGCGTATCTGTGTAATTGGAAAGTATCTCAGAAGGAGTAAGTACTTTGCTCCATAATCTAAGCTCATCAAGCATTCCATCATACCATGCCCCCAGCGATCCGTTATAATATTTATAACAGCCAATTCTTAAGGGATCAGCTGTTTGTTCTAAATTATTGCAAAACGATCCGATAGAATAATGTCCGGGTTGAAGAACACCGTTAAAGTAAATCTTTATTCCTGAACTAGAATATGTAACGGCAACATGCAAACAGACTCCAGGATGAAGTTTGGTATCACATTTATAGCTTTTAGTATTGTTACAGTTGCCAGTGCAATTAAAAGTAAAGCTCAAGGTACTATCAGGATTAATACCAATATGATAAGAAAAAGTCCCAGCAGTACAAACCCCTTCTTGTAAAAGTACTGCCCACATTTCTGTTTTGTTTGGCTTCATCCAGAATTCAACAGAAAAGTTATTAATAAAATTAATCGCAATATTATCAGGCGTAATAACATAATTACTATCTAGTTCCCTAAATTGCATGCCTTTGTTCTGTGCAACAAGATCTAAAAAAAATAGCACCGTAATTATGGTCAATATTAATTTCATAATGTTAATTTTTTTCTTAATAAACCTTTTTAACATCTTTATTTTTATATATGTAATTATATATGCGATTGAATTAATTATCTTTAACTAAACAAAAGTACAATTTTTTGTTTGTTAAAAGCAAATACTTATTGTAATTTATTAAATTCCTTCCACCATAGTTTTTGTCTCCATCCACTAAATGTTTTAACATTGTTTTTCGACCTGACAGTAAGCGTTATTAATTCAAATAACTACAAATAAAAAAGGTGCCCTTTTGAGGCACCTTTTAGAATATTCTATAATTTGTTATTTAAGTCTCACAGTGTCTCCTGAAAGGAACTCTGTGAAATAAAGTTTGTTATTTTTTAATGTTTGGTAACTGTAGACCATATCCTTTTTTCTTGTCTTCAGCTTTAAGTAATAACGAAACACCTAAAGCAAGAACGCTTAATAATGTGAAAATCATCATTGGAATAGTGTAGTTGTATTGCGTTGTTGTTAGCACAATTCCATCAACAGTTTCGCCAACTCGGTGTGTTACGCAATAATTTTCTAATACCCATCCAATTAAATAAGGTACGCCCATTAATCCCCAGTTTTGTACCCAGAAAATTAAAGAGTATGCAGTTCCTAATTGATTTTCAGGAATAATCTTTGGAACAGATGGCCACATTGCTGAAGGAACTAATGAGAAACCTATTCCTAAAATAATTGTTAATACTATTGCAACTAACCAATGGCTTAAAAATGGAATTGAAAACATTGTATGTACAAAAATCAGTAAAAGCGAACCAATAATCATAATGGTAGCACCTTTTCCTTTACGGTCATATAAATTACCAAAGAAAGGTGTTAATACAATTGTTCCAAATGGAAGCAAAGCAGGAATTAGGCCAGCCCAATCTTCTGGAACATGAAATTTCTGAATCATTAAATCTGTAGCATATTTAAGAAATGGGAATACTGCAGAATAAAATAATACACATAGTAAAGCAATATACCACCAGCCTTTATTTGTAACAATCTTCAATATATCTTTTACACTAAATGCTTCTTCGGTATTTTCAACAGCATTTTGTTTGTCAAAAGCAGCTTGTGATATATCAAGTTTTTTGTCCTGAAATGTATATAAAATGAATGCTATTAATCCTATGCAAGCCATAACTAGTCCAAAAAGCAGAGGCATAGAAACTGTGCCGAAATATTTTGCAATTGGAAGTGATGTTCCGATAGCTAAGCCAGTACCAATTCTTGCAGTTGCCATTTCTAAACCCATTGCAAGCGCCATCTCTTTTCCTTTAAACCATTTTACAATAATTTTAGAAACAGTAATTCCAGCTACTTCAATTCCAACTCCGAAAATAGCAAATCCTAGTGCAGCTAACATTACCTGCCCTTTCCAACCAAAAATAATTACACCATCAAGCGATGTTGTTGATACTGCCCAGTATTTTAATCCAATTCCCACAACCATTATTATAGTTGCCATTAATCCAGTAAATCTTACTCCCATTTTGTCGAGAATAATACCTCCAATAATTAAGAAGAATAAGAATACGTTAAACCAACCATATGCACTTGTGAAAAAACCGTAGTCTTCACTGTTCCAATGTAATTGTCCTTCTAAAAGTCCGCTTAATGGAGCCATTACATCTGCTAAATAATAACCACAAAGCATTGTAAATGCAACCACTGCTAAAGCTGTCCAACGAGCTGCTTTGCTGTCTCTTAAGGTCTTCTGAATTTTTTCAACCATGATAAATTAATATTGAGATTTATTTATAACCTGATTTTAATTTAGGATAAGAACGTATTTTTAAAACACGGCAAAGCTATAAAAAATATCGGCTACTAAACATTTAGAAGATTAATTTTAGTCCTTAAAATTCATATTTGTATCAAAAAAAAGTAGTGTAGAATCTGTAGTTATTTTATCGAATTTTTAACATTCAAGATTACAGTAAAATAAAAAAGCCGTATTCTAATACCTAATTAGAATACGGCTTAAATTATTTTTTAAAAAATTATTTCAAAGGTGCATTTTTTAGAACTTCAACTAAGAAATCCCAGAATTTTTGTACCGAAGGTATGTTTGCTTTTTCGTCTGGAGAGTGAGGATAACGAATAGTTGGTCCGAATGAAATCATATCCCAACTTGGATAAACTCCTCCAAGTAAACCACATTCTAAACCAGCGTGAATAGCCTTAATATCTGGAACTTTACCAAATTTCTTTTGATAAACTTCACCAGCAGTTTTAAGAATTGCCGAATTCATATTTGGTTTCCAGCCTGGGTAACCGCCTTCAAATTCTATTTTTGCACTTGTCATTGCAAATGTACTGTGAATTGCTTCAACTAAGTCTTCTTTAGCAGAATCAACAGAACTGCGTAACAAACATGCAATAGAAATAACACCATTTGCAGATTTTACAATCGCTAAATTTGTTGATGTTTCTACTAATCCTGGCATTGAGTCGCTCATTCTTATAACTCCATTTGGACAAGCATAAATTGCATTAATCAATTCGGTTTGAGTTTTCAAATCGAAAATGTTTGCAGGCATTGCAGTTTTTTCAAAAGCAAATTTAAAATCAGGATCTGCATCAGAAAATTCTTTTTTTACTATAGTTTCAAAAGAAGAAATTCCTTTTACAAAAGCAGCTTCTTTATCCGTAGGTATAACAACTGTAGCGAATGATTCGCGTGGAATAGCGTTTCTTAAACTACCGCCATCAATAGTTGCAACTCTTAAATTAAATTCTTTTTGAGCATATTTAAAGAATCTGTTCATTAACTTATTAGAGTTTCCTCTGTAAAGAATAATTTCTAATCCAGAGTGACCGCCTTTTAAACCTGTAATAGAAAGTTTATAAGCTACATGGTTTGCAGGAACTGCCTCTTCTGTATAATGAAATTTAATGCTTGCATCAATACCTCCGGCGCAACCTACATAAAGCTCGCCTTCGTCCTCTGAATCAAGATTTAAAAGAATGTCACCATCAATAATTCCAGGCTTTAATTCAAAAGCACCTGTCATACCCGTTTCTTCGTCAACTGTAAATAAGCATTCTACCGGACCGTGAGCAAAATCTGTGGCTTGCATTACTGCCATTGCTGCAGCAACACCTAATCCATTATCAGCACCAAGGGTTGTTCCAGTAGCTTTTACCCAATCACCATCAATCCAGGGAACAATAGGATCTTTTTCAAAATCGTGAACTTTATCACTGTTTTTTTGTGGAACCATATCAAGATGTCCCTGCATAATAATTCCTCTGCGATTTTCCATTCCTGGTGTAGCAGGTTTTTTAATTATTACGTTACCAACTTCGTCAACAATAGTTTTTAATCCGAGCTTTTCGCCAAACTCTTTCATGTACTGAATAATCTTTTCTTCTTTTTTTGAAGGGTGAGGAATATTACACAACGCTTCAAAATTTTCCCATACTTGCGTAGGATTCAAATGATTTAACTTGCCCATGTTATTTGTATTTTAGTTTCAATTAAGAATTTAAAAGTAAGTATTTTTTTATTTTATAAATCAAACGTTCAATAATTATTTTGATGTTGTGTAACTTTAATTGCTAACAGGTCGAATAACCTTACTGCATTGTTAGTTTTTTCTGTTGTCAGGTCTTTCGACCCTACAATAATTTTGATTTGACAATTGAACGTTGTTATAGAATAAGTTAAAGTGTAGCAACCCTGGCAACAGTCTCAATACATATAGCTGCAAAAGCAGAACCATAATCCAGATCTATATTCTCCATGGTATCGTGGGTGTCGTGATAACCTGTTCGATGCAAATCATAGTTTTCCATAAAAAGAACAACTGGAACACCTACATCAGATAAAATCTGACAATCTGTATTGTATAGCGAGCTATGTGTATGTAATTGTGTGCGCACTTCGCCCATTAATGGTAAGTGTTTTGCAACTTCAGGAATTGTTATTCCATCAATACTTCTTTTTCCATGTGTAAGTTTATTACGATCAGTATCACAATTTAATTTATGCGCTAATTTATTCCACATTAAATTTGCCAGATGAGCTTCGTATGCAATTTTGGTAGAGTTAACAGTTTTTCCAGGTGAAATCTGAAAAATATCACGATCAGTATCTTTATTGTGACCGATCATATCCATAACAAAGGCCCCAACAATTTTTGTCGTTGACAGATCAATATATTTTTCGTCGCCCAAATGAAGTTTTAAAGTCTTTTCAACTAACGAACGGCAAAAAAATCTTGCCCCTAAGCAATCAGATGGGAACTCTTCGCCAGTGATGTGCATTAACCAGACATCTCTTTCTAAAAGCCCTTTTTTTGACATTTCAAGAAAAATTGGTGCTGCCTGCAAAAGGGTAGAAGAAGCAGAATAATTATCGTCGGCACCTTTTGCAGATAATCGTGCTCCAGTACCACCTCCATCTTTATCATAAATATCTTCCATGTATGCAGTGTCGTAATGGTCGCCCATAACAACGGCTTCATTTCTGTTTTTGCCCGGAATTACTACAATAATATTTCTTTCGTAAGACTTTCCTTCCTGATTCATTCTCCAACCGCCAAATGCATCAAATGAAAAATCAGTATCCCATTTAAATGGTGTTTCGCCACAATATGCAATTCCTTCCATTTTTGCTTCTGAAATTGCTTTTTTATGTCTTTCAATTAGATAATCGCCTAAAGGTTCAAGGTCTCTCTTTTTATGTGTGATATTTGTTAAAGTAGGGTCATCCTGAACGCAATCTGCATTGTCTTTATTGATAAATGCTCCATGTGCAAGAAAATTAATGTCATTCCACCATGCTTCTTCAAAAGTTCGGCTTGCAGTTTTGTTAAATGTTATAGGTTCTGGTAATGAGTTAATTTTTTCTTTTGATTCAATTACTTTTTCAACTTCTTGTAATAAAAATTCTCCGTCGGCTTTATTAGTTGCTTTAACAATAATTTCACTTAACCATTGGTCTAAGGTCTCGTGTTTACTGATTTGTAATAAATGTCTTGCAAATTCTCTGGTTAATGGTTTTCCGCCTAATTCATTATATTTATTAATTAATGTTATGATGTTATGTGCCGTTTGATGATGATAATGATCGTGTTTTCTGTCTAATGAATTAAGGGCAGTTAAATGAGTTTTTCGTTTTGTTAATCTAGGCCATAATTCAATAGATGTATCAATATTTTTATCGTGAATATTATATGCTGTTATATATCCGTTTAAACTTTCAGTGTGAATTGTTATTTCATTTGTTTTTGCTGATAAATATGCAACTAGTGGTCTGTGCCAATATATTTCGTGTAAGCCAACCTGCATAGGTGGAAAAAGAAAACGATAACCAAATAATCCTCCTTTTGCTATATGGGCTTCTGCATGTAAAATATTTATTCTTTTTGCTTTTGGCCCGTCTAAAACTAATTTATAATCTTTTGTCCATAATTCGCAATTTCTTGCAAGTGGTTTATCGTAAAGACCAATAGTTTCTAAATCGGTGCTAAACAATACTTTAATTAATTTTGCGACTCTAGGTTGTTGTGTTAATTCGTCTTCGTGTTTATGTATTCGTTGCCAGCGATGTGTGCGATGATAAGTATTGCTAACAAGGTTCTGATGAAAATCAGATTGTTTTAAATCAGGATGAGGTTCATGCAACCAGCCTGATTGTGGAACTCGTATTCCACCATGCCCACTATGTCTTGCTACTAATTTTAATAATGCAATTTGAGGAGCCGTTGGTAGTTCGTGTTTTAATTTGTTATATGTTGGCATACCCCAAAAGACAAGACTTCCTGGGAAAGGTAGGATTGCTGTTTTTCCATTAAAATATTGTTCTTTTACTTTTTCAGGTAATTTTGAAAATGGTTTAAAAGTGAGTAGGTATCTTACATTATCAAAAGATTCTTTGTCGGTTATCTCATGCTGTTTTGTCCACGAAGGAAGCGATGAATCTGAGCTCGTTGGCAAAATTTTGAAACCGCACGAATTTAAATTATTAAGCTCGTTAAAGTTTTCACCATAAGCATTGGCAATAATTTGTTGAATAAAATCTAATGATTCTTTTTCGTCTTTTTCAATTTCAGGGGAATTGTAAAAACTTTTCCAAAATGCTTTTTCCGGACCTTGTTCGCTTCCGCCAAAAAGCGTCCATCTTACTCTGCCTTTATCATCTTGTGTTCTGGAATACACAAGTGGTAGAAAAACAACATATTTTTCATTAATTAATTTGCCCGCTCTTTTTGCTAAATCATCAGGCCAATATGGGTTATTAATTAAATTCTGATGTTGATGGCCGAAAATATGGTTTACTGTTTCTCCTTTTCCAAGCTTAATAATTTGATGCATTATTTGTTTTCCAATATGCTCAATGCCTGGTTTTAATTCACTTTCTTCTTCGAGTTCGGAAATATGCCAGCCATAATCATCATCTTTTGAAAATATACTGGAATCAACTTCGCCATATGGTGTTCTTCCTATTCGTGGAGGAGGCATAAATTCAGAGTATGCAGGTAAAGGAAAACTTCCTTCAACGTTTAACAACGTGAAGTCTGTCATTAATTCTGACCAGCCTTTTTTTATGTTTTTTTCCATTTTTTAAGCATTTCGTAATTGTTCTCAAATTTAAATATTAATATGAGAAACTGTTTTGAATTTTTTAAGTTTTTTAGGTAATGATTTTCAACATTTACCCCACCCTTGCCATAGGCATCCATTCGGGAAAGGGTGTGTCGAAAATCAATTTACTCCCTTTAGGGCTTGGGGCAAATAAATTGATTTTATGGTAAATGTATTTATTTACTTGTTAAAAGGAATTAAAATTCATAACAGTTTCTGAAATGAGCAAAAAAATAGATAGTTTTAAAACTTAATTTAAAATAATGCATTCAAATAAAATGCATTTCATATTTTTGTTAAATAATATTCGATAAAAATCATTTTTTGATATGGAAGAATTTAAAATTAAAATATATGGTATAATACCAGTAACACGTAAGCAATTTGTTTATGGTTATACTTTTTTCTTTTTAGCTTTTATTGCAGCAATAGTCTATTTGTTTTTCTTTCCTTTAGAAAAATCGTTGGAATCGGATTCGTTCTTTAAAAAAATATTCTCTGATTATGCAATCCTTACTTTTTTGTTTTTCTTAATTTGGATAATAATTGAGGGTATAATTTATTGGGATAAGTTTATTAAAGCTCAGAAAAGAATTATTGAAAATCAAAAGAATGATATTGAAGTTCGTAATCAGTATTTGGAGCAGCATAAAGAAGAAATAACTTCTCAAAGAGATGAGATTACTGCTCAGCGTGATGAAATTGAAGCACAACGTGATTTAGTTGTTTCGCAAATGTCAACTATTACGCATCAAAAGAAAGAATTAACTGATAGTATTGAATATGCATACCGAATTCAGTGTGCATTGTTACCACCTGAGCATTATTTAAATCAATGTCTTCCTAATAGTTTTATTTTATATATGCCAAAAGATGTTGTTAGTGGAGATTTCTTTTTTGTTGAACAGGCTAATGGTTATACTGTTGTTGCTGCTGTTGATTGTACTGGTCATGGAGTGCCCGGAGCTATGATGTCGGTTATCGGATATAACCTATTAAATCAGGCAGTAAAAATAAATAGAATAACCAGACCTTCAGATATACTCGGATTTTTAGATGTTGGGGTAACTGAAATCTTAAGACAGGCTCATAACGAAAGTGGAGTTAAAGATGGAATGGATTTATCTGTTGTGAGTATTGATAACCAGATGCGTACGTTTGAATATGCTGGTGCATATAATTCCATTTATTATATTCATAACAAAGAGCTGATAGAAGTAAAAGCTGATAAATTTCCAATTGGAGTAAACGAAGACGAAGTAGGAGATGTATATACAAATAATGGTTTACCAGTATCAAAAGGCGATATGGTTTATCTTTTTTCTGATGGGTATGCCGATCAGTTTGGCGGACCAAAAGGAAAGAAATTAAAATATAAACAACTTGAAGAAATTTTAATTCAGGTTTGCGATGAACCAGTTGATGTTCAAAAACAATATCTTAAAAAGAGATTTTTAGATTGGAAAGGGAATGAAGAACAGGTTGATGATATTTTAGTAATTGGAATCAGAGTGTAATTTGTTCTGACTCTATTTTCTTGCCATAAAAAATTTCACCTCTTGCCGAAAAAACATCTGAGATATCTGTTGTTTCAAATTTTATAGTTCCGTTTTTTGTGCATTTATTTTCAATTTCAGGGTGCCTGTTTAAATAATCTGTCAGACTGTCTGCAATAATTGTGTCCTGAGATATTAATTTTATGTTTGAAGGGATGAATTTTCTTATAGCATCAACAATTAATGGGTAATGTGTGCAGCCTAAAATTATTGTGTCAATATTTTTGCTTTGAGAAAGCAGAGCTCTAATGTCTTTCTCGAAAAAATAATCAGCACCAGCATTTTTATATTCTTCATTTTCCACTAAAGGAACCCAAAGTGGACAAGCTTGCTGATATGTTTTAATATCTGGAAAAAGTTTTTGAATTTCAATTGGATATGACTCAGAAAGTACTGTTCCTGTGGTTCCAAGAATTCCAACTTCTCTTGATTTAGTTAAGTTTCCAACTGCTTCGGCACTTGGTCTTATTACTCCAAGCACTCTTCTTTTAGAATCTATTTTTGGTAAATCGTTTTGCTGAATTGTTCGTAATGCTTTTGCAGAAGCAGTATTGCAAGCCAAAACAACTAATTGACAACCTTGCGAAAATAAATGATTTACTGCCTGAAGGGTATATTGGTATACTACATAAAAAGATCTGCCTCCGTATGGTGCACGGGCATTATCGCCTAAGTAGATATAGTCGTATTCAGGTAATTGTTTCTTAAATTCCTTTAAAATTGTTAGTCCGCCGTAACCGGAATCGAAAACACCAATCGGACCAGGAGAATTGTTTAGCATAATTTAAAATCTAAAGCAAAGCTATTAATTTTATTTTTTGTTGAATAAAAAAAGACTGCTAATTTAAATTAACAGTCTTAAATTATATTAAAAATAGTTTAACGTATAATAGATACAACTCCAGTTAAGGGTTCTTTGTCATTATTTAATTTAACAATAAAAATATATCCACCCATTGGCAGGTCTTTTCCTTTTCTGGTTCCATTCCAGCGATTAGAACTAGTTGTATATTCCATTCCAGTGCCAGTGAAAATAAATATTTTATCTCCCCATCTGTTATAAATCTCAACTGTTATATCAGTATAACCAAGAATATTTGTGATTTCAAAATCATCATTTGCACCATCGCCATTAGGTGTTATTACAGTTGGAATTTCAACTGGTAATTCTGGAACATCAATTAAAATAGTATCAATTTCATTGCAATTATTATAGTCAGAAATCGTAACAATATATAGACCATTTCCAATGTTTGTAATAATTTGTGTTGTTTGACCAGATGACCAAATGTATGAGTATGGAATAGTTCCTCCATTTACATATATTGTTGCTGCTCCATCAGTAGAGTTGTAGAAGGTAGGATTAACGAACGAAGTTGAAGTAGACAGTTCTGTTGGATTTGTAATAGTAATATTTAAAACAGAATCGATACAGTTATTTCCATCAGTAATTGTTAATCCGTATGTTCCTTCTGAAAGGTTACTTATACTTGAACTTGTAGCATTGTTTGACCAATGGAATAGGTGTGGTATTGTGCCCCCAGATCCATTTGCAACTATTATTCCATTATTTAAATTATTGCATGTAATATTTGTTACTAAAGGATTAATGTTTAGTGCTTGTGGCTGAGAAATACTCACTGTTAATGGTACAATACAAGCGCCATATGTATCGGTAACGGTTACGTAATAATTTCCTGCTGATAAATTTGAAGCAGTATTTGTGTTATTTGTTAAATCATGTTGCCAGATACAGTTAAAAGGGGCTGAGCCATTAGTCATAATTACGGTAGCTGATGCATTAGTATCTCCATAACATAATAAATTATTTTGTGTTATCTGACCAATTCCTGTTGCAGGAATCAGGTCAATAACAGTTGTTAATGTTGCAGAACAATTGTAAGAGTCAGTAACTGTTACTGTATAGCTTCCAGCAGGTATGTCGTTAATTGTTGCGGTTGATCCGGGAACACTCCAATAATATAAATATCCAGGAGTTCCACCAGTTGGAATTATTGATGCACTTCCTAAGGTACCGCAAGTATGATTAACAACTGTTGAATCAAGCAATATTTGTGTTGGTTCAATAATAGACATAAATGAACTTGCAGTACATCCATTATTGTCTGTTATAGTTACGTTGTAATTTCCAGATCCTAATCCTGAAAGGGAAAGATTTGTGTCTGAAATTCCAGACCATGCTGCAATAAATGGTGATGTTCCATTTTGCACTACAAGTGAAATACTGCCTGTTGAATCGCCATGGCATGAAATATTTGAAATATTATTTTGAATACTTAAATTTCCAGCGTCATATCCAATATTCACTGATGTTATTAATGAACAAATATTGGCATCAGTAATTGTTACTAAATAATTGCCATTTGTTAAATTGTTATGGGAAGGCAATGTTGAACTATCGAACCAATTATATGAATAAGGTTCAACCCCGCCTGTTACATTTATTAAAGCATTTCCTAATACAGTACAAAGCATATTGGTAACCGTAGAGTCAGTTTCAATTGCTGAAGGTGAGGAAATTGAAATGCTTTGTGCATCCTGACAATTACCTGCATCTTTAACTATAACACTATAATTTCCTGCTGGTAACCCTAAGAAAACATTTGATGGAAACCAGTCAGTGCCGTTATTAATGCTATATTCTGTTGCACCTGGCGCTGTAATTGTTAAACTTCCAGTTGTTTCTCCATAACAATTCACATTAACAGGTATTATATTTGTGATTGAAATGCCAGTATTCCCTATTACATCGATGTTGTTTAATGTAAATTGACAACCGGCAGCGTCATATATAACAGCAGTATGACTACCAACACCAATATTTGAAAATATATTATTTGCAGCAGTTGCACCACCGTCTAATGCATAATTGAGTGGGGCAGTTCCTCCTGTAGCGTTTATTGTTATGGTTCCATCTGGGATCCCGGTACAGGTTGTAACAGCTGTTGTTATAGCTGTTGCGGTTGGTGTTGGATTAACAGATATAATAATGTTAGTTGGTGGTCCGTCGCAACCATTAGCAGATGGAGTTACTGTATAGGTCACTGTTTCCTGACTTGTGCCTGAATTTATAAGAGTTTGTGAAATGGCAACATCTGAGCCTGATGATGCCCCTGTGATATTAGCTCCTGCGCTTATAGTCCAGTTATATATAGTTCCGGTTACTCCTGATGAAAGTGTAATGTTTGTTGTTTCACCACTGCATAATGTTTGTGACGTAGGAAAAGGAACAACAGTAGGAATGTTATTTACACTAACTGATGTTGTGCCAGTTGTTGTAGCTCCACAAGCATCTGTTGCTATAACAGTATATGTCTGAGTGGAAGGCGGATTTACTGTAATTGGGTTAGTGGTATAACCTGTAGGGTTCCAATTGTATGAAATTGGAGCTTGCCCGCCAGTTAAGCTTAAAGCTAATGTTGCATTATTCCCAAGGCAGATATTTTGATCTGGAGAAATGGAACTTGAAAAAGGTGTCGAGTTATCTAAAATATTTAATGACCCATTTTGGATAATTGGTGCTCCGCATAAATTTGTTTGTATAGAAAATGCGACATCTTCTATCCCTTCTACGGTGCCTTCGTTTATTGGAACTATAGTAAGGGTTGTAATAGCTTGTCCGGCAGGAATTGTAACGTAATAATTATTTGGAGCCGACCATGTTCCCGAAATATCAGGTATGGTATAAAAGTCAGTTCCGTAAGTAGCAGATCCTGAAATTGAAAATGGTATATTTCGATTAAAAGGAGTAGGGCCGGTTAAACCAAATGTTATTTGCCCGTTACTACATCCTTCAACCATGGCAGCATTTCCTCCTGCTGAAGGATTTGAGTATGCTATATTAATATGATTAATTGATGGACTAGTAAAACTACCAGACTCAAGAAAAACGCCAGAATCATAAACGTAATCAGAAACATCGGCAATAATTATTTTCATGTGATATGAAGCACAAGGAGTAACATTGCAGGTAGCCGTTAAAACTGTAGTAAGTCCATCGTATTGAATATTATACGAACCTACTCCATTGTCTCTGTAATATGAGCTATTAGTGCCTGATCCGTTACCTGTTGCCCCGGCTGCGCCATATCCATTATTTACAGAATTAATAGCAACCGGTGTAGTTCCAGTGCCTGGAACAATAGCAATATTTTTATTTGAATAAGCTTCTGGACCCCCAGTAACAAAGAATCCAAAAACATCATTGTAAACATCGCCAACAAATTCATTATATTCTTCAGAAGCAAAAACATATCTAAAAGTGATTATGTTAGATTCAGGAACAAAATCAAATTCTAAACCCATTGCATCATATGTTGGAGTTACTATTGCGTTTAATGTGCCATCTCCACCTCTTGCATTTACAGTAGACAAAGAGGGTGTTGAGTTTGGACCAGGAGCACCTAAAACATTTCCGGTTGATAAAATTATACCGCTGTTTATTCCAATTACAGAGGATGCGTTATTAAATAGCCCATAATTTGAAGAAGATGTACTTGCATAAGCAGCTCCTGTATTACTGAAAGTTGCATTAGAATAAGTTACGCCTGTTCCAACCAGCTGATCAACAAAAAAACTGGCAGAATTATTCATTGTAGAAATGGTAATCTGACAAGAGCCGTTTTTAATTAAGCTAAAAAAAATGAGAAATAATAAGCTAAAAAGTCTAATTGTTTTCATAATGCTTCAATTAATAAAAAAGAAATAAATATTGTTAGTCTTTTTGAATCGGTTAGGCAAAATTATAATTTTTCTTTAGAAAACAAAATTTTAAATCATTAAAAATGAATTAAACACATTATTATTTAGTATTTTTTTAAAATTTAAGATTTAATTGTTATTACCCAGTTTGTTTAGTTTAAATGTCATTTTTAAAAGTAAATTCGGCGCTTTCAATTAAAATATTATTAGTTTTATATTTATTTATAACTTCAATAAAATCAGAATAAATATAGTCGCAGGGGAAGTATTTTTGATATTTAAAAGAAAAAAGTTGCTACTATAAAAAAAAAGTATAATTTCGCGAAATATTTGAAAACTTAGAATAGCTATCAAAACTGAATAATTATATGTATTGGACTCTCGAATTAGCCTCGAAATTAGAGGACGCCCCTTGGCCTGCGACTAAAGATGAACTTATTGATTTTGCAATTCGTTCTGGTGCACCTATGGAGGTAATTGAAAATCTACAAGAACTTGAAGATGAAGGTGAGGTTTATGACAATATCGAAGATATTTGGCCTGACTACCCAACAAAAGAAGATTTTTTGTTTAACGAAGATGAATATTAGATAATTTACAATTTCAATTTTTTGAGATTGAAAATTTACTGTTCTAATTATTAAAAATATCCTCCTTCTTAATTGGTCTTATATTTTTATACCATTTAAAATTTGGTAATAATAATTCAATTGCTGGTAATTCTTCAATTGGATGTAATACTGCAGTGGGTTTAGTTAGAAATAATATTCTGGAAACCTGACCTTTATCCATGTAAATTGTCATTTTGCTGCTTTCAGCTGTATTGGCACCAATAAGTTCGTTATTATCTTTTGGGAAATATATTGACTGACCATTTCCATCGACTTCAATTCTGTCGAGTTCATTATTTTTAATATATCCAATCATGTTTTTCCCTTTTATCTGATTGAATCTAATTGTATCTTCCTGTGAAATTACAAATGCTGCAGTTTGTAAAACAATATAATCGGCTTGATTATTTTTTGTGTGTATTTCAATTATTTCTGCGGTGAGCTGATGAACTTCTGACCATAAAATTGGAACTTCAAAAAGTCTGATGATAGAGTCTCTTAAGGAATAAGTTAATGAATCACAACTTCCCTGAATATCTGGCTTAAATAGTTTTACGTTATTATAAGCTCTTATTAATTTATAAACACCTATGCTGTCTGTTAAAGAAGTTGACCGTAATGTATCTGCATGTAAAAATAAAGTATCTGTCTTTCCATAATTTATAAAAACTGCACTATCAGTTAGCATTGCTTGTTCTGGCGACTCATAATAATATCCGTAGTTGCCTAAAAGCAAGATGTTTGATGTTGTATCTATAACCTGAACGTTTTTATATGCTTTACCAAATTTTTTATTTCTGTCATAGTATAAACTATCACCTTTTATTGTTTGAGCTTTGCTTTTTAAATATGCATTTTTATTAAACTGACTTATTTCTGTTTTGGTATTGTACCAACCATTTTCACAATAAATTAGGTTTGAATCTCCAACAATTTTTGATGGACCATAAAAAGAAGCAATCTCTGATTCTGTATTATATCTTAACGAATCAGAATACATATGGTATTGTGGATTTGTAAGAATAACATTTTTAACTGCTACAAAATCCTTTAACATCGAGAAATAATAACCCCATTGACTTACCAATGAGTTTTCGCCATCTTTAATTTTTCCCCAGTTAAAATAATAACCCATATTTAAATTACGATCGTAATCCATAGAGTCTGTTGTTAAAATCGCTGTTTTGTTAGTGAGTTTTACATTATTTCTTACCTGGGCTATTCTTGTGTTTCCATAATATCTTATTGAATCACCCCATAAATGTATCGTGTCACCAATGTTAATGTGAACATGACCATACATTACAACATTATTCCTGATTGAGTTAAAATATGCGCTATCACAAAATAACAAAGCGCTATCATGTTTAAATGCTACATTACCTTTAAGTCTTTTTATTTCTCTTCCAAGAATTTCTTCATCATAATCAATTTCATCGGCATTAATTAACTCAATTTTTTTTACTTCCTGAGCATTTAAAGTAAAAAATGTTATTGTAACGAGCAGAAATATTATTAATTGCCTTATCATTTAATCTGATAGTAATTGAATTACTGGTAACACTTATTAAAATTAAGCCTTATTAACTTTCAATAATTCTGTTATTATGTTGTCAATTGTTATTCCTTCGGCCTCAGCTTTGTAATTTTTAATTAATCTATGTCTTAAAATAGGATGAGCAATTGCTTTCACATCTTCAATATCCGGAGAAAATTTACCGTTTAACACAGATAGTGTTTTTGCTCCTATAATTAAAAATTGTGATGCTCTTGGCCCAGCACCCCAGTTAATATATTTTGACGCAAAATCATTTGCATTTTCTTTTCCCGGACGTGTTGATGAAGTTAAATTTACTGCATATTTTAATACATTATCGTTTACAGGAACCTTGCGAATTAAATCCTGATAAAAAATAATATCCTCAGCTGTTAAAACTTTTTCGACATTAACAGTTATTTCAGATGTTGTTGCACGAACAATATTTATTTCATCTTCAAATTTTGGATAATCGAGTATAGTGTTAAACATAAACCTGTCTAGTTGTGCCTCGGGTAATGGATATGTTCCTTCTTGCTCAATTGGGTTTTGGGTAGCTAATACAAAAAAAGGATTATCTAAATTGAAATGCTGACCAGCTGCTGTAACCGATCTTTCCTGCATGGCTTCAAGTAAAGCTGCCTGGGTTTTAGGTGGAGTACGGTTTATCTCATCGGCAAGAATAAAATTTGCAAATATTGGTCCTTTTACAAACTTAAACTGTCGGTTTTCGTCCAAAACTTCTGTGCCTATAATATCCGATGGCATTAAATCTGGAGTAAATTGAATTCTTTTGTATTTTAGTCCAAGTGAATTTGCAATCGTTGTTACTAAAAGCGTTTTTGCTAAACCGGGAACTCCAATAAGTAAACAATGGCCACGACTGAATATTGTTATTAAAACTTCTTTTACAACATCATCCTGCCCGATAATTACTTTTTTAATTTCATTTGAAAGTCTTTCGTGAGCCTGCCTTAGGTTTTTAACTGCTTCAACGTCGTTAGAAAAATTCATCGTATTAATTGTTAAAAAGTAAATTACTTAATCCAGCCTTTATATGTAAAGTTGCAGTTTTTATAAGAATTGTCAATATGAACGTATGTTGTTTTTTGTTCTTTTTCAATCCAGGTTGTCATTATTTCTTGTTTCTTTTTAGCTATTGCTATTTCCTGAATTTTTTGGTAATCATCAGTTAAATTAGCTTTGTGAGATGGGTATCTTGCTTTTAATCTGACAATTTTGTAACATTTTTTTGCTTTATCGTCAGTAAATTCAAATGGATTACTTGTTTCTCCGTCTTTTAATTTTTTTATCCAGTATGATGTTGTAGCATCTAATTGTTCTAAATCAAAGCGACTATTGTTAGTGTAAGGATTAACAGCTAAACCACCATTTAAGCTAGTTTCGATATCTTTACTATATTTTTCGGCTGCTTTGTTAAATTTAATAGAATCTGCTTTAATAACTTTTAAAATGCTGTCTAATTTGCTTCTGCAATATACTGCCGAAACGGGATCAACTTTTGGTGAAATTAAAATATGTCTAACATTAATCTGTTCTCCACGGCGTTCAATAAGCTGAATAATATGAAAACCAAATTCGGTTTCAATAATTTTTGACACTTCTCCATCTTTTAATTTAAAAGCAACTGCCGAAAATTCGGGAACAAGGTCGCCACGACCAAGGAATCCAAGTTCACCGCCCTTTGTTGCACTTTGAGCGTCTTCGCTGTACAATACAGCCAGAGTGCTAAATTTGTCGCCTTTTAATACTCTCTCTCGTAATTCATTTAATTTTGCTTTTACAGCAAGTTTTTCTTTTTCTGTAATTGTTGGATAAAGAACTATTTGTTCGTATTCTATTTCTTCGTTTACTAAAGGAATAGAATCTGATGGCATCTCTTTAAAAAACTGACGAACCTCTGAAGGAGTCACCTTTATGCTACCAGTTAGTTTATCCATCATTTTTTCGGCAAGCATTTGTTTTTTTAATGATTCGCGCAAAAGAATTTTTATTTCAGAAATAGTTTTACCTATTGATTCCTCAAGTCTTTTTTCGGAACCTGCCTGAGAAATAAACATTTTTATTTTTCTTTCTATTTGCGAGTCAATTTCCTTGTCGGTTACAACAACGCTATCTAAATCTGCTCTATGAAGTAATAGGCTTTGGTGAAGTAGTCCTTCCAGAATAACGCATTTTAAATCTTCTTCCTTGTTATATGTCTTTTCCATTTGAACAAATTGACCCTCTATGTCGCTTTTTAAGATGTAATTATTGCCTACTATGGCTATAATTTGATCTATTACTTTATCTTGAGAAAAGACTTGGCTCGAGAAACCAAATAGCGCTATAAATGAAAATATGAAAAATTCTTTTTTATTCATGTTTAATATGTTTCGAAGTTTTTTTTGTTTGATTCGTCTTTTAACGCATTATTTTCTAATTTATTTAAAAGATCAATTTTGCGCTTTGTGAGAATAATTGGAGTAATTATATTTTTTGCAAATTCAAGGGGAGCAGAGTTACCTGCAAGCTGAAATTCTCTAATGCTAACAAAATAAAAGTAATTTGTATCATTTACTTCAATTTGTTTGCTTGTTTTTAAAAAAGTTTCCTGGTCCGAAATCTCAAAAGGTGTCATTTTTAAAATAGAGTTAAATGATATCCAGTTATCATTAAAGTCATCAAATTTAAATGCGTATTTGTTACAATAATCATCTAGTTTTTTTAAATCCTTTTCTTTTGTACTTGTATACAATGCTTTTACTTTTTCTGGGTTTGGTGCCGATTTAGGTAGTTCAATAAAGACTGCTTTTACAATATTCTCTTCTAAAAAAAACTCGTTGGGATGTGCATTAAAATATTCTGCAATTTCCTGATCAGAAATAATTGTATCAAGTTTTTGTGAAATAAAACTTTGTTGATATTTATAAATTAATAAGGAAGTTTTGTAGTTATCTAATTCACGACTCACATCCATTTGCTCATCATTTAAATTTACTTCGGCAAGATGAAGCAGTACTTGTTTTTTTGCCCATTTTTCAGTAAAACTTTTAACAAGATCGATACTATCTTGCTTTGAAGTTATTCCATTAAAAAGATCTTTTAAATCTGATGGGTATAAATATTCGTTAAACACTCTGGCGATAGGCTGTTCTTCAGAAATTTTTTCCGATGAACAAGCTATAACAAAAGTAAATAAAAAAAATATCAGATATGAATTTTTCATTTTATATAAAAACGGGAAGAAAAATCTTCCCGTAATCATTTATTTTATAGTTGATAAAACTTCTTTGTTAACTGTTATGGTGTGCTTTGAGCGTAATTCTGAAATCCAGTTTTTCTCAAGAAATGCTTGATAATCAGCAGTTGCTAAGCCCTTGGCCTCAGGAAGTGATTTTACTTGTGGCTCAATCATTTTATTAATGTATAAAATTTGATGTTTCTCTGCATTTATATCGTAAGTTTTATTTAGAGCATTTTCTGCATTAAAAGCAATTTTATCAATACTTGTATTGTCACCTTTTTGATATAGTTTATTTTCAATAATTATTAATGCTGATGAATCTTTTTTAGTTTCCATTTTTACAATATCCTCATTTGAGTATCCTTTTGAAACTTTTTTCTCTATAAGTTTAATAGTTTCATCTTTTGCTTTATCATTAGCATATTGGAAAATTGTTACATCTGCACGTTTTTCCCACATGTAGCTATTTTTATTTTTTTCATAGAATTCTTTTAATCCAATAGAGTCTTTAACTGCTTTTGACCAAACCATTTTATCTGTTAAATCAAATAGTAAAATTCCGTCGTGATATTCATTCATTAAATATCTGAATTGTGGATATTTGTTGTCTAATCTAGCTTCTTCGTAAGCTATTATTTTTTCTTCAGAAAATTTGTTAAACTGATCGTTGATGTGCATTGTTAATACTGCCTGATTAGCATTTTCAACTTTAGTTTTCTTTCTTGTATTTTCTAAATAATTTGCAAATTGTTTTTGATTATAGGTCGAGTCGCCAAGTGTATATAAAGGTTTTGTAAGTAGGGCAGCTTTTTCTGCTTTCCAGTTTCCTGAAAATAATGATGTATCGGCAACTTTATAAAATTCTGCTAATTGTTTTTCATTTAATTTAAAATTGTATTCTTTTTTTAATCTTCCAATTAATGAAATACGACTTTGTTGGGCGCGACTGTCTTTTGTTAACTTTGTTTGCAAATCAGATTTAACTTCTTCATATGTTCCTACTGGTTTGCTATCTACTTTTTTAAGTATATGCCATCCAAAAGCAGTGCGAACTGGCTTTGAGTATTCGCCCTGATTTTTTAACCCAAAAGCTGCTGATTCGAATTCAGGAACCATGCGGCCTGTACCAAACCAAGGAAGTTCGCCACCTTTTTTTGCCGATGATTTATCATCTGAAAATTCTATTGCTAGTTTCCCGAAATCTCCGCCAGCCTGAAGTTTTGTATATACTTCGTTAATTTTTTCTTCAGCTTTTTTTACATCTTCTGGTTTAGCATCTTTAGGTACCAAAACCATAATATGCGCAACTTTAACCTCGCCAGGATTAGTTATTTTTTCGGTTAGTTTAATTACGTGATATCCAAAAGCTGTTCTAACCGGCATTGATATTTCATTAATTTTAAGATTGTATGCAGCAGTTTCAAATGGGTATACTGTTGATAGAACTGAAAAATAACTAATATCACCTAAAGTGTTTTTTGTAGTTTCATCTTCAGAATTTTCTTTTGCAAGTTTTCCGAAATCTTCGCCTGCTTTTGCTTTGTTATAAAGATCTAATGCTTTATTGTATGCTACTAGGGTATCCTGAGGAGTTGCGTTATCATTAAGTTTTATTAAAATATGACTAGCACGTAAAGCTATTTTTTTTCTTTCATATGCTTCTTTTAATAATTTTTCGTCAACATCTTTATCAACAAGATAAGGTATTGCAAGTTGTTTTCTATAACCAGCTAATTCCTTTTTAAAACTTTCTGCTGTATCTAATCCAAGTTTTTCAGCTTCTAAAACTTTTAATTTAAAGTTTATAAATAATTCTAAATAATCATTTAATGATTTGTTATCAATTTGTGTGTCCTTAGTGTTATTCTTTTTATAAATACGCACAAATTCACCTTTTGTAATTTTAGCATTATCGATAGTCAGCAAAGTTGCATCGTCATCGTTTGTTTGCCCAAAAGTTGTTGCTACGGAAAGTAGCATAATCATACCTGTTAAATTAATCAAACGTGTCATAATTTTATTATTCGTTGTTAAGTTTTAATTATTCTCTACTGTAATTTGGTGCTTCGCTAGTTATTGTTACGCCATGTGGGTGACTTTCTGTAACGCCAGCACTTGTTAATCTTACAAATTTTGCATTTTGCAACGCTGTTATATTCTGTGAACCACAATAACCCATTCCTGCTCTAAGTCCACCTACCATCTGGTATAATACTTCATACAATGTGCCTTTGTATGGAACTCTTGCCGAAATTCCTTCGGGAACAAGTTTCTTTATATCATCTTCCATATCCTGGAAATATCTGTCTTTTGAACCTTTTTGCATTGCTTCAATAGAGCCCATTCCTCTATATGATTTGAATTTTCGTCCTTGAAAAATTATTGTTTCGCCTGGCGATTCTTCAACACCTGCAAAAAGACTTCCTGCCATAATTGAGCTTGCGCCTGCTGCAAGAGCTTTAACTATATCACCAGAATAACGAATTCCGCCATCAGCAATAACCGGAACTCCACTGCCTTTTAAACTTTTTGCAACTTCGTAAATGGCAGAAAGCTGAGGTACGCCAACTCCTGCAATAATTCTGGTTGTGCAAATTGAACCTGGTCCGATTCCTACTTTTACTGCATCTGCACCAGCTTTTACTAATATTTTTGCTGCTTCGCTTGTTGCAATATTACCTACAATAAATTCCATTGATGGATACTTTTTCTTTGCTTTTTTTAGCATCTCAATCACACCCTTTGAATGTCCGTGTGCTGTATCTATTGTTATGGCGTCAACCTGAGCTTTAATAAGTTCGTCAATTCTGTCTATTGTATCTGCAGTTACACCAACAGCTGCAGCAACTCTTAAGCGTCCTTTTTCGTCTTTACATGAATTCGGACGATCTTTCGCTTTTGTAATGTCTTTGTAAGTAAGTAGTCCTATTAATTTGTTTTTACTGTCAACTACTGGTAGTTTTTCAATTTTATGATGTTGTAAAATTTCAGAAGCTTTATGTAAATCGGTTGATTGAGATGTTGTGATAATATTTTTTGAAGTCATTACTTCCTTAATCGGACGTTTTGCATTTTGCTGAAAACGTAAATCACGATTTGTAACAATACCTACTAAAATTTTATTTTTGTCAACAACAGGAATGCCACCAATTTTATATTCTTTCATTAAATTAAGCGCATCTCCAACTGTTCCGTCTTTACTTATGGTAATTGGATCGAGTATCATTCCGTTTTCAGCTCGCTTTACTCTCATAACTTCCTTAGCTTGCTGCTCAATAGTCATGTTTTTATGAATTACTCCAATTCCTCCTTCGCGAGCCATAGCTATTGCAAGGTTTGAATCGGTTACAGTATCCATTGCAGCAGAAACAATAGGAATATTAATGCTGATATTTCTTGTAAATTGAGAATTTAATGAAACTTGTCTTGGCATTACTTCACTATATGATGGTATTAGCAATACGTCATCGAAAGTTAAGCCTTCGTCTAAAATTTTATCTGCTAAAAATGACATTTGTAAGCTGATTTATATTAAAATTGCGTGAAATTACAAAAAAAATACTGACATGATGTTCCCTGTTCTATTTTTTTGTATTTTTTAACAAGATTTTCTAAAATCGTAATCTCAAGTAAGTCAATTGAATGAGTTTAAAGATATATTAGCAAAATACTGGGGTTATTCAAAATTCCGCGAGTTGCAGGAAGAAATTATTACTTCTGTATTTCAAGGAAATGATACACTTGGATTACTCCCAACTGGTGGTGGTAAGTCAATTACATTTCAAGTTCCAGCCATGGTTAAGCCTGGAATTTGTTTAGTTGTTACTCCGCTAATTGCTTTAATGAAAGATCAGGTAGAGAATTTAAGAAAGAAAAATATTAAAGCGAATATGATTTTTTCTGGTATGTCGCCACGTGAAATCGATTTAGCTTTAGAAAATGCATGTTTCGATCCAGAGCTTAAGTTTTTGTATTTATCGCCCGAAAGACTGGGTACTGAGGTGTTTCGTCAGAAAATTAAAGGAATGAAAGTTAATTTTCTTGTGGTTGATGAGGCTCATTGTATTTCTCAATGGGGTTACGATTTTAGACCTGCATATTTAAAAATTGCAGAAATAAGGGAATTTATTCCCAAAACACCTATTCTTGCACTTACTGCAACGGCAACTCCGGAAGTTGTTGAAGATATTCAGAATAAGCTGCTTTTTAAAACAAAAAATGCAATTCAAAAAAGTTTCGAAAGAAAAAATCTAACTTATTTTGTAAAGCATACCGAAGATAAATTTGCCGATTTACTTAAAATATCAACTCATAATCCCGGAACTGGAATTGTTTATGTTCGAAATAGAAAAAAAACTGTAGAGATTGCAAATTTTTTAAGAAAGCAAAAAATAGCAGCCGATTATTACCACGCTGGACTTGATATGCAAACCCGAAATAAAAAACAGGAAGAATGGAAATCGGGAAAATGTAGGATAATGGTTTCTACAAATGCATTTGGAATGGGAATAGATAAACCCGATGTTCGCTTTGTAGTTCATATGGATTTGCCCGATTCAATTGAAGCTTATTTTCAGGAAGCAGGGCGTGGTGGAAGAGACGAAAAACGTTCGTTTGCGGTTTTGCTTATTAATGAGGTTGATAGAATTAAGCTTGCCGAACAGGTCGAAATTTCATTTCCTCCAATTGATAAAATAAGGCAGATTTATAATGCTTTAGGTAATTATTTACAGGTTCCTATTGGTTCTGGAAGAGAACGGGAATTTGATTTTAATTTAGTCGGATTTGTTAGTCAATATAAATTAGAAATACTCACTGCTTACAATAGTTTAAAACTTTTAGAACAGGAAGGATATTTAACTTTAACTGATGAAATTGAAACTCCTTCAAGGCTTCATTTTTTACCAAATAGGGACCAACTTTATAATTTTCAGCTGAAATATGAGAATTATGATGCTGTTATAAAATTTTTGCTTCGTTCTTATTCTGGTCTTTTTAACGATTATGTGAGAATTGACGAAGATTCATTAGCAAAACGTGCAGGAATTTCGAAAGAAGAATTGGTTAAAATTTTACACGATTTAAGTAAGTATGATGTTATAGAATATTTGCCTAGGAAAAAAAGTCCGTTTTTAATGTATACAGTAAATCGGTTAGATGATAAATCTGTAATTTTTTCTCTGGCAAATTACAGAGATAGAAAAAATCGTTTAATTAAAAGGATTGAGCATGTTTTAAATTATGCTTTTACAAATAATAAATGTAGAAATCAATTATTGTTAATGTATTTTGGCGAAAAAAATCCTTACCGTTGTGGGGTTTGCGATGTTTGTCGACAGAGAAATGAATTAGGTCTGAGTAATTTTGAATTCGATAGTATATTAGAAAAAATTAAACATGCTTTATCAATTGAGTCAATTGAGTTAAACGATTTGGTTGAAAAAGCCTGTTTCCCAAAAGAGAAAACTGTAAAAGTTATTCAATGGCTTTTAGATCACGGTAAGATTTCTTACAATAAACATAATCGATTAAAGTGGTCGCACACTCTTAACGAAAATGTTTAGAACTTTTTTGAAATTATAAATTCAAACGAGTTTAATAATTATTTTTATGTTTTATTTTTAAACTTAAATTAAATGTTGAGTTAAAAGTATTTTATGGTATTAAATTATATTTGGATTGCATTTTTCATTATTGCATTTGTCGTTGGGTTAATAAAATTAATTTTTCTGGGTGATGTTACCATTTTTGGTAACATGATGAATGGTGCATTTGATATGGCCAAACTGGGATTTGAGCTTTCACTTGGTTTAACTGGTGTTATGACTTTATGGTTAGGGTTAATGAAAGTGGCTGAAAATGGTGGAATGGTTGCAGTATTATCAAAAGTAGTAAGACCATTATTTTCAAAACTTTTTCCTGAAATTCCAAAGAATCATCCTGTACATGGTTCAATAATGATGAATATTGCAGCAAATATGCTTGGTTTGGATAATGCTGCTACTCCGCTTGGTTTAAAAGCAATGAAGGAATTACATGAGCTAAATCCAAATAAAGAAACTGCATCTAATTCTCAAATAATGTTTATGGTACTTAATGCTTCTGGTTTAACAATAATCCCAATTAGCATTATGGTATATCGTACACAGCTTGGTGCAGCAAATCCTTCTGATGTTTTTATTCCAATACTTATTGCAACATTTTGTTCTACTCTTGCTGGAATTATTGCGGTTAGCCTTGTTCAGAAAATAAATCTTTTTAATAGAGTTGTTTTTGGTTATCTGGGAATCTTCACGGTGTTAATTTCTACTCTTATTTGGTATTTCTCTACAATAACAACCGAAAAAGTTAACGAAATTTCAACAGTCTCTGCTAACCTTATTATTTTTGGAATAATAATTAGTTTTATACTTTTAGCATTATTTAAAAAAGTAAATGTATACGATTCATTTATTGATGGCGCAAAAGAAGGATTTGGTGTGGCAATTAAAATTATCCCTTATCTGGTTGCTATTCTTGTTGCTGTTGGTGTTTTTAGAGAGTCGGGAGCAATGGATTATGTTGTTGCCGGATTAGGAAAAATGTTTGCTCTTTTTGGATCAAATACAGATTTTGTTCAATCGCTTCCTGTTGCAATTATGAAACCATTAAGTGGCAGTGGGGCGCGTGGTTTAATGGTTGATACAATGAATACTTATGGTGTTGATTCTTTTGTTGGGCGTTTGTCATGTATATTCCAGGGTGCAAGCGATACAACTTTTTATATTATTGCTGTTTATTTTGGCTCAATTGGAGTTAAAAATACCCGCCATGCAATTTCCTGTGCTTTAATTGCCGATTTAGCCGGAGTTTTAGCTGCCATTTTTGTTGCCTATTTATTTTTTCATTAATTAAATATTGAAAGATGAAAATTCTTGGAATTATTCCTGCAAGGTATGCCTCTACAAGATTTCCTGGCAAGCCACTAGTTGATATTAATGGAAAAACTATGATTATGCGGGTTTACGAACAATCTGCAAAAGCATTCGAATTTGTGTGCGTTGCAACAGATGACAAAAGAATTTTTGATCATGTAAATAGTTGTGGTGGTAAGGCTATTATGACATCTTCTTTGCATGCAAGTGGTACCGATCGTTGTGCAGAAGCGTTAGATTTAATATCAAAGGAATTAAATAGCGAATTTGATGTAGTTGTAAATATACAGGGCGATGAACCATTTGTAAATCCTTTACAATTGGAGTTACTTGTTTCGTGTTTTGAAAATGAAAAAGCACAAATTGCAACTTTGGTTAAAGTAATAACAAATAATAATGATATTTTTGATTCAAATAAACCAAAAGTTGTTTTGGATAAAAATAATTTCGCAATATATTTTAGCAGATCACCAATTCCATTTTTAAGAAATATTAATCAGAATGATTGGGCTAATAAAAACGACTATTATAAACACATTGGATTGTACGCATATAGAACAAATATATTACGCGAAATAATAAAACTTCCTTTATCAAAACTGGAAACTGCAGAATCTTTAGAGCAGTTGAGGTGGATTGAAAATGGTTATAACATTATTGCTAAAATCACAGATATTGAGACATTGTCAATTGATACTCCTGATGATTTAAAAAAAGTTAGTCTGTTTTTATGATTGTAATCTTTTAATTAAAAAAATTAAAATTTTCGTTAGGGTAGCGTGTTACATGTAAGTCTTTTATTTTTTGAAAAATAATATTTCTGAATTCTTCAATATTCTCTTTTTTTGTAGCAGAAATAAATATACAAGGGAAATTGTTCTTTGCCATCCAGCTATTTTTTAATTCAGCAAGATTCTTTGGTCCTTGTATAAGTAAGTCGTCGGCATCTGGAGGTAAATAATTGTCTATTTTGTTAAAAACTAAAACAGTTTGTTTATCGGATGCTTTAATACTATGTAAAGTCTGGTTAACAATATTTATTTGTTCCTCGAAATTATGATGACTTATATCAACAACGTGAAGAAGTATATCTGCTTCACGAATTTCACTTAGTGTTGAATTAAACGCTTCAATTAAACTATGTGGCAATTTCCTTATAAAACCTACAGTATCAGAAATAAGAAAAGGTAAATTTCCTATAACAACTTTTCTAACAGTTGTGTCAAGTGTTGCAAAAAGTTTATTTTCAGCAAATATATTTGATTTGCTTAGTAAATTCATTATTGTTGATTTTCCAACATTGGTATAACCAACCAAAGCAATTCTTACCAGCTCATTTCTTCTTTGTCGCTGCGTTGTCATTTGCCTGTCAATTTTTTTTAATTGCTCTTTTAGTAATGAGATTTTTGCTTTTATAACTCTTCGGTCAGTTTCCAGTTCTGTTTCACCAGGACCACGCATACCAATACCCCCTTTTTGTCGTTCAAGGTGGGTCCACATATTTGTTAGGCGAGGTAATATGTATTGATATTGTGCAAGCTCAACCTGAACTTTAGCTGCCGATGTTTGAGCCCGTGCAGCAAAAATATCTAAAATAAGATTAGTTCTATCGAGTACTTTACATTCTAAAACTTTTTCGATATTTCTTAATTGCGAACCACTTAATTCGTCGTCAAAAATTGCCATTGGTACATTATGTTCTTTAATGTATGCAGCAATTATCTCAAGTTTTCCTTTTCCAATATATGTTCTAGAATCTGGTTCAGAAATTTTTTGCGTAAATCTTTTTATAGTATTTGCACCCGCCGTTAAAGCTAAAAATGCCAGTTCATCTAAATATTCGTTTACTTGATTTTCGTCCTGATTTTGATGTATTGCACTAATAAGTACACTTTGTTCCATTTTTGCAGAAACATTTTTTTTAATTTCTAACATTACTTAATAACGTACTTATTTTCGCGTAAAAGGTCTACCATAACTTTTTTAAATATATCTGTTGCTCCCATTATCATCTGAATATCGTTTGGAAAAGGTACAGGTGTTTTTCCAACTAGTTTTGCTGTTTCTGTATCAAGTGCACGTAAGTCGCCATTTGCAGTTATTGCGCGGTTTTCAAAAAAGAAATCAGAAGCCAGAGGTTTCATTGTGATTTGATTTTTGCTTGGTAAATCATAATATTCTATTGCTCCGTCAAGGTGTGCTGCTTTTTGTTGTAACACTTCAAATACTTTACAGCTAACTGTTACCATTCTTGGGACACGAATAGGATTACCTAAGGAATCCTTTACTACATTATTATTCTGATCAAGTTTTACTTCGGTTCCATCCTGTATTAATTTTGTTTGAACGCTTTCTTTCTCTTTCAATTTTTCCGGCGAAATATCTATTGTCTTAAGATTAATTTTAACCAGATTATTGTAATTGTAGTTCATGTTTTTATTTGAATAATTTACCCATTCGCTATTTAACTGCGCTGTGTTAAAATCGAGTAACTGCAAACCAAATTCCTGTGGTAATTTTATAATAGTGTTATTGTCAAATTGAAGTAAAACTGTTGTTATTCCTGCATTTCTTGCATCTTCAATATATTTGTCAACATCCTGATATGTTTCGTAATATTCTTTTACTTTTTTAAACTCAAAATATGCTTCCCTGGCTTTAAATCTATCGTTATATGAAAGCAGTTTTTTGGCATGCACATAAAAATATTCCGCAGCATTTTTCTTTGCATCAACAATTTCGCGGTCATAATCTATTTGTGGAAAATCAATTATTTTGTTTCCGTTTTTTAATGGTAAAACAGTTCTAACTAATTGTTGTCTGTCTTTTAACATCGAATAGTTGTTAAAAACCTCATTCCAAGTTTCGGGTTTTCCGTCAGTTTTAAGAAATTTTATTCTGCTGTTGTTTATGTCATTTGCAGCATTATACGATTTCTCGAGTATGTTCATCTCTTTTGTGTTTTCAGGATTTCCACGTAGTTTTTTTACACATTTGTGTATTGCCTGATCGTACCTACCATGCTGGTATAATTTTTTTGAAGAACCGCAACTTGTCAAAATTAAAGCTGCAAAAATGAAAGCTATAAGACGTATCATAACTGAAGTATTTTTGGAAAATTAGAAAAAATATTTAAAACTGCAAAATTCTGCAACCATTAAACAAAAATTATACCTTCTGATTTTCTTCTTTTGATTCTGGTTCAGGATGAATAGTAAGCTGAAAGTCTGATATACGATTCTCCAAATCTTTTTCTACTTCATCGCATACTTCATGCACCTCTTCTAATGTTTTATGTCCCGACATTACCATATGTAATTCTGCGAATTTGTATTTTCCTGAAAGCCTGGTTCGTAAGTCGTGAACTTTAATGTTTCGTTGTTTGAAATAATCGTTAATCGTGTTTAAATCTGATTCATCCATAGCAGAATCTAAAAGCGGACTAAATGCTTTTTTTAGTAATTGAAAAGATTCATATAATATAAATATTGCAACCAAAATAGCAACAATAGGGTCGAGTATCTGATATCCTGTTAGCCAGATAAGACCAAGACCAAACGCAACCCCAAGCGAAGTATAAACATCTGCTTTTAAATGTAATGCATCAGCTTCTAATGCAATAGAATTTGTTTTTTTTGCAACCTTATATAATTTACGTGATACTATTATATTTACTCCTGCAGAAATTAACATTACCAGTGAACCAAGGCCAATAGATTCAATTTTGTCTTTTGACTGAATTTTATTTACTGCTTCGTAAATAATCCATATTGATGCAATAAAAATCAGAATTGCTTCAATAACTCCTGAAATATTTTCAATTTTACCATGGCCATATTGATGTCTTTTATCTGGGGGTGTATCTGAAACTTTTACAGAGAAAAAAGCAATTATTGCTGCAGCTAAATCCATTGTTGAGTGAATAGCTTCAGAAATAATACTTACAGAACCAGTAAAAATTCCAACAAATAATTTTATGATTATAAGTGTTGTATTTGAAGCAATAGATAAACTGGCTACCTTTACTTTTTCGTTCATGAATTTTTTGTTTCAAAAATAATTAACGAAATTTATAGTTAGTAATAAATACATTTAAAAGTTTTTACCAATTTATTACCTTTTAAAATGAAGACAATAAGGCAATTAACAAAACGAATATTGAATCTGGTTACATTTGCATGTTTTTTTCTTATTTTATTTTCTTGTATTGGCAATCAAAACAGCCAAGCATTTGCTCAAATACAAGTACAAGAAAAAGCATGGTATAAAAATATTTCAGAAATTCCTGTTCCGTTGAATTATGTTAGGGAAAAGAACGACACTACTACTTTTGGGTATTATTTGCAGCATCTTCCATTAAAAACTGATAACAATACAGTTTATTTATATAATAAAACTCCAAAATACAACCAGTCTGCTCAGTTTGTAATTATTAAAATTGATGTAGGAACTCAGGATTTGCAACAATGTGCTGATGCTGTTATGAGATTACGTGGTGAATATTTATTTAATCAGAAAAAATATAACGAAATACATTTTAATTTTTTAAGTGATGGTAAACCAAGATATTATAAGGATTACTGCAAAGGTGACCATTCATTTAAAAAATTCAGGTCTTATATGAATTATATTTTTTCGTATGCAAATACTGCATCCTTAAAAAAAGAATTAAATAAAGTTGATGATATTAAAAACATAAAAATTGGCGATGTTTTGATTGTTTCGGGTAATCCTTATGGGCACGCTGTTACAGTTGTTGATGTTGCGAAAAATATAGAAGGGAAAATAGTGTTTATGATTGCGCAGAGTTATATGCCTGCCCAGGAAATTCATGTGCTTAAAAACCCAAATGATAGCGAAATAAGTCCTTGGTATGATATTGATTTTGGTGATGTGTTACAAACACCAGAATGGACTTTTAGAAAAGAGGATTTGTATCGGTTTCCGTAGTAAGTATTATTTTCCCTCTTTGTCATTCTGTCCGCCGCGGCGGAGAAACGAAGAATCTATTCTAGTATATTAGACAATTTGTTAGCTAATTCGAAAAAGTATTAATCTTAATTTGAGTACCGGGAACCAAATGACTATCCTTAGTTAGTTGGTTAGATTGCATTATTTCAGCTACAGAAGCACCCGAAAATTTTTGAGAAATACTGAATATTGTATCACCTTTCTGAATGGTGTAAATAATAGATTTTTGTGTTAAAATGTTATGGTTTTTAGTGTCGTTATTATTAATGTCGGTTAAAGATGCAATAATGTGATTTGGCGCCCATATTTTCAAAACCGTACCAGAACTTAAACTAATAGAATTAAGTTTATTCCATTCCATAATTTCGTTAACTGAACAACGATAAGTAAGTGCTATTTTATTTAAATATTCGCCTTTCCCAACAATGTGCGTAATTAAAGTTCTAGATTCATCTTCCGGCTTACTTTTAAACTTTGTTACAGAATCGGAAGGAAATGAATAGCTGAATATTTTAGTCTGATTTTGTACAAAAGTGGAAATTTTATTTGCAGGTAAAACCAAAGGAACCGATTCGCTGCTTTTAGGAATATAATTAGTTTTATATGCAGGATTTAAAAATCTTACAGTTTCAATAGGTATTTTTAAATTATTTGCAATTGAAGCAAAATAAACCGGCTGGTTTATCATGACTGTATCTGCCTGATAATAAAACAATTTAGGAACGTCTGGTTTTATGTTATGCTCAACTGCATAATTCATAATATAGGTTGTTGCTATAAAAGCAGGAACATAACCTTGTGTTTCGGCAGGTAAATATGGTCTTAATTCCCAGAAATCAGTTTTTCCTCCCGAGCGGATAATTGCATTTCTTACAGTGCCTGGACCACCATTATATGCAGCTAATGCTAATTGCCAGTTATTAAAAGTATTATAAAGGTATTCTAAATATCTGCATGCAGCTTCTGTCGATTTTACAGGATCCTGACGTTCATCAACGAAGGAACTTATTTTTAAATCGAGCATTTGTCCGGTTGGCAATAAAAACTGCCATAAACCAACAGCTCCAGATTTGCTTCGAGCTGTTGGATTAAGCGCTGATTCAACCACTGCTAAATATTTTAACTCAAGTGGAAGATGATATTTATCTAACGTTGATTCAAATAAAGGAAAATAATACTGACTAATTCCAAGCATTTTTGAAACTAACCCTCGTTTTTTTATTGCATAAAAATCGATGTATTTTTTTACTACTGGATTGTAGTCTAGTGCAATCGGAGTGGTTAGACTTAATTCTGTTATGCGGCTTTCAAAAATTAGATCAGAAAAAATTGGCACCGAATCATTTGGTAAAGAATATTGTACTGCTTTATTTTGTTTTAATATTGATTGCATGTTCATAATGCTTGTATCAATACTTGCCTGAATAGTTTTATTAGAAATATTGTTTTGATTCTGTTGGGCAATTAGTATATTATTACACAGTAAAGTGAAGATAATAAGAGTATAAAAATTTAAATATCTTTTCAATTTATTAGGCATTTATATCAAGTATAATAATTGCCGAATTTCGTAAATTTTCTGTAAAGTTTCACAAAAATTTTAATGTCTGTAAATTAGAATAATAAGAT
>CAILUD010000100.1 GCA_903837285.1 uncultured Bacteroidota bacterium | reverse complement strand
TTGAATAAATAAGTATCACTAATTAGACGTATATACCAGTTAGCAGCCATTATAAGACAGACACAGACAACCTTAAAATATATGAACTTGACAAAAAAACAATTGAAGAATCTTGACATTTTGGTTGACCACTTAACAAAAGTGACCATCCGTATTATTAAACTAAGCGAAGACGGAAATAAAATTGGACATTGTTCTGGTTTTTTATTTCAGCCTGAACCGAATACAATACCATTTGTAATTACTGCTGGACATGAACTGCCAAAATTAGGTTCTTTCATTGAGACAAGAATTAAAAAAGACGGTAAACCCTTGTTAATAAATGCAGGTGAATTCTCTGTGTTTTATAATCACAAGGACATTGACTATGCATACAGTCGTCTTCCTATTGACCTATATAAAGAAGAGATGCAAGCATATGAAGGAGTAGAATTTATCGCATACCAACATAAATTCATTAAAGCAATTCCAAATGAAGGCTATGGTTTTGCTGTAATCAATAATTATGAATTTGTCAAAAGTGGAGACGATTTAGTTCTTCCATTGTATTGTTGTTATGAACTGTTTCTAGAACTGGTTGACCAAGACGAACACTTAAATTATTTCAAAGTTGCAAGAGAATTTCAAGGACATGAATACTATAGAGGTGCAAGCGGTTCGCCAATAGCGGACCAAGAAGGAGCAATAACATCAATTCTCATTAGCGGTGACAATAAAGATGAAATTTTAAAAGCATTTAGACTTGACAACATAGACATAAAAATAAATAACGGCTGCTAACAACATGGAAAATGAAGATATTTTTGAAGACTATGAAGAAATAAGTTTTTCAGAATTTTGTAAACTTGACTTTACGACATTAGACGAAAATATTTCATACAGTATTTTCGAGGACAATTTTCCGCAATGTTCAATCACTCGTTTGGGTGACAAATTAGCTATAAGACTTGAGGAACACATTTATACAAAATATTGGTTTCATAAATATCATGCTTCTGTTTTTGCTGAGGCAATGATTAAAGCAATTAAACGACTTAGACTGGAAGGTGTCCCATTTATTGACGAAGAACTTGACGAAGATGATGAAGTTCATATCTTCGTTAGATGGACACTTACTGAACCTTCAAACATTGCTGGCAATAGTTTAGGTGAAAATATCAATATTGCGTTTGATAGTGTTTTTGAAAGAGCAAACTCAATGCTTGAAAATTCCGACAGTGTTTTAATTCTTGGCAAAGACACTGGTGAAGGACTTGAATTGCTAAAGCGTATTCAAACTCATCTTGACAGTCTTGGTTTTTACACTTACATAATCAAAGAACAACCCGACATTATTGGTGAAAGTGTAATGCAGAAAGTTTTGCGTTTTGGACTTTCATCAAGATTTGTAATAATTGAAAACAGCGAACCAGCAGGACAATTATACGAATTTCCTCATATTACAAAATTTGCAGAGTTAACTTCTATTGTACTACAAAGACAAGGTGAAGGCTCGACTTGGATGTTTGAAGACTTATATCACAAATTACAAAACATCAAGAAGTTTGAATACACAAATGACAATTTAGAGGATCAAATAAATGTTGGAATTGACTGGGCTAAAGAATATTTAAAATCATTTGGGAACTATCAAAAACTGAAATTACCTTGGTTTAATAAATAAATAAATTCATTATGAACAGATACAAATATTTAGAAGATCAGCTAAGAAAAGCTATTGAAAATTACGAAAAAGCAATAGAGTTAGAATCGCTAATAAAAAAGCATAAAGAGATTAATAGCGAACTAAAAGACAAGGCTAATGTCGCATTACAAAAAGACCAAAATGGACAAATAGTTACAGACTCTGAACAAGAGGCTATTGACGATTTAGCAAAACAACAGGAAGAAGTTTTCGGTAGAATAACTAACAAAGTTCTAAATAAATAACGGCTACTATCACTAATGTGACATATATACTAAATTATACTCTAATATTAAAAATAAATTGAAATATGAAGAAACTAAATTTGCTTATTTTAATTGCATTTGGAATTATATCATGCACAAATGAACAAAGAAACGAAACCAAATTAACAGACACTGAGAATTCCCAAAATGAATTTATAGACATCGTCAATAAATGGAATTTAGCAAATAACGAAAAAGATGTTGCTGTTTTTTCGGAATTATATTCGGAAAAAGTTGATTTTTACAAAACCAATCTGTCAAAAAATGAATGCATTGAAAAGAAACTAAGTTTATTTAAAAAATATCCAGATTACTATCAACAAATCTTTGGGAAAATAGAAATTTCAAATTCTGTTGAATTAAACACGAAACTTTCTTTTATTAAAAAAGTTACGATTAATGGCAAAACCACTGACTATCCATCTTATTTAATCGTTTCAAAAAAACAGAATGAATTAAAAATTGTTGCAGAGAGTGATTTCATAACGGATAAAAATTTGACAAAAAATGAAAACACAGAAGTTGATAATAATAAACAAGTAAAATATTCTGAACCGGAAGAAGTATTAGAAGCTATTTTTTTTGCGGCAAGAACTAAAGACTTTTCTGAATTAAAAAATTTATGTGATCCACAAGAAAAAGGAGATGTTGAATCACTTTGTGCCTGTAGACTTAGTGGAAATTATAATTCAGAATATGCAAATAGACAAGATTGCAGCAACATGACAAAAGAACAATTTGTTTTATACTTTAGGAATGGGAAAAATCCTAGGGTGGTCAAAAATGATGGCATATATGCAACAGTGGAATATGATGCAGGGAATGTTTCACCTAACATGCAATTAGTAAAACGTGGAAATAGATGGTATATATTTATTTTATCGAGTAATGAACCTGGTGACTATTAAAAAAAACAGTGCATACCACACACGGTTAAAATTTAGCAAGCTGTTATGGGCAACTTGACACAAATAACAAAGTTCAAACATTTTAAGGTATGAACAATTACTGCAAGTAAAAGCCTGCCAAATCCAACATTGAACAAATAGCTTTAATATTATGATTATACAGCAAATAAATAGTACTCCAAATAAGAGTGAAGTTCCGGAATCACTTCGATATAAAACTATTAACTCACATATTTCTAGTGAAATATTCTTTCTTGACTGTATAAATGACTTATTAGATTGCTCAAAAAGCAACAGCCAGTATCATTTAATTCGAGCATCCTCCATTTTAAGAATGTTATTAAAAGACAATATCATTGAGCACTTTGCTAAACAATATAATTGTGAATTAAATATAGTTGCTTGTAAAGGAATAATTAATGGAAAGCCAATATCCAATACAATAATTAGAAATAATCTTGAAAATTTATTTGCAAGAATTAATGTTACTGCAAAAAAAAGCTATCTAAATTTACTTGACTCAACAACTGAAATTTATTCAATCAAAGATTTTAAAGAGATAATTCTATTATCTTTTCAAGGTGAAATTGAAATTAATTTTTCTGTTTTGAATATTATTAATCTAATAGCTAATAAACATGGTGGAGCACATCTGGAAACTGAGTTTGAATCTTCAAACATTGATTCATTTCACTTAGCAGAATTCAATCCATTTAGCATAAATCCCAATAGTTTTTTTTTAGTAAAGCTTAAAGAAATTATGACAGTTTTAATTATGTCGACAGCAGATTTAAGAAAAAAAATTATAGGACATCTTAAAGAATATGATAATAGTTTTACGCAAGCACATTCCGGGCCAATGGTTTGCCAATTAAAAAACATGAACGAAATTGACAAAATAAATAACAGAGACTAACACATGGTTAAAATTTAGCAAGCTGTCATAACCAATCTGGAACTATAAAATATTATAATCCTCTTTTGCAAGCTCTATATTATCCGAATTTTTCTCTGAATCATTGTTCGGATTATCCAATAGTTTATAAATCATTTCAACCTGCCAGGGTAAAAGAAGTTTTCGTTTACTGGAGAGATTTAAATCTTTTAAAATAGGTTTTAGCCATCTTTTCATAGTATTTCTATGAACTTTAAATTCCGCTGCAAGTTGTGTTAGACTTTTTGATTCCTGAGACATAGTTGTTTTATTTATATCAAAAATACGGTGCTTTGTAGAATTTGGTTATCCTGCGGACGTCTTTAAACGGTTTTGTAAATATTTTCCATAACAAGCAAAAAAAAGCCCTGTTTTTTTAGACAGGGCTTAAAAATTTAATTAAGGCAAATCGGCTTAAATATCAAACTCACCTTTTCTGTGGTAAACTTATCATGAATTTTACCCATATCATTTCCGACTTTCTTATCTAAGAGTCTAGCATAATGCTGTGTCATTGTGATGGTACTATGTCCAAGCATTTTTGACACACTTTCAATAGGAACATCATTATTTAATGTTACGGTAGTAGCAAAGGTATGACGAGCCATATGGGTAGAAAGATTTTTCTCAATTCCGCAAGCATCAGCAATTTCTTTTAAATAACAATTTAATTTTTGGTTTGAGTAAACAGGTAACAATACATTTAATGTTTGGCAATGAGGATTGGTTTTATATTTTTCAATAATTTCAAGGGCAACCGGAAGCAACGGAATATGGCTTATCATATCAGTTTTTTGTCTTCGTGTATGAATCCACATTTTACCATCATCGCCTTTTACAAGATTATCAGGCGTAAGATTTTTTAAATCAGAATATGCTAATCCGGTAAAACATCCAACCAAAAAAACATCTTTTACATAGTTTAATCTCTCCATACTGAACTTTTTACTAATAATAGTAGCTAATTCAGTTTCAGTTAAAAAACCTTTATCTACCTTCTTTAAACGAAGTTTTATGTTTGCAAATGGATCTTGCTTTAACCATCCATTCCGAAAAGCATTAAGTACAATTTTCTTGAAATTCTTAATGTACTTCATTGTCGTATTATGGTTACAATTACGAGTAGTTTTCAGGTACAATTCCCAGCCTTTAATAAAATCAGGATTCAATTTATTAATGGGCATATCGTTTACTTTATACTTTTCTTTGACATAATTAGTCAAATGAAGTAAGCAGGTTTCATAGCGTTGAACAGTTGCCGGAGCATAGTCTTTTCCTTTTGAACAGAGTAATCTAACACCATTGTTATGCTCCTCAAACAAGGCAATAATTTTCTTTTCATCTTTATTAATTCCCAGATATGATTCTTTAATGGCTCGAGCCGTAATCTCCTGACCTTTTTCTTCAAGAATTTTTTTATTATTCAGTAAACGGCTCTTTACTCGCAAGATATAATCATTAATGTCACGAGCTTCCTGTGTTATTCCAATAGCTCCACCTTTGTCTTTACTCCATTTTTCGGGCATTATATTTTTCAATATAGCCAGTTCCTCAACCTTGCCATTGGCAGTAATCTTAGCATAAATGGGTACTTCCCCTGATTTCAGAGGTTTTGAACGTTTAATGTAAAACGTAAAATAAACACCGTTTTTTGTCTTCATAATTTTACTTTTTTAATTGGTTAAAATTACATGAAGAAACTCAAATCAAGGTGTTCAAATGTTTGCAAATCAGCTTAAAAACGTCCGATTCGCTGGACTAAAAAAAGTTTGTCTTAATCCAGCGTTTAAAACAGCGAGATATTAAAAAAGCCTTGTAAAAACTTGTTAAGATTTAAAATGAAAAAGCCTGCATTCGGACGACTTTGCAGGCTTTTCAAAAAATTTGTATCACTGTACAGCGGAGAGAGAGGGATTCGAACCCCCGATCCGATCGCTCGAATAACGGTTTTCAAGACCGCCGCATTCGACCACTCTGCCATCTCTCCAATAAGAGTGCAAAAGTAATATTCTGCTTTAAATATTCATATATATATTCATAAAATAATTTATTTTTATTTGATTTTAAGACAAAGCAAATGCTTAATACCTGTATTCATGATAATTATAAATCATATTATTTATTAAATATTTATCTCAGAAAACAATTTCTTGTAAATTTTCTGCCAAAAAAGCTGTTCGGTTTAAAACAGGCAGCGAATTAATTTACACAATCAAATAATTTTTTGCTGTCTTAATAAGAGGGTGTATCTTTATACTTCCTTTTTTATAACTTTTATGGAAAACTCTTCAATTATTAAGCATTTAACAGAATTTGTTACCGAACAAAGACTAAACACTTTTAAAAAAGTTTTAGAAAACCGCACAAATTATGTTACAGTTGTTCTTGAAGATATTTTTCAATCACATAATGCCAGTGCTGTTCTTAGAACATGCGATTGCTTTGGGGTTCAAAATGTTCACGTAATAGAGAATAAAAATGAATTTAAGCCAAATCCCGAAATTTCGCTTGGTGCAGCAAATTGGCTTACTATAAATTCAGGGAATAAAAATGCTGCAAACACAAAAGAAACTATACAAGATCTTAAAAATAAAGGATACAGAATTATTGCTACCACACCTCATCATAATGCAATTTCAATAAATGATTTAGATATAAATAAAGGTCCATTCGCTTTACTTTTTGGTACAGAATTAACAGGATTAACAGATGAAGCAATATCTTTATCTGATGAATTTGTAAAAATTCCAATGTATGGATTTACCGAAAGTTTTAATATTTCAGTTTCTGCTGCAATTTTTCTTTCAAATATTATTGAAAGAATAAAAAAAACTGAAATACACTGGAAACTTTCTGAAAACGAAAAAGAGACTATTTTACTCGAATGGCTAAAGTATTCAATAAAAAAATCTGAGTTAATAATTAAGTCTCTTAACAAATTATAATTTAACAACTATCAACTTTGAATATATTTCATTCAAAGAATTCAACTTAAGAAGATATACTCCTTTTGGCAATTTACTATTAATCGAAAAAATATTTTCGCCCTCATTAATTTTTAATTCATTTAAAGCATACACTTCCTTTCCTTGAATATCAAATATTCTTAACGTTGTTACAAATTTGGAATTAGAATAAAAAGAAACATTTAGATGTCCATTTGAAGGATTGGGAAACACCTTTAAATATTCGGCTTCTATCTTATTTTCATCAATGTTACGATAAAGCGAATCATATAGAATTTGAGCATTTGCAGCTGTCTGCTCGATGTTATATAAGCTATTAGAAACCATTAAAGCAAATGAAAGTGTTATTGAATCATTTGCTGCAATATTAAAAGGACCAAAGCTTACTAAATTAGCCACATCGTTACCATTTGCGGAAACCCCTGCTGCATCACGATTAGTCCTTAGTGCCTGAAACAATTCCGAATTAGATAAACCATCACTAATATTTATACCTCCACTACCTGTTGAAGTATTATCAAAAGCATAACTAAAACCATTTTGATTAGAAAGTAATTTTAATCCTGTATATAAATTTGTAAGACCTGTATACCATGAATATGACATTCGAAGCGATTGATTAAATAATGATTTATTTCTAACCGGATTAACAATATCCCAATCACAAAATATACCTGCAAACAAACTATCAAGATTATAATTGTTTTTATTATAAATTGTATAATTAAGAAAAACAAAATCTAATCTTTCTGCAGAATTCCATTCCATTGCATCCATTTTAATATTTAAACCTAGTTTTGCAGAGCCAGCCATATTATCTGAAAAAACCGAAGACCATTGTTCTGCTGCATTTGCAATTGGTGAAACAGGTTGCAAACCTTTATTTATACTAAAGTTATCTGCACTTCTAAAACATTTTAACATTTTAGAACTATTCTGGGCAATTGTTAAACCGCCTTCAAATAACTGAGTTTCACCATTATTAAACCTAACACCAGAGCCTTGTACAGGATAATAATTATTATACCCTAGCTTTCCATTAGAAGTTAATGTAAGTGTAATGTTATTTGTATCTATATCAGCATAACTCTGATTAATCACAGCTTTAAATAATTGTTTGTCGCTATATAAAGAATCCAAGAACTGCAACGTAAAAGTCACTTCTTCATCATAACCAGAATTCTGATCAATATAAAAAACAAATGGCAAAGAATTATTTGAAATAGTTTGCATTTTATTAATAACACCTATCACATTTGAATCATTAACAAAATGAACATTATTACTATTTGAACTTATTTTGACTTTTAAATTTTTAGTAGTAGATAAATAATTTATAAAATCTCCCTTTAATTGAACAGTATCGCCTGGCTTTATAAAATTACCGGAATTACTTATCAAATTAAAATTAATGAACTTTACTGATGGCGGTAAAGAATCAGTTAATGCGCGATATAAATTTATTCTTCCTCTACCCATTAAACCAGCAAATGGAATATTTCCAGGAACTGTATCAATATTATCACAAGTCATTCTTAAAATCTCGCCTAATTGAGTTGCATTTATACTATTGCCATACCATTTTTTTACCAAAGCAGCACATGATGCAGCAATTGGAGAAGCGAATGAAGTACCCCACCCATATACATAACCATTATCATAATTTGTTGTATAAACATTTTCTCCAGGAGCTAATAAATCAACCTGAGTTCCATAACATGAGTGATTCCATTTTAAGTCAGTATTATTTGAAGCTCCAACGCATAATACATTATCATAAGATGCAGGATACAAAACATCATTTGTTGTGTGACCATTGTTACCTGCAGCAGCAACGACAAGTGCATTTCTGTTAAAAGTTGCATAATTTATTATATCCTGCCCATACGGATGAGGAGTTTGTCCACCCCACGAACAATTTATTACAGCACAATTATGATCGGCAGCATAAACAATTCCTTCATATGCTCTAATTAATGCACCAGTAGAATCTGAAATTTTAACAGGTAAAAATTTAGTAAAATATCCCGCAGCGGCTATTCCAATAGCATTATTTGTTCTTGCAGCAGCAAATCCAGAAACATAAACTCCATGCGGATTAAACCCTGTTCCATTTTCATCCCACTCTGGACTATTATCATTGTTTCCAATATCCCAACCTCTAAAGTTATCTACATATCCATCAAAATCATCGTCCTGGCCATTAATTGGATCATCATAATTGTAAAAAATATTATCTATCAAATCTTCGTGAGCATTTTCAATTCCTGTATCGGTAATACCAATTATTATATTGCTATCGCCTTTGCATAAATCCCAAGCCTGATATGCTTTTATATTAGTTAAAGCATATTGAGCATTTGATCCAGGATCATTAATAGTTGCAAATACCTGTGGCAGATATACAGGCTGACAATATTCTGTTTCAGCTAAACTACCAAAAGAATTAACTAATTCTGAAACAGAAATTGAACTATCAAAAGTTAATTCATAAACTGAAGTCAGATCGACTAATATATTTCCATTTTTATCTTTTTCGGTTATAGGAGAGCTAATATTTGGAAACGATTTTTTTACTTTACAACCATAAGAACTTATTAATTCATTATACTTTGCAATATTAATTTCATTTAATTTACATGAAGATTTGTACTTTGGGTTAATTTTAAGAATAATTCTTCCTTTTGCGATGGGATCAATTTTATTAATTTGTTTGTTTTGAGAAATCCCAACCAGACACAACACCATTATAAAACAAACACTTATATATTTTTTCATTATATAAAAAATATTTATAACCTATTTACGAAAGTTCCGTAAAAATAGGAAGTTTAATTTTAGCAAAATAGCTTTTTTTGTTCACGAGAACATTGTTATTTATGACTAAAGCATTTTTAAAATTGACTAATTCAAAATTAAAGTTTATTTTTGTATTAATAAAGTAAATTTAGTCGAATATGAATTGTATTATTGTTGATGACGACAAAATGTCTCGAAAAGTTCTTGAAGAATTTGTTAAACGCACTGATTCGCTGAACCTTATAAACACTTATTCAAATGCTGTAGAAGCAATTAATTCTTTAAAGAATTGCGTTGATCCAATTCATCTTATTTTTCTGGATATTGAAATGCCTGATATGAGCGGCATTGAGTTTTTAAACACACTTAAAGAGGTTTCATCTCAGATCATAATAGTATCGGCTAAAGACAAATATGCCATTACCGCTTTTGAATATGACGTTACTGATTATTTACTAAAACCAATTACTTACGCACGTTTTTATAAAGCAGTTGACAAAGTTTTTAAACGCATTGATGACATTATTTCAATTAAACGTCCATCTGATTTAAAAGAAGACATTGATGAAATTTTTATTAAAAAGAATTCTACTTTAGTCCGTCTAAAATATGACGATATTTTATACATTGAAGCTCTTGAAAATTATGTGATTGTAAATACGTACACTGAAAAATTTACAATTCACTTTACAATGAAATCAATAGAAGATAAATTACCGGTTAAAAAATTCAAACGTGTTCACCGTTCATTCATTGTAAATATTAATAGAATTAAAGGAATTGAAGACAATTCTATTATAATAAAACTTGAAGAAGGCATTAAACTTTTACCCGTAGGAAAATAATATAAAGACAAATTACTAAGCGAAATAAATGTGATTGTTAAGTAATTCATAGCTTTCATTATTCTCCTTTGATTCCAAATTGTTAATTATCTTTGTGCCTATGCAGGCATTAAAAGAATTATTTTTTAAACATATTGCTCAAACTTCAGATAGTCCAATTTTACTTGAAATTGAGCGGGCAGATGGTGTTTATTTATATGACAATACTGGAAAATCATATCTAGATTTAATTTCTGGAATTTCAGTAAACAGTTTAGGTCACTCCCACCCCAGAATTATTAAAGCTGCAACCGAACAAATTAATAAAAACATGCACTTAATGGTGTATGGCGAGTATATTCAGCAACCTCAGGTTAAGTTAGCCACAAAACTTGCAGAACTTACAAACCAAAAACTCGATTCTACTTATTTTGTAAATTCAGGTAGCGAAGCTGTTGAAGCAGCAATAAAACTAGCAAAAAGATATACTGGCAAAAAAGAAATTATTGCTTGCGAAAATGCGTATCATGGCAGTACTCATGCTGCTTTAAGCTTGATAAGTCATAAAGAATATACAAAAAAATTCGAACCACTTTTAACTGATATAAGTTTTATAAGATTTAACCATCCTGAAGATGCAGTGTTTATTAAAAATAAAACGGCTTGTGTAATAATTGAGCCTATACAAGGAGAAGCAGGTTACATTCCTGCAACATTTGAATTTTTAAAAGCAATAAAAGAAGCATGTGATAAAAACGGGTCACTTTTAATTTTTGACGAAGTCCAGACCGGAATGGGCAGAACAGGTAGTTTTTTTGCATACCAATCATTTGGGATTATACCTGACATTTTAGTTTTAGCCAAAGCTTTTGGAGGTGGAATGCCACTTGGCGCATTTATTTCTTCAAAAAAAATAATGGATAGCCTTAGCAAAGACCCAGCATTAGGACATATAACTACTTTTGGCGGACATCCTGTTTGCTGCGCTACATCAATGGAAGCTATAAAGATTATTGAAGAAGAAAAACTAATTTCTCAGATCGCAGAAAAAGAAAAACTTTTTAGAAATTTATTAAAGCATAAAAAAATAATTGAAGTTCGTGGAAAAGGTTTAATGCTGGCAATACAACTTGATTCTTTTGATACTGTTAAAAAATGCATTTCATATTGTTTGGAAAAAGGTGTAATTATCGATTGGTTTTTATTCTGCGATTCTGCAATTAGAATATCACCTCCCCTAATCATATCAAATACACAAATCGAATTTAGTTGTAAAACTTTAGTTGATGCACTAAACAACCTTTAACTATGTTTTTAAAATTTTAAAATAATTTGCTAAACGAATTCGTTACATGATCAAGAACTTATATTCAAGAATAAATTAATTTCATATTTTCAATTTAAAATGCAGACAAATAAATTTCTTATTATTCTTTTATTTTTTTCATTATTAAGTATTAATAAAAACTTATTTGCTCAAGAATCTTATTTCAGCGAAAACGAAAAAACTTTGAAAGTTTTATTTGACTCTTTATTCAAACGCGACGAGACAAGATTTTTAAGAACCGATATTGAAAAAAAGTCAATAAATGATACTATTCAGAAAATATTTTTAGAAACTCTTTTAAATAAGGAATCTTTCAATTACACGTTTGACTCGCTAAAACATATTGGAAAAATATATTCAAAAGATAAGCTGGTAAGAACTATTACATGGAATATTAAATTTAGTGATGGATCATTCAAATATTATGGCTTTATTCAACATAAAAATGAAAGAAAAAATAAAATAAACAGTTATGTTTTAACTGATAAATCAGATTCAATTATAAATCCCGAATCGGCAGTATTAACTAACTATAATTGGTTTGGGGCATTATATTATAGTATTTATGATTATTCTGTTGGTAATAAAAATTATTATATTCTATTTGGTTGGGATGGTAACAATTATTACACTAACAAAAAAATTATTGAAATTCTGACATTTAATAATTCAGGAAAACCCATTTTCGGAAAATCTGTATTTAAAATGGACAGTAAAATGCAAAAAAGAGTAATATTTGAACATTCAATAAAAGCCAGCATGACCTGCAAATACAATGAAACTGCTGAAGCAATAGTATTTGATCATTTAAGTCCACCAAAATCTTCACAAAAAGGACAATATCAGTTTTACGGCCCCGATGGTTCATTTGATGGATTGCAACTTATTAAAGGAAAGTGGGTTTTAATTCCTGAAATTTTTGTTACAAATCCAAATACAAAAAAAAGAAAAACAGTAACTAAAACACCTTAAAAATCACAAATTTTCTCATTTTTTATATCAAAAATATTACTACTTTACCATCCCTAAAAACTTTTAATACAGGAAATGGTAAACATTAAAGAATCAGATATAAACATTTATCTCGTTGACGACGATGAGTTGTCAAATAAAATTCTTAGAACGAAGTTTGAGCAAACCGGAGATTATAAAATGTATTCTTTCTCTAGCGGAGAAAGCTATTTAGAATTCTTATTAAAAAAACAGTTTAACAAGAGACAAATTCATATTACAATATTAGATTATCTTTTCAAATCAAACTCTAATCCTGATGGAAAAAATGGAATAGAAATATTAAAAAATATTAGAGAAATTAATCCAGATATTGAAATTATTATGCTTTCTGGTATTGATGATATTGATATTGCTACACTAGCTATAAAATGCGGTGCAGTTTCATTTGTTAAGAAAAATGAAAACTCTTTTTTAAGAATTCAGAATAACGTAAAATTTATTATTAGCGAAAAACGACTTAAACTTACTAAAAATCAAAGCTTTTCTACAAGAGTTGTTTTTCTGATTTTAACTGCAATTGTAGCAATATTTGGGATTTACTTTGTACTAAGCGAATTTGTCTTCAATAAATAAAAGCATTCAACATTCATACTGACGTAATGTCATATTTTCTCTCATGGCATATAGTTTGAAAATTGCCATCCAAACATTAAATAAATAAATTATGCAAAAAGGTTCAATTGGTGTATCCACCGAGAATATTTTTCCGATTATAAAGAAATTTCTTTATTCTGAACACGAGATATTTCTTCGTGAACTTATTTCAAATGCTATTGATGCAACAAATAAATTAAAAACTTTAGCTTCACATGGCGAATACAAAGGCGATGTAGAGAATTTAAAAATTAATTTAAGTATTGATAAAGAAAATAACACTCTTACAGTTTCCGATTCTGGTATTGGAATGACAGAGGAAGAAGTTGACAAATACATTAATCAGATAGCTTTTTCAGGAGCTGGAGAATTTTTAGAAAAATATAAAGATAACGCAAATATTATTGGGCATTTTGGGCTTGGATTTTATTCGCTTTTTATGGTTTCTAAAAAAGTTGAATTAACAACTTTGTCATATAAAGAAGGTTCAAAAGCAGTAAAATGGTCATGCGATGGTTCTCCTGAATTTACTCTTGAAGATGCCGAAAAAACGACTGTAGGAACAACAATAGTTCTTTTTCTTGATGACGAAAATAAAGAATATGCTGAAGAAACAAGAATAAATGAACTCCTAACAAAATACTGTAAATTCTTACCTGTTGAAATAGCATTTGGAAAAGAAAAAGAATGGAAAGATGGTAAATATGAAGAAACAGACAAAGATCATATTGTAAATAACACAAGACCTTTATGGATTCGTAAACCATCAGAATTAAAAGAAGAAGATTATAACGGATTTTACAAAGAACTTTATCCAGCTTCTTTTGACGAACCACTTTTCAATATTCACATGAATATCGATTACCCATTTAATCTTACAGGAATTTTATATTTTCCAAAAATAAAAAACAACTTCGAAGTACAAAAAAACAAAATACAGCTTTATTGTAATCAGGTATTTGTTACCGATCAGGTTGAAGGAATAGTTCCAGATTACTTAACATTACTTCATGGTGTTATAGATTCTCCAGATATTCCACTAAACGTCTCAAGAAGTTATTTACAAGGAGATCCAAATGTTAAAAAAATATCATCACATATTACTAAAAAGGTAGCCGACAGACTTCAGGAATTATTTAAAAATCAACGTCCAGAATTTGAAAAAAAAATGGGACGATTTAAAGATTTTCATTCAGTATGGAATGGTTTCCGACGAAAAATTTTACGAAAGAGCTGAGAAATTTGTTCTTCTGAAAAATATTGATGGCAATTGTTATACACTTGAAGAATACGAAAAACTTGTAAAAGAAAATCAAACCGATAAGCACAAAAACGCTATTTATCTATACGCAACTAATAAAGAAGAACAATATACATATATTGACGCTGCTAAAAATAAAGGTTACGATGTTTTGTTTATGGATGGACAACTTGATCCACACATTATTAATCAGCTAGAAGGCAAACTTAAAAACACAATGTTTAAAAGAGTTGACGCCGACACTATTGAAAAGATAATCGAAAAAGATGAGATTAAAAAAGTTGAATTAAGTGATGATGAACAAATGGAACTTCGTCATATGTTTTTAGGAGCTTTACCTGAAAGCGATCGTTTCTTTGTTTCATTCGAAGCGCTTTCTGAAAAAGATTCTCCTGTTTTAATTACAAGATCAGAATATATGCGACGAATGAAAGACATGTCTTCAATTGGCGGAGGAAATGGAATGTACGGAGCATTACCCGACAGTTACTCACTAATAGTTAATGCAAACCACTCGCTTGTAACAAAACTTACAAAGCAAAAAAACAAAGACCTTAAAGAAAGTATTGAAGCATTTACTTCTGAGTTAAATCCATTAAAACTTGAAAAAATTAAATTAGACGAGACTTTAAAAGGCAAAAAAGAAGAAGAAATTCTTTCAAATGAAAAAGACAAGAAAGAAGAACTTTCAAAACAAATTGATGAAATTGAAGGTAAAAAACGTACAGAGCTGGAAGAATTTGGTAAAAATAATAAAATTGTAAATCAACTTATCGACTTAGCACTTTTATCACATAATTTATTAAAAGGCGAAGCACTTAATAGGTTTGTAAAAAGAAGTGTTGATTTAATAAAATAATCACATTAGACCTACGAGTATCAAAGACCTGTTAGGTCTAAACAAAAAGGCAAGCGATTTCGCTTGCCTTTTGTTTTATATCAAAAAATTTTAATTATAAAACAAAGTACTAATCTCGTTTTTAATAAAAACTATAGCTGTTTTTACCGGACTTGGATTAGTACTTACCCATAGCTCCATAATTTTTTTACTTAATTCCATTGCAGGAGCATCTTTTTCAACACTTTCAGCAGAAATATTTATCAGTTTTATTACATTTTCTTTTGCACTATTAGCAACCTGCCAAGCATTATCTGACATATATATCTGCTGCGAAAGATTATGTTCAAACTCTGCACGTATTAAACTCAGCATTTCCATTTGAAGCTGCAAAGACTGCATTCCAGGCACTTGCAATCTTAAAATCAAAGAATTTGGTGAAATTCTTTCAAGAAAAAGAATTATTCTTTCATAAGCTTGAAGCCTAACCGGAGTTATTAGCTTTAAATTCTGATTGTTATACTCCAATGATCTTTTTTTACTCTCATTATCTAAAAACATTTTTAGAACGTAAAATGCTGTAAAAAAAACTACTGCACCAGTTATTAAGACTAAAAAAATTATAAATAAAAAATTCATCGCAAAAATAAAAATTAGTGTTTTACAATATTAAGCATTTTAAATTAAAAATTCTAATTTGAAACTTTCATTTAATGTAAACGTTTAAATACCTGTTATTTCTTTTTATTTTCAGGTAAAAAAGCTTAGTTTTGTTAAAAATATTTAATTATTTAGACAACCTTTCAAAAATAATTCCGTCAAAAACATAGTTTTTGAGTTTTTTTTTGAAATTAAAATTTTAAAATTATGAAATTAATTTACCCGATTTTTATTTTGATCTTTTCATTTATTTCCCAATTAGGATTTAGCCAAAACGGTTATGAAATGAAAGAAGGTGAAACCATTTTTATAAATGAAACTGGAAATATCCTTAATTCTAATATGCCTGAAGGAAATACGAGTAAACTTTCTGTTCCAATAGAAAGCATTTCAAAGGAAGAAAAAAACTCCATGTATAATGAAGATGGAACATTTAAAATTCCCGGATATACTCCAACTGGAATACAATCAGAGGATGAGAAAAACTACAAACAAGCTAAACTTCTTTTATTTCAGAATAATCCACAGGAGTATGACAAATGGTTTGGAGCAAAACCATCTAATGTCAAAATTAGAGTAAGAATTGAAGAGTTTCAAAAAATGCCAGAAATTAAACAAAGGCAAATACTTGCAAATCCTGATAAGTATTATTTGGAGGATACGAATACTAATCCTATAAATGATAATTAATCTACTAACATCAAGTATCTAAAAACTAACAATTACAGTTATGAAAAAAATATATTTCAGCATTTTAGCTTTTACTTTTTTAAGCCTAATTCTTCCAAAAAACTCTTATTCTCAATGCGCAAACGATAATACACTTTGGATAGATATAACACCTCCATCATGTCCAGGAAGTGAGTATACCTCATGTATTTTTGGAGGTGAGTATTGTACTTGTAATGTTGTTTTAGGTAATACATATACATTTCAAACATGCGGTGATACTGACTTTGATACTGAAATATCTCTTTACAACAATGGAACCGGTGCTTATATTGCATACAATGACGATGGTTGTAACCCACAATCTACAATTACCTGGGTAGCTACTTTTACAGGTACAGTTCGAATTCTTGTTGACCAATACCCATGTACAAATGTTAGTACATGTATGACACTTTCTGCAACCTGTTCGCCTCCAGGTGTTACTTATACTCATCCTACTTTAGGATTACAAAACTCAAATCTAGGAACTTGTATGGTAAATACTTGTAGTGGTACTTATTACGATAATGGAGGTGCTTCAAGTAATTATGCACTAAATATAGCTCAGGTTTACAGAACCTTTTGTCCAGGACTTCCAGGAAATTGCGTAAGAGCTACAGTTACATCAATGGATATTGAAGCGAATGGAGCTGCTTGTTACGATTGGCTAAGCGTATTAAACGGACCTACTCAAAACAGCACTACTTTATGGCAGGGTTGTAATACTTTTGCAGTACCTAATACTACTGCAGGAGCATGGGGTAATCCATTTACAAGCACTGATGGAAGCGGATGTCTAGGTTTTCGCTTTTATTCAGATGCTTCAGTAGTCAGACCCGGATGGACCATTTCACTTTCTTGCGTCCCATGTGCTGGTGGCCCTACTGTGACTGAAGATAACAACTGCACAAGTGCAGCTGCTGTATGCGGAGACAGTCCAGTTACAGGATCGTCTACAGGTCCTGGATTAACATCTGAATGCTCGGGTTGTGTTGTCGCTGAAAACTTTTCAAACTGGTATACCGTTTATGTTGGAACAACCGGAACATTAGCTTTTACGTTAAAACCAACAAGTAGTATTGATGATTATGATTTTGCTATTTATGGACCTAATCCAAACTGCGGAGCTTTAGGTGCTCCTATTCGCTGTAGTTATGCAGCTTCTGATCTAAGCGGCGATGGATTACCTGATAACGGTAACGGATGGACAGGATTAAGCAGTGCAACAAATCTTACATTCGAAAATGGGCTAGTTGGATGCGGTGTAGCAAATAATGGTTCAGATGCAAGTGAAGATGTTTGTGGAAATGGCTGGGTAAATGATTTACTTGTTACGGCTGGACAAACTTATATGATAATGGTAAACAACTGGTCGCCAGGAGGTTCTGGCTTTATTATAGATTGGACAAACCTAGGAATATTAGGAGTGCCTCCTGGATCGGTAACTGTTCAAACAAATAGTACTTGTTCAGGAGCTAGTTCAGGTTCAGCTTGTGCTGTAATTAATGCAGGTTTACCCCCTTACGTATACAATTGGGCTGGAGGTTTAGGGTCAAATGCTTGTGTCAATAGCCAGCCAGTTGGCAACTATACAGTTACTGTAACTGATGGAAGTGGCTGTATTTCATCAGCTACCGGAGCAATAACTGCCTTACCAACTCCTGTAGCCCCTACAGCTTTGGGAACAACTATTTGCTCAGGAAGCTCAGCAACTTTAACAGCAACTGCACCTGGAGGAACATATCAATGGTATGATGCAGCAAGTGGAGGAAATCTTCTAGTAACTAATGCAAGTTATACTACTCCAGCGTTAGGAGCAACAACTACATATTATGTGCAAACAACAGTAGCAGGATGTGCTGGCCCAAGAACTGCAGTTACAGTAAATATTTACGCAGCAGCTACCGCAAATGCCGGTGGTCCACGTTCAATTTGCTCTAACCAAACAGTCACCATTTCGGGTGCTAGTTATGGCGGAAGTGCAACTGGTTGCAGCTGGTCATCAAGTGGTTCGGGAGGTTTTACTGGCGGAAATACTACAACTCCAACATATACACCAAGTGCCGGAGATATCTCAGCAGGCAGTGTAACACTTACAATGTCTGCAACAGGACCTTGTGCTTCAGGCACCAATTCTATGACATTAACTATAACACCTCTTGCCAATGCAGGTTTTACATATAGTTCAGGAACTTATTGTCAATCCGGAACAAATCCAGCTCCAACTATCAATACTGCCGGAGGAGCATTTACATATACACCACTAGGCGGTCTTTCCATAAATGCAAGTACTGGATTAATTAATCTTGCCGGAAGTACACCTAATACATATTCTATTACATACTCAGTTGGCGGAACCTGTCCTAACACTTATTCTGCAAACTTAACCATCACATCTGGTTTTGATGCACAATTCAGTTATAGCGGACCATATTGTCAATCAGTTTCAAATCCGACACCTATACATACAACTGGAAGCAATGGAACATATTCTCAAACTTCTGGTACAGGATTAGTATGGGTAAGTACAAGTACTGGTGAAATTAATATTGCTGCTTCAACTCCGGGTACATATTCTGTTACTAATACAATTGCAGCTTCAGGTGGATGTGGAGTAGCAACATTTATCAATTCAATTGAGATATCACAAGCAGCAACAATAAATGCTGGTTCCGACGTAACAATTTGCTCTGGAAACAATTACACGATTACAGATGCTAATATTGGTGGAAGTGCAACAAGCGTTTCGTGGTCAACACCAGGTAGTGGTGCATTATCAAATGGTTTAACATTATCACCTACTTATCAGCCCAGCGCGGGAGATATTGCTGCTGGTAATGTAACTCTTACAGCAACATCAAATGATCCAACTGGGCCTTGTCCATCAGTAACAGATAATATTGTAATATCTATAAATCTTGCGACTCAGATTTTAGCTGGAAGTGATCAAACAATTTGTGCCACAGATATTGCTAATTTAACTGGTTCTCAAACAGGTTTTTCAACTCCAGTTACTTGGTCAACACCTGGAAATGGAGGATTTAGTTCTGCATCTACACTTAGTTCAGCATATACACCTGGTTCAAATGATATTTTAGCTGGCAATATAACTTTGACACTAACAAGCGGTGATCCAGATGGAGCCGGCCCTTGTGTTTCTTCTACCGATGACATTCTCATTTCAATTAATACTGCTGCTACTTTAAATGCAATTAGTGATTTTGCAATTTGTTCGGGCGAAAACGCAACTGTTTCTGCAACCATAGGTGGAAGCTCAACTTCATTAACCTGGACATCAACAGGTGGGGGAACTTTTGCAAATCCTACTTCAATTTCTACTTTATACACACCTTCGGCAAGTGAAATTTCAGCAGGAACTACAACTTTAACAGCAACATCAAATGACCCAACTGGACCTTGTATTGCAGCTATAGACAATATAATATTAACTATTAATCCACTTCCGGTTATTACAAATATTGTTGAAACTCAAGTTACAAGTTGTCTTGTTCCTAATGGAACAATTACAATATCTGCAACTGGAATTTCACTTGAATATTCAATTGATGGAGGAGCCACTTATTATACAACCTCCAATTTTACAGGATTGAATTCTGCAACATATACAGTAGTTGTAAAGAATAATACAGGTTGTACTGCTTCTCAAAATATTCAAGTAACAAATTCTTCAGGCCCTTCAATTGATTCACTTGAAGTAATTGACCCACTTTGCTTCGGACAAGCAGGACAAATAATTGTTCATGCAACGGGAGCTACATTGTATTCTATTAACGGAGGCCCTCTTGTTGCAAGTAATACTTTTATTGGTTTAACAGCTGGAACCTATAACATGCACGTAGAAGATGCAGGTACATGTGGAACGGGTGATCAAGCAACAATTACTGAACCAACTCAAATAGTTTTAACTCCAACAGCAACTCCAGTCTCTTGCAACATTCAAGGAACTGCATCAATTTCTGCTACAGGTGGCACTCCTGGATATGGATATGAATGGATAAACACATTAACAACTTCTACCATTTCTAATCTTAATCCTGGCAGTTATCAAGTAACTGTTACAGATATTAATAATTGCACTCAAATTTCTGCTGTAGTTGTAGCATTAACACCAACTGTTGGAACCGGCCTAATTAATAACCAAATAGATGTTTCTTGCTATGGTGGTAATAATGGTTCTGCAACAGTGTCAATGGTGAATGGAACAACTCCTTACACATTTGCTTGGTCTGACCTTCAAACAGGTGCAACTGCGACTAATTTAATTGCAGGCATTTATTCCGTAATAATTTCTGATTCTTTAGGTGCTTGTATTGATACGGTTCCAGTTACTATTATTCAACCAAATCAGCTTCTTCTTGATTCAACTGTAGTAAATGCAGGCTGTGGAGTATTAGGTAGTGTAACTGTTATCCCAATAGGAGGCACACCAACTTATACTTATACTTGGGATATTGCAGGCAGCACACCTACTATTTCAAATTTACCAATTGGAACGTACAATGTAACTGTTACAGATAGTCATAGTTGTACTACTTCATCAGCAATAATTGTTAGTCCAGCTTCAGGAACCGGAACCGGAACAATAACTCAAACCGATGTTAATTGTTTTGGCGAAACAAATGGATCTGCAACAGCTGCTATGACTAATGGAACAGCACCTTTTACATATATTTGGCTACACGATATTACTAATACTACGAACACAGCAAATGGTTTACCTGCAGGAAATTATTTCGTAACTGTTTCAGATATTACTGGTGTTTGTTCAGTTAATTTATCCTTTACAATTATTCAACCGACTTTATTAAGTACATCAATATCTTCTTTGGATATATCATGTAATAGCTTAAACAATGGCTCTTTGAGTGCAAGTGTTTCAGGTGGTACTACTCCTTACACATATATCTGGAATACAACACCTCCTCAAAATGGAGCCACAATAAACAATCTAGCACCAGGGACATATTCTGTAATAGCAACTGATAATAATGGATGTACTTCAACTTCTTTAAATTCTATTGCTCAGCCAAATGCTCTTTCAATAATTCCTACCATTACAAATCCTACTTGTTTTGGCGGAACAAACGGTTCAGTTTCAGTTGTAATCTCAGGTGGAACACCGGCTTACAGCTATGCATGGACAGGAAATTACTCAACCCAGAATTTAACAAATGTTAGTGCAGGAATTTATACTCTAACAATTACTGATGCTCATAATTGCACATTGACATCTATCTCTTCATTATTAAATCCAACTGCAATTTCAATTACAAATATTACTACAACCTCTATTAACAATCAAGGCAATATTGACATTACAGTCACAGGCGGCTTATTGCCATACACATACAATTGGTCTAATAGTGCAAATACCGAAGATCTTACTGGTTTATCAAATGGCATTTATATTGTTACAGTTACAGACTTAAACTCCTGTCAGGAATCCGACACAATCTCAATTGATATACCTGAACTTCCTATTGAAATTCCAACAGTAATTACCCCTAACAATGATAGCAATAATGATGATTTTGAAATAAAAAACATTCAATATTATTCTAAAGTATCGGTTGAAATATTTAATCGTTGGGGTAATAAGCTTTTCTTATACTCTGGAACAGGATTAGGATATTTTGATAAAGTAAATCGATGGAACGGAATACATAACAGTAAAGATTTACCAATGGGAGGATATATTTATATTGTAATTATTGACGATAACGAACCAGTTACTGGTGTTGTTTCAATCATTAGATAACACCAAATAATAACAAATTAAAAAAGGCTTCAATTGAAGCCTTTTTTAATTTGTTATTATTCAGGAATTTCTTCCTCGATTTTTTCTACACGTTTAGCAGAATTAATTCCTTTAATCTTTTTCAAGTCCCTAATTAAAGCATCTAAATCATAGGTGTCGTGAATATACAGATCGATAAATCCTTCAAAAACCCCGTCAACAGCATCAAAATAAATTGTCCGCATATTTACGTCTAATTCTTTTGAAATAAGAGTAGTTAAATTATTTACTACACCAATATTATCCAAGCCATTTACCTTTATTCTTACAAGAAATGAAAGCACTTTTTTTGTTGTCCATTTTACTGTAACAATTTTATCACCAAAACTAGACATAAGTTTTTGTGCATTAGGACATTTCTTTTTGTGTATTATAACATTAGACATGTCAATAAGATACCCTACAACCTCATCTCCAGGAATAGGATTACAACATTTTGCAATACTATAATTCTGCTCATTAGAATCTTCATCAACAATAAAGGGAACCTTTCTATTTACTGGCTTTAATTCTGGTAGTAAAGATGAAGATTCAGTTGTTCGTTTTAATAAAGGAATTTTAGATGTTGTTTTGGTAATCTGCAAACGCCAGTATCTTATAAATTTATTTCTTGTTTTACGATTTATAACTTTCTGAACATTTTCAATATCAATTTCACCAGCACCAATTTTATAATAAATATCTTCTTTTGAATAAACTTCATAACCAACCATTAATTTTTTAAAAAGCATGCTGGTAATAGGAATTTCTAATTCCTCAAATTTTGCTTCAAGAATAGCTTTTCCTTTTTCAATTAAATCTTTTCGTTCGCTTTTAAATTTATCTTTAATTCTGGATTTAGCCTTTGCTGTTGTAACAAAATTCAACCATTCTTTTTGAGGCTCATTTTTGTCGCTTGTTAAAATCTCAACTTGATCGCCACTTGCCAGTACATGGCTTAATGAAACAAGCTTATAATTCACCTTTGCACCAATTGCCCTATCTCCAATTTGAGAGTGAATATCATAAGCAAAATCAAGTGCAGTACTTCCTTTTGGGAGTCTTTTTAACAACCCTTTTGGAGTAAAAACAAATATCTCGGATGAAAAAAGATTCATTTTAAATTCATCTAAAAATTCTAATGCATTTGCATCAGGACTTTCCAACAATTCACGAATTCTTTTAATCCATTTATCGAGTTCAGTTTCATCAGTTCCCTCGCCTTTATATTTCCAATGAGCTGCATATCCCCTTTCGGCAATTTCATCCATTCTTTTAGAACGAATTTGAATTTCTACCCATTTACCATCAGGCCCCATTACAGTTGTATGTAATGCTTCGTAGCCATTAGCTTTTGGAGTACTAACCCAATCGCGCAAACGATCTGGTTTAGGCTGATAAATATCTGTAACTTGAGAATATAAACTCCAACACTGAGTTTTTTCAGGCAATGATGGATCTGGATCAAAAATTATTCGAATTGCAAAAAGATCAAATATTTCTTCGAACGCCACACCCTTAACCTGCATTTTATTCCAAATAGAAAATACAGATTTAGGTCGTCCTGAAATAGTATAATGAATGCCGTTTTCTTTCAGCTTACTTTTTATAGGTTCACTAAAGCGATCAATATACAGTTGTCTATCAGCCTCACTAGCAGTTAGTTTTTTTTGTATTTCATCAAATACTGCAGGATGCTGATGTTTTAAGCTTAAATCTTCTAACTCAATTTTTATTGCATATAATCCTAAACGATGAGCAAGTGGAGCATATAGATATAAAGTTTCTGCTGCAATCTTTAACTGCTTGTACTCAGGCATTGAGTCTAAAGTACGCATATTGTGCAATCTATCTGCAAGTTTTATCAGAATCACTCTTACATCATCTGAAAGTGTAAGCAACATTTTTCTGAAATTTTCTGCCTGAAGTGAAGTACTCCCTTGCTCAAATACATTAGAAATTTTAGTTAAACCATCAATTATTCTAGTTATTTTATCACCAAAAAGCACCTGAAGATCTTCTAATGTATAATCGGTATCTTCAATAACATCATGTAATAAAGCACATACTACTGAGGTTGCTCCAAGTCCTATTTCATGAGCAGCTATTTTTGCAACTGAAATCGGATGATAAAAATAAGGCTCACCTGATCTTCTGCGCATTCCTTGATGTGCTTCATTAGCTAAATCAAATGCTTTTCTGATTAGTTCCTTGTCTTCTTTTGTTCTGCAACGAGGACATGATTTAAGTATAGCGCTATATTCTTTTTCTATAGCAGCCTTTTCTTCTTCGGTAAGGAACTTCATTTTTGGCACAAAAGATATTTTATCTATTTATGCAAAGATAAATAAAGTTAAAAGGTATTAGAATAAATTTTTAACGACTTTAAAAATGACTCTTTAAATTTTATTACTACCACAAAATTATGGAAATTAAAAACAATTTTAAATTTGAACATTAAAAAGACTAATTCTAACATTATTTTTTAATATTTAGTCAACTTTTTCAAAAGTAAATGCTAAAATATTTGCACGAATGTGGTTCTTATTTTAAATTTGTCTAAATAAGAATAGCGACCAATCTTTTACATTATGAGCGTTAAACAATTATTCGAATTTAAAGCATAATCAATTAATTTTGAATTCAATAAAGCATTTTGAATTCATATATTATTTGCCGTTTTTTACAGTTTAGATTCATTCTAAATAACAATTAAAATCAATAATCATGAAAAATATTAACAGCATCTCAACAAATTCACAAGCAATAAACTCTAAATTAAATAATATAGCTTTTGGAGTTATTCTGGTTGTATTTCTAACCATCTTATCCGCTTTCAGTTCAAATGCTCAAAAATGCACATATAATATAAGTGTAAAAAACAATATTGAATCTGTAAACAAAGAAGGTAGAGTTTATTTTATGGAATTACAAAATAATAGTAGCGATGAGATTGAAGTAAAGCTTTCAGTTTTTAATAAGAATTCTGAAAAAAATCCTGATAACACAGCCACTAAAAATAATGTGTTTTTAACTGCTACATTTTTAAACGAAACAGGAAATGATATTGAGGGTAAATTAGTTTTAAAACCATATGAACTATTAAATTTTCAAGTAAAAGTGACTGTTCCAGCAGGAACACCAATAGAAAGATGGAATAATCTTTTAGTTAATGCTATTTCAGATAAATGCCCTACTTATTCACCATCATTAACGCTTTATACTTTTATTCCAAACCCAGATGAACAATAACATTTTTTATTATTAAAAAAGTTAAAACTTAAAACATTGCCTTATGAAACTCACCATACAAAACTCAAAATTATTTCCATTGTATTTAACAATAATTATTGCTTCAATTTTTATTGTTTTAACAACAAATTTAGCGATAGGTCAAATAACATTAGATAAAACTGTAATTCAACAGAGCACAACATGTAATCAATTTGATGTTCAACTTAAAGTAACAGGCAACTCAACGCCAGCTCCGATAGATGTTATTCTTATTATTGACATTTCGGGTAGCATGTCATCGGGCTCACCTTCTTCAATGTCATATGCAAAAACAGCTGCATTAAACTTTGTTAGAAAAATATTTAATCCAACAAATAATGCAGGAAATATAAACAGAGTTGGAATAGTAAGCTTTTCATCTTATGGAACAGAGGATATTCAATTGAGTTATGCAAGTGATTCGACTCTTATTATTAATAAAATTAATAATATGGTTCCTAATGGATCAACAAATATTGCTGATGGTTTTTATCAGGCAAATAAAGAAATGAAATCAAGAGGAAGAACAGATTGTAATGTGTTACGATCAATTTTACTTTTAACTGATGGTGTTGCAAATATTGGAAGTACATATAGCGCAACAAATGATAGATATGAAGGAAGTTGTACCAGTACACCAACAGTGGCAAATGCCTGTACAAATTCAGCATCATTAAGAGGTCAGGAATCACAATCCTATACTGTAGGAGCAGTCACCTATCCGAATAAAGTATATACTGTTGGTTTGTTTGGAGGAATTTCAGGAGCAACACAAACTGTAGCAGAAAATACATTAAATACTGCACAGAATTCAGGATATTTTGTTACAGAATCTGCAGCTGATTTAAATGGAATTTACACACAAATTTTTGGTCAATTACAATGGGCTGCAAAAGCAATTCCTGGTTCACCTATGATTTCGGACACTATTGCAAACGGATTTGCATATATACCAGGATCTCTTGTTGTGTCTAAAGAAACTGCATCTATAAATGGTCAGGTAATTACATGGCCGCTTACTTTTATAAATAATGAAATTGTTACTCTTAATTATTCAATAGTTGCACAAAACTCAAATTCTTGTGGTATACATAAAGCAGGAAATTCTTGGATTAATTATCAGAATGCTGCATGTACAATTATAAAAAATAAATTTCCAAACCCAGATGTTTGTGTCCCTTGCCCTCAAGTGGCTCAACTTGAAATTAGTCAATCAGGCTGCACAAACATTATACAATATAGTGGCACAATTTTATCAGACGAAACTACTTGTAATATTGGCCAACATTTTTATTCATGGGCATTTACTATGAACAATATATTAGTTGGTTTTGCAACCGGAATTAATGGAACTTTTACAATTCCTTCACAATTTGCATCTGCAAATTGCAACGGTTCAATAAAAGGAGTTTTAAGTTATAATAGTGGAAGCGGATGCACACTTCTTTTAGGTGAATATACTTATTCAAATTTAAAAATTATAACAAATGCCCCAATAGTTCCTTCCAACGGCTCATCTTCAGTTCAATGCATAGCAGATGCTACTATCCCTACTCCACCAGTTGTAACAGATTTTTGCGGAACCAATATTCTCCCTGTATTAACTTCAACTATAAATAATCCAGTAAATATTATTTGTACAGGAACTAAAACATATACTTACACATATACAAATTGTGCCGGATTAAGTTCTGTTTGGAAATATGTATATACAATTAATGACAACACAGCACCTACATTTACACGACCAGCAGATAAAACAATATATGCTGGCACAAACTGTATTTATGATGCAAGTATTGCATTAACAGGAGATGTTACTAATGAATCAGATAATTGTTCTTCAAATTTACAAGCAACATATACTGATGCAATTTCAAATGGAACTGGTCAGATAGTTCTTATAATAAATAGAACTTGGAGTTTAATTGATAATTGTAACAATTCAGCTGCAAATCAAGTGCAGACAATTACAGTCTTAGATATTATTCCACCTGTTATTATTGTCCCTCAGGAAATAACATCTTGCACTTCAATAGTTAATCTTAGCAATCCTACAGCTACAGATAATTGCGGAATATTAAGTATTACTAACAATGCACCTGACTCATTCCCTTTAGGAGCAACAACAATTTTAACTTGGACCGCAACAGATATTCACGGTAACAGTTCGACAGCAACTCAGTCTATTTCTGTTTCTAATATAACTACTACCATTAACGGTTCTTCACAAGTTAGCTGTTATGACTTTAATGATGCAGTAATTACTGCAACTGCTATTGGTGGTACTGGTGCTTATTCTTACAGTTTAAACGGAGGAACATACCAAAGTTCAAATATCTTTACTGGAATTTCAGCAGGTAATTACATTATTACTATAAAAGATGAAAATAATTGTTCTGCAACTACTTCGCCAATAACAATAGCTAATCCCATATTACTGGCAGCATCTGCAGTTGGTTCATCGCAAGTTTCTTGTAATAATTATAGCGATGGTTTAATCACTGTTACGGCAAATGGAGGAACAGGAGATTTAACATATAGTTTAAACGGTGGAGTATTCCAAAGTTCAAATATTTTTTCGGGATTACCATCTGGTTTATATGAAATAACAGTTAAAGATGCAAATTCTTGTACTGTTAACGTTTCAACTATTACAATTTCAAATCCAGTCTTACTTTCTGCTTCAGCAGTTGGTTCATCGCAAGTTTCCTGTAACAATGCAAGCGATGGTTCAATAACCGTTACAGCAACCGGAGGAACAGGCTCATACGCATACAGTCTTAATGGCGGAGTATATCAATCATCAAATAATTATACAGGATTAACATCTGGATCTTATGTTATAACAGTAAAGGATGAAAAAGGCTGCTTTGCTAATACTGCTTCTTTTATTATTTCAAATCCAGCCTTACTTTCTGCTTCAGCAGTTGGTTCATCGCAAGTTTCTTGTCATAATTCGAGCGATGGTTTAATCACTGTTACAGCAACTGGAGGAACAGGAGATTTAACATATAGCTTAAACGGTGGAGCATTCCAAAGTTCAAATATTTTTTCTGAATTACCATCAGGTTCATATGTAGTAACAGTTAAGGATGCAAATTCTTGCTCAGTTAACACTTCAACTTTTACAATTGCAAATCCAATTTTACTTTCTGCATCTGCATCTGGATCTTCTCAGGTTTCATGTTATAATTCAAGCGATGTAGCGATAACCGTTACAGCTAATGGAGGGACAGGACTATATTCATATAGCTTAAACGGCGGACAAGTTCAAAGTTCAAATGTATTTTCAGGACTTGCAAGCGGTTCTTATATAATTACAGTATTTGATCAAAATAATTGTTTTGTTTCTACTTCATCTGTTGTTATAGCAAACCCAACATTAATTTCTGCTTCGGCAGTTGGTTCTTTACAAGTTTCTTGTAACAATGCAAGCGACGGTTTAATTACTGTATCTGCAAATGGTGGAACTGGTGCATATAGTTACTCGATTAATAGTGGAGCTGCACAAAACTCAAATGTATTTTCAGGACTTGCAAGTGGTTCTTATATTATTACAGTATTTGATCAGAATAATTGTTTTGTTTCTACTTCATCTGTTGTTATAGCAAACCCAACATTAATTTCTGCTTCGGCAGTTGGTTCTTTACAAGTTTCTTGTAACAATGCAAACGACGGTTCAATAACTGTTACAGCAGCCGGTGGAACTGGAGCATATAGTTATAGTTTAAACGGTGGTGCAGCTCAAAGTTCAAATGTGTTTTCAGGACAGCCCAGCGGCTCTTATTTAATAACAGTTTATGATCAGAATAGTTGTTTTACAAACACACAGTCTGTTGTTATATCAAATCCTTCAACAATTTCTGCTTCTGCAGTTGGCTCTTCTCAAGTTTCATGTAACAATGCCAATGATGGTTCAATTACAGTATCTGCTTTTGGAGGAACTGGAGCTTATTCTTATAGTTTAAATGGGGCACAACCTCAAACCTCTAATTTATTTAGCAGTTTAGAAAGTGGATCATATATTATTACAGTATTTGACCAGAATAATTGTTCTGCAATTACTTCAGCTTTAAACATTGCTAATCCATTACCATTAGGAATAACTATTGAAGGTTCTAGTCAGGTTTCATGTCATGATGGAAATGATGGAACAATAACAGCTAATGCAAATGGTGGAACAGGATCGTATTCATACAGCCTTAATGGCGGAGCAATTCAAAATTCAAATGTTTTTACTGATTTACCAAGTGGAACATATAACATAAGTGTTTATGATGAAAATAATTGTTTTGCTACAAGTTCTTCATTTACCATAACAAATCCTCTTCCTCTAGTTATCAATATAAGTGCATCGACTCAAGTTTCATGTAATAATTTCAACGATGGAGTCATAACAATAACAACTACAGGTGGAACTGGTGTATATTCATATAGTATTAACAATTCACTTGCACAAACTTCAAATGTATTTTCAAATTTATCAGCAGGAACATATTTAATAAATGTTATTGATTCAAAAAAATGTAGTATAAGTGCAACTGTTGTTATAGCAAATCCAAATCAGCTTTCAGTTTCAATTACTGGTTCATCTCAGGTAAGTTGCAACAATTCAAGCGATGGTGTTATCACAGCTTTATCTAATGGAGGAACCGGAGTTTATTCTTATAGTCTAAACGGAGGAATAGCACAAAGTTCAAATATATTCAGCAATCTTTCAAGTGGCTCATATATTGTTACTTTATTTGATAGCAACAATTGTTCTTCTCCTTCTTTGCCATTATTTATTTCAAATCCCGAACCTCTTTCAGCCTTAGCAATTGGCTCGGCTCAAGTTTCATGTAATAATTCAAGCGATGGTTCGATTACTGCAAACGCAAATGGCGGAACTGGCACTTATTCTTATAGCTTAAACGGAGGACAAGTACAAAGTTCTAATATTTTTACCGGACTAACAAGTGGAACTTATGTAATTAATGTTACCGACGAAAACGAATGCTTTGCTTCTACTTCGTCGATTATTATTGCTAATCCAGAACAAATTGCAGCAACAGCTATAGGTTCCTCACAAGTTAGCTGCAACAACGAGAACGATGGTTCTATTACAGTTTCTGCAACTGGCGGAACAGGATCTTATTCTTATAGTTTAAATGGAGGACAAATACAAAGTTCTAATATATTTACCGGACTAGCAAGCGGATCATATATTATTACAGTATACGACGAATTTGAATGCTTTGCCACTACTTCGTCAGTTGTTATAGCTAACCCAGAACAAATTACAGCATCAGCTATCGGCTCTAGTCAAGTTAGCTGTTATAACGAAAGTGACGGTTCAATAACCGTAACTGCAAGCGGCGGAACAGGATCTTATTCTTATAGTTTAAATGGAGGACAAGTACAAAGTTCTAATTTATTTACCGGACTTGTAAGTGGATCATATATAATTACAGTATATGACGAATTTGAATGCTTTGCTTCTACACAAAGTATTATTATAGCAAATCCAGATTTACTTTCTATTTCAGCAGTTAGCTCTTCGCAAGTCTCATGTTACAATGCAAATGACGGAATAATAACAGTAACTGCCCAAGGAGGAACAGGAACCTATTCATACATTTTAAATAGTGGGCAAGCACAAAGTTCAAATATATTTTCTGGACTAACAAGTGGATCATATACAATTAAAGTATATGATGAAAACAATTGCGTTGCATCTACTTCTGAAATTTTAATTTCAAATCCAATTCAATTAACTGTGTCAGCAGTTGGTTCGGCACAAGTTTCATGTAATAATGCAAGTGATGCTTCAATTACAGTTACTGCAACAGGAGGTACCGGATATTATTCTTACAGTTTAAATGGAGGAATATCACAAAGTTCAAATGTGTTTTCTGGACTTACAAGTGGTTCATATGTAATTAATGTATTCGACCAGAACAATTGCCTTGCATCTACTTCTGAAATTTTAATTTCAAATCCAGCTCAACTTACTGCATCAGCAGTTGGCTCGGCACAAGTTTCATGTAATAATGCAAGTGACGCTTCAATTACAGTTACTGCAACAGGAGGTACCGGATATTATTCTTACAGTTTAAATGGAAACCAGACTCAAAGTTCCAATATATTTAATGGCCTTACAAGTGGTTCATATCTTATCACAGTTTTTGATCAAAATAATTGCTTTGCAAATTCAGAAACAATTATGATAGAAAACCCTACCATAATTTCCGCATCGGCTGTTATAACATCATCCATTTTATGTTACAATGGAAACAATGGTGAGCTTACAGTAATTGCACAAGGTGGTACTGGTAGTTACTCATACTCACTTAATGGAAACAGTTATCAACCCAATAATATATTTACAGGATTAGTTGCTGGTTCATATTCAATAATTATTACAGATGAATTCGGATGTACAACAATGACTAACCAGATTCAGATTGACAGTCCTGATTCTATAACAATTACAGCAATTCAAACAAATTTAGCTTGCTTCGGAACTCACGAAGTAATAGTAGAAGTAAGTGCAACCGGAGGAACACCTTCATATCAATATTCAATTGACGGTGGTGTAACTTATCAATCTTCAAATAGTTTTGATAGTTTAAGTGTTGGCATTTTAACAATATACGTAATGGATGCAAATAATTGCATATCACAAGCTCATCTAATTAAAACTACAGAAACAGCAGAAATTATTGCAAATCTTATAATTATTTCAGGAAATAAATGTTATGGAATAAATGACGCATCATTACAAGTTGTTGTAAACTCAGACCCTTCTCTTTTTACATACATTCTTGACAATGGCGAGTTATTAACAAATAACACTATTGAAAATATTTCTGCAGGAAATCACACTTTAGATATTATTGATCCTATGGGTTGTGGCATTTCAACAGAATTTCATATAATACCACAAACTCCAATTAATGTTGAAATACTTTCGGTAACTGATGCAAATTGCGCAGGAAAGAAGGACGGTTCAATAACAATTGAAGCTACTGGCGGACAAGGTATATACCAATACAATTGGTCAAACGGACAAATTACTCCATCTATTTCTGGTCTTGATGCTGGTGATTATTACCTTACCGTTACAGATATTTTTGGATGTAAATCTTATTTCAATAGTCCGGTATTTGCGGGACAAACAGAAATGGAGCTTGGAATAAATAATGTTTTCACTCCTAATGGCGATGGCGTAAATGATCTTTGGACTATTGATAACCTTGAATTATATCCAGACAATCAACTTGCAATATTTAACCGTTGGGGAAATGAAGTACTAACTGTAAAAGGTTATACTAATGACTGGAATGGAAGTCAACTAAATGAAGGTACCTACTTTTATATTTTGAAAGTAAACATGTGTGATGAAGACAGAGTTTTCAACGGGTACATCACAATTCTTAGATAATATAAATTAAATAAAAATCAAAAGTCATGAAAACACTTTTAAATATAATAGCCCTAGTGCTAATATCAGTTGCTGGTATCGCTCAACAAAATGCACAGTTTGGACAATATATTTTTAATCAGCTCATCATAAATCCTGCTTACGCAGGAACAAAAGGAGAAATAAATTTTCAAGGAATTTATTCTTCGCAATGGACAGGATTAGAGGGATCACCTACCACACAGTCAATTAGTATTGAAGGCCCTGTAAGTAACAGTATGGGATTAGGAGTACATATGATTAATGACCAAATTGGTGCTCAAGCTCAAAGATCATTATTTGGAAGTTATGCATACAAACTTAGATTAGGCCAAAATATTAGATTATCACTAGGGATTTCTGCAGGTGCATCGTATTTCCTACTTGATGGCAGCAAATTATTAATGCAAAATGAAATAGATCCTGCAATTCCAATTAATCAAGTAAACACTTACAGATTCGACTCAAAAGTTGGCGCATTTCTTTATGGCAAAAAGTTTTATGCAGGTTTTTCTGTTTCAGACTTAACTGCGAATACTTTATCATCCCAGGATTTATTAGTAACAGGTCAGGCAAGTCATTATTACATAACATCAGGCTATATAATTAAACTAAGTCCTTCGCTTCGTTTTAAACCAAGCTTTATGATAAAAGAAGACTTTAAAGCTCCTACAAATATTGACTTAAGCGGATTTCTTTTATATAACAACAGATTCTGGCTTGGCGCTAGTGTACGTACAGGTGCTAGAATCTTTAACACAAAAGAACTCGATAACTCTTTAAAAAACAGAGATGCTTTATTATTTATGACTGAAATTAACATTACTGATAATTTCCGTATCGGATATGCATATACTTTGACACTTTCATCTTTAAAAGATTATCCAGGACACGAGGTTCTACTTGGATATTATATAAGCAAAAAGGCTAAAACAAAAATGTTTACTCCTAGGTATTTCTAAAAAACTTAATCATGAAATCAAATAAATATTTACTCAAAATAAGTGCTTTAATGCTAATATCTATATTAACTATTAGCACTTCAATTGCTCAAAGAAAACTCATCAAAGCACGAGAATTAAAAGATAATTATCAATATTCAAATGCACTAACAACATACAACGAGCATTTTAAATCTAGTACACCAAGAAAATCTGGCGACATAAGAGATATTGCACACTGTTATTTAATGATGAATGATATTGGTGAAGCTCAAAAATGGCTTTCAAAAATAAATTCAATGTCTGTTTATAATTCAGCTGAAATGATTAACTATGTAAACGTATTAAAATCATCAGGCGACTATGAAAATGCTATAATACAATATAAAAGATATGCAGAATTATTTCCAGACCGTTCATTAAAATTACCTGAATGGATTGAATCGTGTAAACAGGCAGAATACTGGATTGCAAATCCTATGTCGTATGATGTTACAAATGTTGAAGGGCTTAATACTAAAAATTCTGATTTTGGATTAATTCCTTATAAAAATGGCTTTATTTACTCATCAGATAGACTTATTGAAAACAAACAATATGAATCAAAAGAAATATTTGGGTGGACAGGTAATCCTTACCTTAAAATGTTTAATATTTCAGAATTAGAAGAAGATAAAGCAACTAATGAATCTGCTCTTTCAGAAGGAATAAACAGCACTTTTCATAATGGCCCTGGGGTTTTTGATAAAACATCTGAAAGGATTTATTATACCTTAACAAAATTGCAGAAAACAAAACCATTGCCATCAAATAGCGACCCAACAAGTTGGGAAGAAATACCAATTCCTGAAAGTTATGTTAATAGACTTGAAATTTATTCGGCGAAACTTGTAAACAATAAATGGGAAGATGTAAAACCATTTGAATATAATAATTCTGAAGAATATTCTATTGGACATCCAAGCATTTCAATTGATGGTAAAATAATGTATTTTGTTTCAAATATGCCCGGTGGTTATGGAAACAGTGATATTTATTATTCCTTACTTCAATCAGACGGGAAATGGTCTAATCCTTTAAATGCTGGCGCAACAATAAACACTGAGGGCAAAGAAGTATTTCCAATATTAGATAAAGATGGCACACTTTACTTTTCCAGCGATGGGCATTCAGGAATGGGCGGACTTGATATTTTTGAAACGCATGGAGATAAAAATAAATGGTCTACTCCTGAAAATATGCAATACCCTATTAATTCGCCCAAAGATGATTTTCTCCCCTATTTTACCGTCACTGGTATTAGGGGCTATTTATCTTCAAACAGAGAAGGCGGAAAAGGAGAAGATGACATTTATTATTTCTCAAAAAAACTTATGATTTTTGTTACAACATTGGAAAGAGTAAAAGACAAAATGACTATTCCACTTGGAAATGTTAATGTAAAATTTGAAGATTTAATTAAAGAAGATTCAACCACTAAAGTAACCGACGAAAATGGAATATGGATTCAAAAAGAAAATTGCGGTGCGGTATATGAAATTACAGCTTCGAAACCAGGTTATTTTCAACAGTCAAAATCAATTTACACAACAACAAACAGAAGTAACGACACTATGTACGTTGATTTAATTCTTGACAAAATTGAAGAAAACAAATCATACGCAATAGACAACATTTATTATGATTTTGACAAATGGAATATAAGATCTGACGCAGCAGTAGAATTAGATAAGCTTGTTAAGACTTTAAATGAATATCCCAATATTGACATAGAACTTGGATCACATACTGATACCAGAGGAACTAATGAATACAATAATAATTTATCTCAAAAAAGAGCCGAATCTGCTGTTGATTATATTATTTCAAAAGGAATACACAAAAATAGAATTAAAGCAAAAGGTTATGGTAAAACAAAACTACTTAATAAATGTGCAGATGGGATTGATTGTCCAGATGCAGATCACCAATTAAACAGAAGAACAGAATTTACTGTTACAAAGATCCACAAATAAAAATACAGTTATTATTAATTTGTCACCTCTAAATATCAACCACTATTTAGAGGTGATTTTATATTGCTAATAATTAATCTTTTACAATATATTATTTCAAAATTCTAAATTAAAAACTATTAATGTGAAAATATTTTATATTTTTGCATATACGTTAAATTATAACAAAAACTAATGTGTAATAATTTGATTTAAATAACTATAACCAAAAACAAATTCGTTTTTTTTAATCAAAATACTAAATCGATTTAGTGATAATTTGAAATATGGAGAGTTTACAACCTAAAAATTGATACTATAAATGCAAAAAATATTTTTTGTAAAAAGCTTATTATTAATTGTTTTATTATTTACAATAAACGAAATTTTTGGGCAAACAATTTCTGTATCAGGAGTTATTACTTCTAGTGAAGATAATTTATCTATTCCTGGAGTCAATGTAATTGTAAAAGGAACAAAAAAAGGAACAAACACTGATATTGATGGTAAATATATTCTTACTAACGTTTCGTTGAAAGACACATTAGTTTTTTCTTTAATAAGTTATAAAAGCCAGATTATTCCCATTAATAATAGAAATAATATAAACATTAAACTAAAACCAGATGTTCAGTTAATAAACGAAGTTGTAGTTACTGCTTTAGGTGTTAAGCGAGAAAAAAAATCTCTTGGCTATTCAATTCAGGAAGTAAAAGGCGACGAATTACAAACAGCTAAAGAATTAAGTGTAATAAATAGTTTATCAGGAAAAGTTGCAGGACTTAATGTATCATCAACAAATGGAGGGGCTGGTTCATCAAGTAGAATAGTGTTAAGAGGAAATAACTCCTTTAATGATAATCAGGCATTAATTGTTGTTGACGGAGTGCCAATAAATAATTCAACTACATCAAGCTCAGAAAATACATGGGGAGGAACAGATTATGGCAACGGAGTTTCTGATATAAATCCTGATGATATAGAAAGTATCTCTGTTTTAAAGGGAGCAAGTGCATCAGCATTGTATGGATCTAGAGCAGCAAATGGAGTTATACTTATAACAACTAAAAAAGGAAAAGCTAGTAAGAATATCGCCATTGTTTTTAACACAAGCACAAGCATTGATATGCCATATATTTTAAGTGATTTTCAAAATACTTATGGTGCAGGTAGAAATGGGAAATTTGAAGGTTGCTGGAGATTAAATTCAGATAATATTTATGAATATGATGCTACAAGTTCATCAGCTTTTGGGAGTTGGGGACCAAAAATGGAAGATCAAAAAATTATCGACTGGGATGGAAAAGAAAGCACTTTTTCTCCTCAGCCAAAAAACTATAGAGATTTTTTCAGAAATGGTATAACATCAAACAATTCATTTTCTATTGAAGGTGGTAAAGAAAAAAGAACATTCCGTTTTACGTTTGCCGATTTAAGAAATAATGACATTGTCCCAGGAACATCCGTTTCTAGAACAAATGTTGGATTAAATAGCACAGTTAAACTTTCTGATAAAATAAAATTAAACGGTTTTGTTTCTTATGTTAGGCAAAAAGCAAAAAACCGTCTAGGTCTTTCAGATTCTCATACTAATGTTAGCAGAAACTACATTATGATGCCTAGAAACATAAGCGATCAGTCATTAGAAGATAATTTAATGGACTCTAACGGTAAAGAACAAACCTGGTATATGAACTGGCAATGGCAAACAAATCCATACTGGAATAAAGAATTTGAATTAAATCAGGACATAAAAGATCGTACATTTGGAAATATCTTTTTAAATTATCAATTATCTAAAAACATTAGTTTATTATTAAGAACCGCTCCTGATTATTCTGTCCACAATTTCTGGAACAGACAAGCGCTGAATGGGCTAATAAGCTCTTTAGGTAGTTATAGCGAAAGCAAAAAGAAACAACTTCAAATTAATTCAGATGCCCTTCTTTCTTATCAAAAAGAAATAAATAAAAATTACACATTAACAGCAAACATAGGAGGAAATGCGATGTATCAGAAATCAGAAATTTTTGATGCAAACACTAATGGAGGAATAAGCGAACCTTTTGTATATTCACTTGAAAACAGCAAACAACCAATTAGCCAAAGAAATACTTTATACAAAAAAGCTATAAATTCAGTATATGGTTCGGCACAAATTGACATGAAACACTACTTATTTCTTGAAGTTACAGGAAGAAACGATTGGTCTTCAACATTACCGAAAGCAAACAACTCTTATTTCTACCCATCAGTAAATATTGGATTTGTTTATTCTGATTTATTTAATTTAGATAAATTAACAAAAGGTAAAATAACATATGGAAAAATAAGATTATCGCGTGCAGGAGTTGGTAATGATACTGACCCATATCAGTTGGAACCTACATATATATTAGACACTAACAATACCGAAGGATACGGAACCTGGGCATATATTGTTAATGTAGTACCTTCAAAATCATTACTACCCGAAAAACTTATATCAAATGAAATTGGATCAGATATAAGATTATTTTCTAATAGAATTGGAATAGATTTAACATACTATAAAACAAATTCATTTAATCAGATAATCAGAGCACCTGTATCTTCAACTTCAGGTTATAGTGCTGCCTTAATAAATGCAGGAAATATTCAAAATAAAGGTATTGAAATACAATTAAAAGCAGACATTATTAAAAAAGATAAATTCACATGGAATAGCATATTAAATTACACAAAAAATAATTCATTAGTAGTAAAATTAACTAATGGAGTTGAAAAGTACGTTTTGTTAGAACATTGGGGATTAAGTATTGAAGCACGACCAGGCAACCCATACGGAGATATCGTAGGTAATGCAATTTTAAGAGATAATAATGGAAATAAATTATTAAATGAAAACGGAATGTATATAAAGGATAGTGTACCTAAAATATTAGGTAACATTAATCCCGATTTTAAATTATCACTCTTAAATAATTTTACAATTAAAAATATTACCTTTTCATTTCTAGTTGATGCTCAAATAGGAGGAGAAATGTTTGCTGGCTCAAACATGTATGGATATGGATATTCAGGTAACTTTAAAGAAACTCTTGAAGGAAGAGAAGAATGGTATACATCAGAAAAAGCAAGAGAAGAAGCCGGTATATCACCTAATAACTGGACACCAACAGGTGGTTATCTGGCTGAAGGTGTTTATCAGGCAGGAACTATAATTAATGGAGTTGATGTAAGTGGCCAAACAAATAGCACATATGTTAATCCTCAGCTTTATTGGGATCAGTTTTCGAGCTGGACAAATGAGATTCACGAACCATTTGTTTACGATGCCAGTTATGTAAAATTAAGAGAACTCACAATATCTTATAAATTACCAGAAAAATGGTTTAACAAAATTAAAATTAAGGAATTTACAGTTGCTGTATATGGCAGAAATCTTTGGTTAATATATAGTAAAGTTCCGAATATTGATCCCGAATCATTTTTCACAAATGGCAACGGACAAGGCTATGAATTATACTCCTATCCGGGAAGAAGAAGTATTGGAATTAATATTAATATAAAATTTTAAAACATAAAAAAATGAGAAATTTTATATACATATTGTTTTCAGCATTAATACTAACAAGTTCATGCGTTAAAGATCTTGCTGATTTAAATGTTAATCCAAACGATCAGACTTCAACAAATCCTGAAAATTTATTTATTTATTCGTTAAAACAAGGTGTAAGTAATTACAATTCCGACGTTACACTTGAACAATGGAGTATAATGAACTGGAATATGTATCTGGCAACCAGAGGTGGTGTAGAACCAGGAAAAGAATATATAATGCCAAGTGGTAAAGATGCATTCTGGACAGAACAATATACACAAGGTTTAGCAAACATTCAGCAACTTATTAATAATATTGGTAATGATGCAACCGCGAAAAATAAAATTGCAGCTGCCCGTATATGGAAAGTCTTTTTATTCCACCGCCTTACTGATTTATGGGGAAACATACCTTATTCAAATGCTTTAGGAGGAATGAATAATCTAAATTTCACACCGGAATACGACAATCAGAAAGACATTTATTACGATATGCTAAAAGAATTAAAAGAAGCAGCAAACCAATTTGATGCCTCTCTCCCATTTTTCTCTTCAAATTCAGATCTTATATACAATGGTGACATTAATAAATGGAAAGTATTTGCAAATTCATTAAGATTAAGGCTTGCAATAAGAATTAAATATGCTGATAATGCAAAATATCAAACTGAAATTAACGAACTTAAAAATGCTGATTTAATAACTAATAATTCTTTTTCGGCATTGTTTCCATATAATCAATTCAAAAAAAATGATTTATACGGTGCATATTTTATTGCCCAGGCAGTTGAACAAAACAACCCAAGTAAATTTCTTGTTGATTTGTTATTAAATAGTAATGATCCTAGGAAATCAGTATATTTAAGAACTTCACCCCTCTCGCAATCACTTCCTTGGTTTGACAAATACAAAGGCGTTCCCAATCTTGTACCTAACAACTCAACAATATGGGATAGTTTTGATCCTTATGATGATGGTTCTTGGGGTGATATTTCACCAATAGGAAGTTGGTTCTTGAGAAATAACACACCCGGAGTTCTTATAAGTTATTCTGAAGTATGTTTTTTAAAAGCAGAAGCTGCATTAGATGGCTACTGGCCTGGGAATGCTCAATCTTTTTATGAAGAAGGAGTTCGTGCAGACATGGATTTTAAAGTTACTTATGGCGATACCTCAACTCACATTTCTAATACCGAAATTGATAATTATATTAACAATTTACAACCGGTTTCACTTGAGGAAATCATCACTCAAAAATGGATACTTTTTGCTTTTGAAAATGGTTACGAAGCATATAGCGAATATAGAAGAACAGGATTTCCAGTATTAAAAAACTATGATGGATCTCCAATTAATAATTCAAATCTCCCTGTAAGATTAAGCTATCCTACATCTGAATATTCATATAATGGACAAAATGTAGCGAATGCTATAGCCAATCAAGGAGCAGATAATGGTTCAACTAAAATATGGTGGGATAAAAATTAATAAAACATGAAGAAATATTTATTATTACATTTTGTTTTTGTATTAACATTTTCATGTTATGCTCAAACTAACTCTTCAGGAAAATGTTACAACAACGATTATAACATTTGGAACACTAACGGTCAACCTGACTTGCATGGAGATTGCGCTAACAACCCTTTATTTAATACTGGTAACGAAATCACACTAGAAGTATGGGTAAAGGCTTTCACATTTGGTGAAAACAGAAAAATAATGGGAAAATTATCGCCTGCACTTAACGATGGTTATGTTATGGGATTTCAAAATTTAAATATTTATACCGAAATTTCAAACCCAACATCACAACAAATACCATCATCAGGAACTGGCCCGCTACCATTAGATTCTGCTTGGGTGCATTTGGCAACAACCTATTCTTCTACTGGCCAAATGATAAATTACATGAATGGTGAAAATGTAGGCGAAATAACAATATTCCCACAAAATCCGATTTCGCAAGGAACAACTCCTTTTATTATTGGTCGGGCACCATGGGACTATGCTTACTTATTTTACGGAAGCCTTGACGAAATAAGAGTTTGGAATGTTGCCAAAACACAAACCCAATTAAAAGAATATTTACATAAAGAATTAAAAGGAAATGAACCTGGTTTGGTTGCAAATTATTCTTTTAACAATTCAATAGATTCTGTTTTTTATGATAAATCGCCAAACAATTTAAATGGCATTATTAAACAATATGGTCACCCATGCTTTTCATGGAAAAATTCTGAAGCACCTGTTGGCGATTCGCTAATGTATAATATGCATGAAATAAACGGAGCATGGTTTGGCAAAAGTGCAACTCAATATTCATATGCACTTACAAATAATGGATTATCCGCAATTGCAAAAATTCAGAACAAGGAATTTAGCAAATATGTTATTTTTGGACATAATGATTCAGCAGGTACTTCAATAACAAATATACCTGTAATTGCTCCTTCAGATTTTAAAAGAATGAACAGAGTCTGGTATTTAAATCAAGGTGGTAACGTTGTTCTAAATCAATTAGTTTTTAATTTAACAGAAGCTGCTGCAGGCGGCACAGCAATTCCATCAAACAGACCTGACACATTATATTCACTTTTAAAATGGGATAATACATCCGAAAAATTCATTCCTATATATTGTGCAAGCATAGTGTATAATAATTCAATTATTTTTAACAACATACAATTAACTGATGGCTATTACACATTGGGACACGGGAGCACCAGATTAGCGGGACATACTTCAGATATTTCAAATAATGAAATATTAAACAATATTAAAATTTATCCTGTACCGGCAGATAATTATATTAACATTGACAATGCTGAAAACACACAAATAATTATTTACGATAGTTATGGCAAATTAGTTAAAAATACTAATTGTAACTCAAATAACATAACTATTGATATTATGGAACTTAGATCAGGATTACACATTGTTAATGTAATTTATAAAGATTCAATAAAAACTCAAAAAATACTAATAAAATAAATAAACATCATGAAAAACTTTTTAGTTTTAATAACCTGCATTTTTGCATTTAACTATTTTTTAAATGCACAAAATTTTGCCCTCGACCTTGATGGTGTTAATGATAAATTGGGTGTTAGTGATGCACCTGAACTAAACCCTACAGGAGCATTGTCTGTTGAAATGTGGATTAAAATAGATGTTTGGGGAAGCTCTGTTTCATCAAGTACCTTAATTGGTAAACAAGCCACTTCACCAGACAGAGGTTATGCGTTTACAGTTGGACAAAGTGGCAAAGTTGAATTTTCTGTATCTATTAATAATGCATGGGTTGCAGCAACATCTCCATCAGTTATGGGCATTAATCAATGGTATCATGTTGCAGGGGTATATGACGGCAATACAGTAAAAGTTTATATTAATGGCATTCTTCAAGCAACAAATGTAACAACTGGCACACATAACACATCAACCGGCACAGCAATGTTTCTAGGTGACAATCCAACATGGACAGGAAGACTTATTAATGGGCAGATTGATGAAGTAAGAATCTGGAATGTTGCCCGCACACAAGCAGAAATTCTGACAAATTACATTCAAGAATTAACAGGAAGCGAAACAGGACTTGTTGCTTATTGGAACTTCAACCAAGGTACAGGAACTACAGCTACAGACATATCACCTAATGGGAATAATGCAACATTATTAAACATGGATGCAGCAACCGACTGGGTACAGGGATTTATTGTTCCTGTAAACGACATTGGTGTAATTGGAATTGCATCTCCAAGTATGATTGGCCCTGGCTTTACAAATGCAGAAACAATTAAAATTGAAATAAAAAATTATACTAGTTCAAACATCAGCAACTTTGATGTAAGTTACAAAATAAACGGAGGTACAGTAAAAACCGAGACAGCAAATGTTACTATTAATGCCTTTGAAACCTATGTGTACACCTTTTCAGGAACTGAAGATCTTTCATCATTAAGCTCATACACATTTAAAGCATGGACAACTAAATCAGGCGACAACAGTAATATTAACGATACTATTACAAAAACAATTCAGCAGGTTGAATCTACTTTACTTTTTGATCATGTGCAGCATAATTTTGGTGCTGCAGGTCAAACTCACATTGCCCCTATTTACATGCCCGAAAGTTTTGATAATTACAGCCAGATATTACTTCATGTAAACCTTACTTGTCCAGCCGGCGGATGCGATCCATGGGATCAGGCAGCACAAATAAATATTTTAAAAAACGGAAACAGATATGAGATTGCAAGATATATTACTCCTTTTGGTGTAGCTTGTGGCGGCTGGACATTTGACATAACCGACTTTAAAAGCATGCTAACAGGGAGCACAATATTTGAGTCATACGTTCAGGTTTGGGGAGCTTCGGGTTGGTTAGTTAATGTTCAGCTTGAATTAATACCCGGCATTCCGGCTTATCAGTATAGTCAAGCTATTCCGCTTTGGAATAATAATTATCTGGTTTATGGCGATCCTGGAATTTCATATGACCTTCCTGCTCAAACTATAAATATTCCATCAGCTACGCAAGATTTAAAAGTTAGAATTACTTCAACTGGGCATGGGCAGGCAAACACCGATAATGCTGCAGAATTTAAAAACATTACAAATTATTTATGGCTTGATGGAGTACAAGATGCTGCACATGTTTTATGGAAAACAGATTGTGCTACTAATAGCTGTTCGCCTCAAAGTGGAACATATACTTATTCGCGCGCAGGCTGGTGTCCAGGACAAGATGTACAACCAAATACATTTAATCTGGCTGGTAAATATACAGCAGGACAGAATTTAATTATAGATTATGTACTTCAGAATTACACTAACTTACTTAATACTGGCTATAATAATGGTTCACATACAGAGCCATTTTTAAGAATTCATGCATATTTAATAGAACAGAGTAATTCACCGCTAACAAATAGCAATGTAATTAATTCAGAAACAAATAATATTTATATTTATCCAAATCCAGCTGCTGATTATTTAACAATTAGCTACCCCAAAGAAAATAAAAATAACAGAATTCAAATTATGAATACAACCGGAGAGATTGTATTTGAAAATAATAATTTTAATGGTGAAACAATAAACACTAAACTATTAAGCAACGGAATATATCTTTTAAAATACTCGAATGCCAATAGTTTTTCAATTAAAAAATTTATAGTAAATCATTAATTATTTTATACCAAAGCAATAATAATTAGTCCATTTGTATGCATAACAACTCTCAGTCATCCTGAGGCACTCGAAGGATGTGCACACACCCTTCACACATGTTTCGAGAGCCTCAACATGACCCCTTTTAGACCAACTTGCAAATCACTAGGTATTTTTTTATGCAGTCAGGTCTTTCGACCTGACTGTTTTTATTTCAATTATCAATGTCAGTTCGAAAGACCTGACATAAAGAGAATCAAGGGTAAAAAAGAAATACATATCCTGTTTTTTCTTTCTTATTATCCGAATTATCAGTATAAAATAGAGTGTAAACATAATTACCGCCTGGAACTTTACGTCCGTTAATTTTACCATCCCAGCCTTTTAAAGGATCATTTGTTTCAAAGATTTTTTTGCCCCATCTATCAAAAATATTAAATTCATATTTTGAGGCATCAACAAAAGATACAACAGGTAAAAATTCCGCATTTAAAACATCTCCATTAGGTGTAAAAGTATTTGGTATAAATACTCTTGAAAATTGAGTTTCGCAAGAAATATTGGATTTACTCTCGCCTTTTATATTATGCGGATTAAAATCACCCTCAACCGCTTCAATATAATAACAAAACTTACCAGAAGCACCTTTTCTATTTATTGAATATAAAGAAATATCATCAACAAAAACAGTATCAATAAAAGTTGTTCCTGCTAAAACAGGTGCTTGATTATCTACTACTCTATAAATATTATATTTTTCAATACCACCAAGCCAATTAAAATATGTATTCCAAATAACAGTTTCTGTAGCATCTTCGTTTGATGTCACAGTAACATTAATATTTCTTGCAATATTAGATTGCACAACAAAATTTCCACACAAATCTACAGCTACTAGTTTATAATACCATGATTTTGTAGCATCAACATTATCGTAATAAATTAAATTTAAAGAAGTATAATTATTGTAATTTGCAATTTGAATAAATGTCCCATCACTCCCCTCAGCTCTTAATAGTTTATAATTCTTTTTAACATTAAACAATGTATCAAGTGTAAAAGAAACTTCAATTCTATTATCGCTTACAACAGAAGCATAATCGGCATTAATGAAATGAGGGTAATCTGGCAGGTTGGTAAAAAAGCAGGTTTGGCTAGATGTTGATGTTCGACCTGAATTGCTAACAGCTCTAACAATATAACAATATGAAGTATTATCATTAATTGTTTGGTGATAAAAAACAGATGTATTACCAGTAACTGTAGAAAGTAAAGTCCATGGACCATAATTTTCACTAAAATAAATATTATATTCATTAACTCCTTCAGACCAATAAACATATTTACCCCATTCTAATTTAATAGCCATCTGACAATTTGCACTATCCTGATAAGGAAATGGGTGAATTGTATTATGATATTGCGCATTTAGAGTCATAGGACTTATATTATTAACCTCATCTGTAGCAGCAATTCTATATGCTTCGACCTGAAAATTACCTGCAGCAGTAACATCAATATATGAAGTTGCAGGAGAAGGAACAACTGCAATTTGTTGCCAAACCATACTTATTGAACGATAAATAACATAATTTGCAACATCAGCAGAATCGCAAGGAAACCAGGAAACAATAACTTTTCCAGAATTTAAATCTAGGGGATTTAAAAGACTTACAGAATCAAGCACAGGAGTATCAGGCGGGGTAATATCTTGCGAGGACGCAGATCTCGCTAACAACAATAAAAATAATATTGATAAAAAACGAAACATTTATTTACATTTTTCCAGCAACTACTTCATACATTGTATCAGGTTGAAAATATTTACCTGCCAGATTTTGTAAATCGGAAGGCGTAATATTTTTCAAAACCGTTAAATAATTTTCAAAATACTTCTCGTCCATATCAAAATCTATAACCGAGCGAAGAGCATCAGACTGAGCAAATGGTCCATCAAACATTCTTACAAATTCGCCCAGCATATAATTCTTTACTCTTCCCAATTCTTCGTTATCAACTTTTTCATCTATTAAACGTGATAATTCTTTGTAAATTTCAGTAATAGCTAAATTTGTTGACTCCGCTCCCACTTCACAAACGGTTGTAAAATAACCAGCATCTTTTAACGAAGCAATTGCCGAACCAACACCATAAGTAAAACCTTTATCTTCGCGCAAATTCGACATTAAACGTGAACCAAAATATCCACCAAGTATTGTATTCAGAATTTGTACACCTGCATAATCTTCATGATGTTTATTTATTAGCGGTTTTCCAATTCTAATCGAAGACTGAACAGCATCAGCTTTCTCAACATAATGCTTTTTATCAGAAGAAGGCTGAGTAGTTTGTAAAAGAAAAGAATTATCAAAATCTACTTTATCGCAAACCTTGAAATTGCTTTCTAATCTTTTCAAAACATCATCAGTTATTTTACCCGAAATTATCACGTTACAATTATTTTTATGATAAAGACGTTTATGAAAGTCTTTTAGTTGCTGCGAACCTATTAAATTATAATGTGAAAGTTCTGCATTTCTTCCATAAAAATGCTCTTTACCAAAAATCACTTCATTAAATTTTTTAGCCGAAAGAGTTTTAACTTTCTGCTCGTCAATCTGATATCTTTGACGTTTATTGTCTAACAATACCGATAATTCATCATCCGGGAAAGATGGATTTAAAATAATATCTGTTAATAAATCCAAAGTTTTATCAAAATGCTTTCCAAGTGTGTATAAAGTTGCTTCTGCAAAATCGCGATCGGCACTTAACTGCAAATATGATCCGTAATAATCAAATTCTTCTGCAAGTTGTTTTGAAGTTCTGCTATGTGTTCCTTCATTTAACATCATATTTGTAAAAGCAGCTACCAATGGAATCTCTGAAAATTTTGAACCTGCATTAAAAACAACCTCCATCCTAATAACATCTTCTGTTCCTGCATTTAAAACATAAACCGGAATTGTTTCATGTATTTTATAAATTTTAGGTGTATTGATATTTATTTTATCAATTAATCTAAAATCGGGAGCTTTATTTCTGTTTAATATTTCCATTTTAATTCTTTATTGACTTATAATTCAAAATGCTTGCATTCTCAATTTTTAAATACTTTTTTATTGCAATTTTTAAATCCTTTACTGTAACACTTTGGTATTCTTCTAATTCTGAATTTATTAAATTTGCATCGCCCATCATCTCAAAAAATGCAAGTCCGGTTGCTTTATTTAAAATATCAATATATCCAAATACAAGTGTAGCTTCAGCCTTGTTTTTAACTTTCTCTAGTTCGGTCTCTGATAAATCTTCTGTTAATTCATTTAATATTTTAAACACTTCGCTTTCGGCTTGTTCAAAACTAATATCAGGATTAATTCTTCCTTCAATTATCAATAATCCTGTATCAATACACCCTGTAATATACGATTCGATATCGCCAAAAATCTTCTTTTCCATAACAAGCGTCCTGAATAATCTTGAAGATTTTCCGTTTCCTAACAAATCAGAAATAATATCTACAGTTTTATAATCTGCAGCCATTCTTCCTGGCATTTTAAAAGCAATATAAATTGCATCCATAGGCACGGGGCGTTCAAGGACTAATCTACGCGTTTCAATTTGTTCCGGCTCCTGAGGAATTTCTAATTTTGATATATTTCTTCTTGGAATATCGCCAAACCATTTTTGTGCCAAGCGTTTTATTTCTTCGGTTTTTACATTTCCTGTAACAACCATTATTGCATTGTTTGGAGCATACCATGAATAAAAGAAATCCTTCACATCCTGCATTTTTACTCCAGAAATATGTTCTTCAGAAACACCTATTGTTGCCCATTTATAAGGATGAACTTTGTATGCTAATGGTCTTAAATGTAGCCAGACATCACCATAAGGCTGATTTAAATATCTCTGTCGGAATTCTTCAATTACTACTGATCTCTGAACTTCAAGACTTTTATCAGTAAATGCCAGACTTAACATTCTGTCGCTTTCTAACCAGAATGCAGTTTCGATATTTTCTGCAGGCAATGATAAATGATAGTTGGTAATATCATTTGTTGTAAAAGCATTATTCTCTCCACCAACCCATTGCAAAGGCTCATCATAGCTTGGAACATTAATTGAACCACCAAACATAAGATGTTCAAAAAGATGAGCAAATCCAGTACGGTTTGGGTTTTCATTTCGTGCACCAACCTGATATAGAATATTTATAGCGGCTAAAGGAGTTGTATTATCGGCATGAACAATTACTCGCAAACCATTATCAAGCTCAAACTTATCAAAATTAATCATTGTAATTACGATTTTTGCGAAGATAATGAGAAAAAAATCGTAATAATAATTTAGCTAAATGAATTTGATTTTATATAAACGGAAACTATTCAACAAACTTAATATCAAAGCAATTTTTGTATTAAACTTTCAAACTTTTCACTTTCAACTTATATACTCAAGTAACTTATTAAGGCTGTATAATCAATGCACTGACAACGCCAACAGCTAACCCAATAATGCCACCAACAATAGAATGTGAAATTCTTTTTTGCTTTCCAACTTCAATATACCCTGCTTTAAAATACTCATCATCTGCATATTGTGGATATTTTTTTAAAATTCTTTTTTCACTTGGATTAATCATACCAGTTACAGCACTATTTGCTGCAGGAACTACTGGTGATAAAAATGGAGTACCTATAGCATAAGTTATTAAATAAATACCACTTGCACCTGCCACAATTCCAACAATAGTAGCACCATTTGCATGATAATTTTGAGAAGCTTCAAACTCACCTTTCATAAAACTTCTCATTTGTTCAACAGAAAAAGGAGTATTATCTATAGATGTTGCTTCGTAAAAAACTCTTTCGTTACCATTTTTCTCGTGAATTGAAAAAACATATTCTAAACCTACTTTCTTTTCTTTATTTCTTTTACTAAAGTATGTAAGCATTCCATCTTCAACTTTTACAGTATAATTAGATGTTATTAATCTTTCGCCGCTCATAAACCAGATTGTATCCTGAGCAAAAATATTATTGCAAGTAACTATCTGGAATAAAATAAATATGGATATAAATATTTTCACTATTAACAACTGTTTAAATTTAAGATCAAAATCATGAGATTAATTACAAAAAAGTATATTTCTTCTTTTTACCTTTATCGATTCTTTATTTTGTAAAATTAATATAAATTAAACAAAATGGCAACTGAAAATTTTATTATTAGACACAATGGACCTCGAGATCACGAAATTGAAAAAATGTGTGCTAAAATTGGAGTAAAATCTATTAACGAACTAATAGACAAAACCGTACCTTCAAACATCAGATTAACTTCTCCTTTAAATTTACCAGATGGTAAAAGTGAATTTGAATATTTAAATGATTTAAGAAAAACAGCATCTAAAAATAAACTCTTCAAATCATATATTGGAAAAGGATATTATGGCACCATAACACCATCCGTAATACTTAGAAATATTTTAGAAAACCCAAGTTGGTATACTTCATATACTCCTTACCAGGCTGAAATTTCACAAGGCAGATTAGAAGCTTTATTGAATTACCAGACAGTTGTTATTGAGCTTACAAAAATGGAAATTGCAAATGCTTCATTACTTGACGAAGCAACTGCTGGTGCGGAAGCAATGATTATGATGCACAATACCCGTAGCCGTGAAAAAGCAAAATCAGGTGCAAATATTTTATTTGTCGACAATAATGTTTTTCCACAAACACTGGCTGTTATTCACACACATGCTACTCCACTTGGAATAGAAGTAGTAACTGGAGATTTTGCAAGCTTTACTTTTAACGAAAAATGTTTTGGTGCAATTATTCAATATCCAGCATCAAACGGAATTATTTACGATTATAAATCATTTGTAGAGAAATGTCACAGTTCAGGAGTTATGGTTGCTGTAGCTGCCGATATTTTAAGTCTTGTGTTATTAACTCCTCCGGGTGATTGGGGTGCCGACATAGTTTTCGGATCTACACAAAGATTTGGTATTCCTATGGGTTTTGGTGGTCCGCATGCTGCGTATTTTGCAACTCGCGAAGCATTCAAACGCACTATGCCTGGAAGAATTATTGGTGTTTCTGTCGATACAAAAGGTCGTACAGCCTTAAGAATGGCTTTACAAACACGCGAACAACATATAAAACGCGAACGTGCTACATCAAATATTTGTACAGCTCAAGCACTACTTGCTACAATGGCTGGAATGTATGCAGTATATCACGGACCAGAGGGTTTAAAAAGAATTGCAAATCATGTTCAATCAATAGCAACATTAGTTAGTCAAAAATTAACTGAATTTGGCTACAAACAAGAAAACACAAACTTTTTCGACACATTAATTATTAAACTTCCTTCAAATATAACATCAGAAAGAATACAAAAAATTGCAGTTGAAAAAGAAGTAAACTTTAATTATATAGATTCAAATACCATCGGTATTTCAATTGACGAAACAGTTACATTATGCAGACTTAACAAAATACTCCATATTTTCGCTGAAGCTGCAGAAAAACAACACATAAAAATTACCGAATACCCTACAACAATTTCTTTAAAAGATAGCTTTAAACGTTCAGATAAAATATTAAAACAATCAATATTTCAGGATTACCAGTCAGAGACTGAAATGATGCGTTACATTAAAAAACTTGAACGTAAAGATTTCTCATTAACTCATAGTATGATTTCGTTAGGCTCTTGCACTATGAAATTAAATGCTGCTTCAGAAATGCTTCCTTTAAGCTGGCCCGAATTTGCTAACATGCATCCATTTGCACCTACTAATCAAGCAGAAGGCTACTTCCAGTTAATGGAAGAATTGGGCGCTATGTTAAACGAAATTACAGGTTTTGCAGCTATAAGTTTCCAACCAAATTCAGGTGCGGCAGGCGAATACGCCGGATTAATGGTTATCAGAAAATATCATGAAAGCCGTGGTAATTCAAACCGTAACATCGTGCTCATTCCCACATCTGCACATGGAACAAATCCTGCAAGTGCTGCACAGGCAGGCATGGAAATAGTTCTTGTTGATTGCGATGAACGAGGAAATATTAACATTAACGATTTAAAAACAAAAGCTGAACTTCATAAAGACAATTTAAGCGGCTTTATGGTAACTTATCCATCAACTCATGGTGTTTTTGAAAGTGCAATTATTGAAATGACTAACATTATACACCAATATGGCGGACAAGTATATATGGATGGCGCAAACATGAACGCTCAGGTTGGTTTAACAAGTCCAGCACATATTGGCGCTGACGTTTGCCACTTGAATCTTCATAAAACTTTTGCTATTCCTCACGGTGGTGGCGGCCCTGGAGTTGGTCCTATTTGCGTTGCAAGTCATTTGGTTGATTTCTTACCACAACACCCTGTAGTGAAAACAGGCGGATTAAAAGGTGTTGAAGCAGTTGCTGCTGCACCATTTGGCAGTGCAAGTGTTCTTACTATTTCTCATGCTTATTGTACAATGATGGGCGGAAAAGGATTAACAGAAGCAACAAAATATGCCATTTTAAATGCTAATTATATTGCTGCATCTTTAAAAGATTATTTTGACATTCTTTATACCGGCGAAAATGGTTTTGTAGCTCACGAAATGATTTTAGATTGTCGAAAATTTAAAGACATGGCTCATATTATTGAAACCGACATTGCAAAACGATTAATGGATTATGGCTTCCATGCTCCTACCCTTTCATTCCCAGTTCATGGCACATTAATGGTTGAACCTACCGAAAGTGAATCGTTACAGGAATTAGATCGCTTTATTGATGCAATGAAGAGTATTTACTCTGAAATTATTGAAGTAAAAGATGGCATAGCTGACGAAAACGATAATGTTTTAAGAAATGCACCACATCCTGCTTGTGATTTGTTAGCAAATGAATGGAATCATAAATATACCCGCGAAAAAGCAGCATATCCATTAAAATGGGTTGCCGACAATAAATTCTTCCCAACAATTAGCAGAATAGATGATGCTTTTGGCGACAGAAACCTTATTTGCACATGCGCACCAATGGAAAGTTACAGAAAAGAAGTTTTTGAATTAAAAACTGTAGAAGCGTAATTTTTTATAATATCAAAAAGTAAAAGGACTAAATATTAAATTATTTAGTCCTTTTGTTTTATAATTAAAAATAGTCCAACCTATTGTCCCTCTTTTTAAAGAGGGTAGGGAGATGAATAAAAAGAATGGACTGTTTTATAATTTCAAATAGTATTATTATATTGTAATCCAGAATATTTTCAGACACGACGGATGTAATCAAACGAAGAATCTGATATGCAAAACTTGTAATTAAGACTAGATTCTTCACTTCGTTCTGAATGACATTCTGCTCTTTTTGTCATCCAGAGTGTAGTGTAACGTAACGAAGGATCTGGTAATTAATAGATTCAAAAACTAGATTATTCGCTCAGCTCTGAATGACATTTTTTCTTTTTGTCAATCAGCCTTTTAAAAGTTCATATAAAATGAATATAGTTAAAAGACAAATAATTATTTTTACAAATTAAAAATAGAAACGTTAACAAATTATGAGGATTATAAAAACTTGTAATTGGTAACGTCCCAGCTGAAGCGGAGGACACACACCATGCTTAAAAACAAATAAAATGGAAAATAAAATTAATGTTCTAATAACTGGTGCAGCAGGTAATCTTGGAGGAATGCTAGCAAAACATTTAAAGCAAAATCTATTGGTAAACCTGCATTTAATGATTCATAAAAAAGATGTTGCTCCAGAGTTAAAAACGGAAAATATTAAAGTTATAAAAGCAGATTTATCAAAAAAAGAAACTTTAACAGATACATTTAAAAACATTGATGTAATTGTTCATTTTGCAGGAATATTATTTAAACCAAATCCCGATAAATTTTTGCCAATTACAAATACCGAATATTTTAAAAATTTAGTTGATGCTGCATTACAACAAAATGTAAAAAAAATTATACTTTGCAGTTTTCCTCATGTTGAGGGTGAATCATTTCCTGATAAACCAGCAATGGGGAAATTAGATTCAAACCCAGGTTCTGCACATGCTCGTACACGTTTGGAAGAAGAAAAATATTTATTTAAGAAAGCTGAAAACAATCAGTTTGAAGCAGTATCGTTACGATTAGGAATGGTATACGGAAAAGGAATTTTAATGATGGATGTTGCGAAAATATTAGCAAAATACTGGATACTCGGAATATGGAAAAAACCAACCTGGGTTCATTTTATTTCTACACCCGATTTTCTTACAGCATTTGAAAATGCAATTGTTAAACAAAAAATAAAAGGCATTTATCATATAGGCGATGATGGAGTACAAACTTTACAGGATTATTTTGAAGTTGCATGCCCTTATTGGCAGCACAAAAAGCCATGGCATAATATGCCGGTCTGGCTAATAATGCTTTTTGCTAATTGTTGCGAAAAGTATTCTTATATTTTTGGAACCCGTTCGTTATTAACCCGAGATTTTATTAAAATAGGTATGGTTTCATATTATGGCGACACAAAACGAATGAAAGAAGAATTATTACCAGACTTAAAATATAAAACTTTTAAAGATGGCCTGGAAACATTTATGTAATTTGTTATTTTAAAATTTGATTTAAAATAATTTTAACAGTAAATACCGATTGTTTAAATTTAAGTTCAAACTGTAATTGTTGTTTTTCGGTAATTATAACCTGTACCTTCTCCGAAACTTGTTTGCCAATGCCTGCATGAACTGTAACTGTGCCAATAGGTGTATCGAAAAACTTTGTTTTTCCATTATCAATAATTCCGGCTTTTTTGTCATTAATATAAATTGGTATTCCAACCATTGCGCTTTGAAATGCTTTTTTTCTTGTAACAAAAATTCCTGTTCTTTCAGATGAAATGTTTTTGTCTTCTTTTTTTCTCATGAGTTTTGAAATTGCTAAAAAGATCAAAAGCGGAGAAAGCAGAATCAGCCATAGTAGAAGTACCACAAGGTTTACGCTATAGCTATCACCTACATTTGGAGCAAATATATCAATAATAAAAAGAGCAGGCTGTATTTCAAAAATAGTACAAAAAACAGCAATTGAGGCTGTAATAATTACGTAAATTAGGGTTATTATGCGCTGCATACTATTTTAGTTTAGAGTATATGTAATTACCAACTTATAGGGAAATAGTCCTTTAAAAATCTTCCACTCCAATGTTTTCCGGTGTTAATGCCATCAATAAATGGATCGCAAACACGAGCAGCACCGTCAACAATATCTAGTGGAGGCTGAAAATCATGTACCTTTTGTTTATGTTTTGCAAGTTCTGCAGGATCTTCGTCAGTAACCCATCCTGTATCTACGGCATTCATAAAAATACCATCTTTTGCAAGATCGCTGGCAGCAGTATGTGTAAGCATGTTTAGCGATGCTTTTGCCATATTTGTGTGAGGATGTCTATCAGCCTTTTTAAAACCGTGAAACTTCCCTTCCATTGCCGAAACATTAACAATATGTTTTTTTCCGGTATAATCTTTTCTCATTAATGCAGTAAGTCGGTTGCAAAGCACAAATGGAGCAATGGAATTAACAAGTTGCACTTCTACCATTTCAAGTGTTTGTATTTGTCCCAATTTTAAACGCCAGCTATTTGTAGTTCTTAAATCAACCTGTTGAAGATCTGCATCTAATTTTCCTTCGGGAAAAACTTCTCTTGCTTCAATTGAATTGTCGAATTTATAAGGTACTTGTGATAGTTGAGCCGAAGCTCTTATACCAATCCCTGGTGCTTGTCCGTTCCAATTTACAGCTAATGCTTTTTGTGATTCGTTGCCTGAAATATTAAATCCTTCAATTTCTTTTAAACATTGTTGATGATGGGCGAGCAATTGTTTCACTTCATTAGAATGCTTATGAAATGGCAGCAATTCGTTATCCATTAAATGCGCATAAAATCCTGAAGGTCTTCTTACTGTTTGTGCTGCGTTATTAATTAATATATCAAGCCTTTCGTACTTTTGTTCTACATATGTGGCAAATAATTCTACGCTTGGAATATGTCTTAAGTCAAGGCCGTAAATATGTAATCTGTTACTCCATTCCGAAAAATCTTTTTCTTTTGCAAAACGAATTGCTGAATCTGCGGGGAATCGTGTGGTAGCAATTACTGTAGCACCAGAACGTAACATCATTAAAGTAGCATGATAACCAATCTTAAGTCTGGAACCAGTTATAAGTGCAATCTGACCGGTCATGTCGCAAGTCTGAAAACGTTTTGTATAATTTAAATCCCCACATTCTTTACACATAGAATCGTAAAAATGATGAATTTCTGTATATTGTTTTTTGCACACGTAACAATTCTGTTCAGATAAAAGAAATTTCTTTTCGGTCATTTTTTCAGCCTCTGGCAAAGAAATTTGAGCAGGTGCTTCAAAAATACTTGATGTTCTTGCGCTACGTATGCTAGTGGCTGCCCGAGCTTTTTTGTTATTAGAAATTTCTTTTTGTTTTCGGGCAACTTTTACACTTTTATTTCTTTTATATATTTCTGCTTTATCAGGTCTGGTTATTTGACCTGCTGCTTTCATTAGCTTAAGAATTTGTTCTTCTGATAAGTGAATAAGTTGATCGCCGTTATGAAGTAAATGTTCTAATACTGAAATACAGTTATTTATTTCTTCCTCGGTTAATTTTTCTATTTGTTGTGATGTGTTATCCATTAAATATCCAGTCTTTCATAAAATACAAAGATAATGATGTTTCGGGATAGTTGCATAAAAAAAGCTTTTTGAATTAATTAAATCTAAGCTCCTTGGCTCTCGCTCGCATTTTGCGAGTGAGATTAATAACTTAGCATTTTGCTATTTTACACGAAATAAATGAGCTGTAATTATTATGTATTAATGTTGTTAAACGAAACTCTGACATCAAGATTTGGGGAATAACTTTCTACTTCAGTTTTTATTTGATTATTTAACTTATCTATTGTATCAATAGATTTAATTTCAAAATTTTTATCATAAAAACAGATTACTTCAATGCACGTTGTTCTACCAATTTTTGCAGCATTTATTTTAATTTCTTCAAATCCATATTTCGGTTTATTACCTAAAAGTTTTTCTTTTATTTCTTCAGTAAACGTTTTAGGCGGTGCAGCAAGAAGCAAATCAAATACTCCGGATTTAATTAATTTTATAGGTTGATAAACAAAGAAAATAATTAGAATTATTGTTATACCGGGGTCTAAATAAGGAATAAAGTAACTATATTTAGTATGTTTTAACCATAATGACATTAAAAAAACTATTAATACAACAACACTTATAAGTGCATCGAGCATCCAGTTAATAGATTCGGTATGTAGTATTTCAGATTTTGTTTTTTTTGCAAAATATTTTAACGTAAATGTTAAGATACTGCAAACAATAACAGAAAAAATAAGATATTCAGTAACTACAGCCAACTCAATAATTCTTCCTCCATTAAAAATTGATTGAATAGAAGAGATAAATAACGAAACGGCTAATCCCATTAATAATAGCCCATTAATTAAAACAAATAATGGTTCAAATGAATAGTAACCAAAATTAAACCTTACACTGTATTTTATTTTCAATAATTTTGAAATACGTAATCCTACAATTGAAATTGTCATTGCAATTAAGGTGTAAAGTGCATCAAATAACAATGAAATAGAGTTTCCAAAAAAGGCAGCCAAAATGCCGGTAATGGCCATTATTATGGAGCCATAAATAGATAATTTAATTGCAAAAGATTCCTTATTTTTAACAACCATTATTTATACACTTTAAACTATATGCGGTCAAATATAATCATTAACATGCTTAAGAACAAAAAGAATCTTAGGTTAATAAAAGAAAGTATTATACTTTTTCCCACCAGTAAGTGAATTTTTGTGAGTCATCAAATAAATCTACTTTTTCGCCTATTAATGGTGTTATAATATTTAAATTTTCATTTTTATTTAAATCTGTTATAGTTTTTAAAGGCTCGTGCCATCTATGATTTGCTAAAGCAAATTTGCATGAATGAACAGGAAGTATTCTTTTTGCATTTAAATCTTTTGCGGCTTTAATAACCTGATCGGGCATCATGTGAATATATTTCCAGCTTTTGTTATATTGACCATTTTCTAATATTGCAAAATCAAAACCTCCGAATTTTTTTCCTATTTCTTCAAAGTGAGTATCGTAACCACCATCACAGCCCATAAATATTTTTGAAGAATTAGTTTCAAGAACAAATGAAGTCCATAATGTTTTGTTACGACGAAATGTTCTTCCCGAAAAATGCCTTGATGGAACAGTATGCACAATAAAGTTATTGTCTAATACTATTTTCTCGTTCCAATCCATTTCGTGTATAATATCACTTTTGTAATTCCAATGTTCAAAATGTTCGCCAGTTCCAAGTCCACAAATAACTTTTTTTATCTTTAGTCTTAATTTAAAGAGCGTATCATAATCAAGATGATCCCAATGGTCGTGAGATATAAAAAGATAATCAATTTCAGGAATGTCATCAGCTGTATAAACATTAGACCCTTTAAACGCTTTTGTGGTAAATGAAACAGGTGATGACGCTTTACTAAAAATGGGGTCGAATAATATTTTCTTACCATCTATCTGCATAAAAAATGACGAATGCCCAAACCAAACTAAAATATTGTCATTTGGACTTATATTTAATAAGTTTGTTTTTATCGAAGGTAAAACTCCAACTGGTTTTTTATTCTTTGTAAAAATAAATTCTTTTAAAACAGTTAAAAATTTTACGTCTTCAGCCATTATAGGCGTTGGGCTTAAATTCTGAAATGCACCATTCTTATAATTGGGTGATTTTTTTATTCTTTCAAGCCTAACACCAGAAGGTAGTTTTCCGAATCGAGGCGATTTTAAAAAAGAAATTAATGCTAAAATAATTGTAACTATTAATAATAGAGTGATAAATAATATTTGCATAAATAAATTATGATAGGAAGTAACTTTTGGTTATTGCCAAAAATAACACATAACAGTTATGCAAACAAAATAATTGCGATTATTTAATAATTATTAATAACCTGAGAGTTGATTAAAAGTTTCTAGAAAAACTTATAAATGTTGAAAAATACATCATATGTAAACAAATTCAACATGTCATATATCAATCTTATTGATAACGACATAGATTGATTCACAATGCTGAGTGTTGAAAAATTAAACATTTATTATGTAAATATTATTTACAACGCTCATCGCAATAATCTGTCTATCAGTATTATAAGATTGAATTTGTTAAATGGTATTATAATTGGATATACCATATCTATAAATAATTTAAAACCATAAAGCCATGTTAATCTTATTGTTAATAGCATTTGTTTTGATGATTGTAGTAGTAGATGCAATCAGACAACACAGTAGAAATAAAAGTATTTTAAATAAATTTTAAAACACAGAAATCATGTTAATTTTAATTTTAGTAGCATTTGTTGTGTTGTGCTTTACAATAGATGCCATAGTTCGATACAGCAGGCGTGAAAAATCAAAAGCTTCTACCACAACTGAAGTTCATAATCAAATTTTAAATGAAGCTTCTATTTCTATTCCTAAAGGTCTTTATTTTGACAAAACTCACACCTGGGCTTATATGGAAAAAAATGGTGAAGTAAAAATAGGGATTGATGATTTTTTGTTGCATGTAACAGGAGCTTTAAGTAGAGTTAAAATGAGGAATATTGGTGAACAAATTCAAAAAGGAGAACCAATATTAACTATTATCAGATTTGGAAAACAATTGACTATTAATTCTCCTATTTCAGGAACTATAACCTCTCATAACATTCAACTTGTAAAAAATCCCGCAACAGTCAATCTGTCGCCGTATAATGATGGATGGGTATATCTTATTGAGCCTACAAACTGGTTAAGGGATTCGCAATTTCTAATTATGGCTGATAAATATAAAGACTGGTTAAAAAATGAATTTACAAGGTTAAAGGATTTTTTGTCAATTGTTTCACAGCCAGGAAATGAAGAATTAATGCCTGTATTGCAAGATGGTGGAGAACTTAAAGATAACTTGCTTGAAGATTTAGGCCCAGAAGTATGGGAAGAGTTTCAGATTAAGTTTATGAATACTTCAAAATATGATTTTGGGAAATCCGACTCTACATTTACAATAATAAATATTTAATATTATGGGTTTAAATCGTAGAGACTTTTTTAGAACTGCCGGAGTTGCTGGAATTACTTTACTTGCTCTTGATACTCTTGGCGCAGAAAAGGAAAAAGACAGTGATGTAGAATTTCGGGGTATTCTTTATGATTCAACACTATGTGTAGGCTGTCAGACCTGCGAAACCATTTGTGCAGAAACAAATGGATTACCCGCACCTATAGGCGAACTAAAACCCGGAGTTTTAAGAAAAACAGATGAAAATCATCGCACAGTTGTAAATTGTTACAAAACAACAAAAGGAGAGTTATTTATTAAAACACAATGCATGCATTGCAACGAACCGGCATGTGCTGCAGCTTGTTTAACTCAGGCAATGTGTAAAACAAAGGAAGGTCCTGTAACATGGAATGGCGATAAATGTATGGGATGTCGCTACTGCATGGTTTCATGTCCGTTCGATGTCCCAAAATTTGAATATCACAGTTCAAATCCAAAGATTCAAAAATGTACAATGTGTTACGATAAAATCATAAAAGGTGGAATTCCTGCATGTGCTGAAAATTGTCCCGCAGAAGCTATTAAATTTGGCACACGTCGCGAATTAATAACTGAAGCAAGAAAAAGAATTGTTGAAGGAAAAGATGTTTATGTTGATGAAATTTATGGAGAACATACTGCAGGTGGTACAGGTTTTCTGTATCTTTCATCAGTTCCGTTTAATGAATTAGGGCTTAACACAAAGCTTCAAAACGAATCATATCCCGAATTATCTAAAGGATTTTTATTTAGTGTGCCTTCTGTTTTTGTTTTGTTACCTCCACTATTATTAGGAATTTATGAAGCAACTAAAAAGAAGAAAAACGATAAAACCGAAGAAAATGAATAATCCAGCTATACCTATATCTAAAGATAAAAAGGAAGAATCAACTTTTAAGTTTATTCTTAGCGAACTTAAACCAAAGGGGAAGTTTTTTACTCCATTTAATATTATTTCTATTCCAGTAATTTTATTGGGAGTAGTATTAATTGTTATTCGTTTTATTAATGGCATTGGTGCTGTTACTAATTTAACACAGGAAGTTCCATGGGGATTATGGATTGGATTTGATGTAGTAACAGGTGTTGCTTTTGCTGGCGGTGCTTATGTTTTAACGTTTATGGTTTATATTCTGAACATGCATAAATATCATTCAATAGTAAGAGTAACAGTATTAAATGGATTTCTGGCTTATGTATTTTATGCAGGAGCTTTGCTTTTAGATTTAGGCCGTCCATGGAACGTTGTTAACCCAATAATTGGAAATAGTTTTGGAACAAGTTCTGTTTTATTTCTGGTTGCATGGCATTTCTTATTATATATGATTGCTCAGTTAATCGAGTTTTCTCCTGCTGTTGCAGAATGGCTAGGTGCAAAACGTGCACGAAAAATTCTTTCAGGAATGACAATTGCTGCTGTAATTTTTGGTATAACATTATCCACTCTTCATCAATCAGGGTTAGGGGCATTATATTTAATGGCAAAAGATAAAATTCATCCTTTATGGTATTCCGAGTTTATTCCTATTTTGTTTTTTGTTTCCAGCATTTTTGCAGGTCTTTCTATGGTTATATTCGAGGGGTCAATAAGCCATAAAGTGTTTTCAAAACAAATAAGTAAAAAAAATCATTGGGCACAAAAAGGAATTGTAATTGGTTTAGCTAAAATATGTGCGGGTGCAATGTTTGCGTATTTCTTTTTACAATTACTTGTATTTATTCATGGCAAAAGATGGGATTTGTTAAATACTCCAATGGGGTATTGGTATTTAATAGAGATGGTCGGATTCGTTCTACTTCCAATGATGCTATTTGTTTATGGCTACAAGAAAAACAGCATTTTTACAGTGAAGTTTGCAGCTATTTTAACGATGCTTGGAATTATTTTAAACAGATTAAATGTAACTGTTATTGGTTTTCGCTGGGATGCAGCTGTAAGTTATATCCCATCGTGGATGGAGATAGTGGTTACATTAACTGTTATTTTTACTGAAATATGGATATTCAGGTGGGTAATAAATAGAATGCCAGTGCTTAGCGACTCACCAGAATGGGTAAAAGATGAAAAATAAATTTAGCCAACTTTCTTAATAAAGTAATTTAATCAAATAAAAAATAAAAATATGGAAGGTTTTAATTATTCAAATATCTTCGAAACCAAGGGAATTGAATATATAGCAATCATAACTTTTTTTATTGTTCTTATTCCTTTTTGGATAATGTTAAACAAGCGTGGAGCAATAAAAGACAAAATAAATAAAGTTTTAAATATATTTTCTATTGATATTTTAAAAATTCCGCAAGGTGTTTTTCATTCTAAAAATCATACATGGGCACATATGGAAAAATCAGGAACAGCCTCAATAGGGTTAGATGATTTTCTTATTCATACAATTGGAGAGGTGAATGTAACAAAACTTAAAGAATCTGGAGAAATAATTAGTAAAGGTGATTTGTTAACAGAATTACAAAAGGGGGATAAAATATTAAAAATATTTTCACCTATTTCTGGTAAGGTATTACAGGCAAATATGCAACTTAACGAAACTCCCGAATTATTAAATAATGATCCGTATGGTAAAGGTTGGATATATAAAATTAAACCGGCAAAATGGGTTGAAGAAACACAATCCTGTTATATAGCCGAAGATTCTACAAACTGGACAAAAATTGAATTGCAAAGAGTTAAAGATTTTTTAGCTCAAACTGTAAAGAAATATTCAAATGACCCATCTTTAGTGGTACTTCAGGACGGTGGTGAATTAGTTGATTTTCCACTTTCTGAGCAACCTAATGTCGTTTGGCATGATTTTCAGGACAAATTTCTGAATATATAAATGGACTTAAGATTAAATGGTATTCCAAATTATTGAGTGTTAGCCTGCTTTATTGCTAGTAAGGTAAAGAAATTCATAAGGTTTTAAACATTCATTATAACACTAAAAAATTAGTGAAAATTATATAACAAAGTGTTATATAATAGTAGAAATTTTCAACACTATACTAAATTAGACACTAATTTAGTATAAATTTATTATACTGAAAATAATGGCTTTAAGCATGAAAAATATTTTTCAAAGTCCATTACTCAAAAAATATGTAAAATTCAGATCTTCGATATACACTCGTGTAGTATATATTATAACCATTTTATCAATATTTTTATTTGTTTCATTTGGAATAATCTTCAGATCTGTTAATGAAGAATACATGAGAAGTATTATCCGGCAACGTGGTACAAATGCTGCTTTATTAGTTGGAAGTGCTTTATACCAATCAATGCTTGAAAACAATAAAAGTACTCTACAAAACATGCTAGATGTTATTAATCGAATGTCGGGTATTGATGATGTGAATTTGTATGATAATAAAGAAAATCTTGCATATTCGTCATTTTCTAAAGGCACTGTTGGACATAGCAATCCAAATTGTTTGGATTGTCATTCAAGTATAAAATCAGTGTTGCCCGAAAAAGATAATTTTTATAAAATTATTGAAGTAAATAGCGAATGCGAAATGAATCAAAATGACAATGCCGAAAGGCATTTATTAATTAATTCGCCAATCTATAATCAAAAATCATGTTATACAAGTACATGTCATGCCCATCCAGAAACCGAAAAAATACTGGGCTCCCTTGTTATTAAAATTCCTTTGAAAGATTTGGATGAAACGATGGAAGAATCATCAAGGGATTTTTACATTTTGGCAACTTTAACTACTCTGTTATTACTAGGATTTTTAATCTTTTTTACAACAAAAAGAATTAAGAATCCCTTAAATGATTTAATAAAAGCTAGCGATGCTGTTTCTAAAGGAGACAGAAATACCAGATTAGAAATAAAACCAGATCAGCTTGATGATATGAGAATGGTTTCTGTTGCGTTTAATGATATGCTAGATAATTTGCAGGCAGCAAATAACGAATTGCAAAACTGGTCGCAACAGTTAGAATATAAAGTTCGAAAAAAATCCGAGGAATTAGGACAAGCACAGAATGAACTAATAAATATTGAAAGAATTGCATCGTTAGGAAAACTGTCACTTTCTGTTGCTCATGAAATAAATAATCCACTGTCTGGAATATTAATTTACACAAAATTAGTTCACAAACAGCTAGTAACACAAGATTTAGAACCCATTAAAAAGGAGTCGATTTTAAAGCATTTAAAAATGATTGAAAATGAAACTAAACGCTGTGGCGATATTGTTAAAGGGTTATTAGATTTCTCAAGAAAAGATCAAAACTTTTTTGAAGATAAACATTTGCACGATGTTTTGCAGGAAACAAGCGAACTAATGAATCATTCAATGAAAATTGCAAAGCTTATTTTCATAACCGATTTCTCGGCAAAGAATGATATTGTTTATTGTAATTCAAATCAAATAAAGCAGGTATGTATTGCAGTTTTAGTTAATGCTTCAGAGGCTGTTACTGATAACGGTGAGATAATATTTAAAACTTATAATTCCGATGATAAACATATAACAATAGACTTTATTGATAATGGTTCAGGCATAGCCGACGATGACGTTACACATATATTTGAGCCATTCTTCTCAACAAAACAAAATGCAAGAGGAACAGGTTTAGGGTTGGCAATAGTTCATGGAATTGTGCAAAGCCATGAAGGTAAAATTAGCGTAAAATCGGAGATTGGAAAAGGAACAACTATATCAATAACACTTCCTGTTAAAAATGAAATTAAAGAAAATAAACAATGAGTAAAAAAATTTCAATATTAATAGTCGACGATGAAGAATCAGTAAGAGAATCTCTTTATAGCTGGTTTATAGAAGACGGCTATCGCGTTGAATGTGCAGAAAATGCGAAAATTGCATTATCAAAACTTGAATCACAAAATTTTGATATTATTCTAGCAGATATTAAAATGCCAGGCATGGATGGTTTGGAAATGCTTAGAAGAATTAAATCATTAAAAAAAGATTCAATTGTAATTGTTATTACAGCATTTGCAACTGTAGACACTGCTGTTCAGGCGTTAAAAGACGGTGCTTTTGATTATGTTACAAAACCTTTCGATCCCGATGACTTATCTCATCTAATAAGAAATGCTTCGAAGCAAATTTCATTAGCACATGAAAATGAAAGCCTTAAAGAAAGAGTTGTAACATTAGAAAATGTTGAAGATATTATTGGCAACAGCGAAGCAATGAAAAAAGTTCTTCAGAAAGTTGAAAGTGTTTCTCAATCAAATTCATCTGTTATTATTACCGGGGAAAGCGGAACTGGTAAGGAATTAATAGCAAAAGCAATACACTCAAATTCTCCAAGAAAATATTTTCCGTTAGTTAGTGTACATTGTGGTGCTCTTACCGAAAGTTTATTGGAAAGCGAGTTATTCGGTCACGAAAAAGGTGCATTTACAGGTGCCATGTATAACAGAAAAGGACGATTTGAAATGGCAGATAGCGGAACAATATTTCTTGATGAAATTGCTACTGTATCTGTTAAAATGCAGGTAGAGTTACTTCGAGTTTTAGAATCAAAAACATTTATGCGCGTTGGTGGAAACAAGGAAATATATTCAGATTTCAGAGTCATTTGTGCTACAAACAGGAATTTAAAACAAATGGTAGAAGATGGAACATTCCGCGAAGATTTGTATTACCGCTTGAACGTTGTTAACATTCATGTTCCACCATTAAGAGAAAGAATTGGTGACATACCGTTGCTTACTGAATACTTTATTAAAAAATATTGTACATCAATGAATAAGCAAATTATTCCAATTGATTCATCTGCATTAAAAAGATTGGAAGAATTTGATTTTCCTGGTAATATTCGCGAACTTGAAAATATGATAGAACGTGCTATCGTTATTGGAAATGGAAAGAAAATAACTTTAAAAGATTTTCCTCTAGAAAAAAATATTATTAATTCTTCATTAGAAAGTCTCGACGAACAGGAAAAAAATCACATATACCAGATTCTTTTAAAATATGATTGGAATATCTCAAGATCAGCGAAAGCATTGCAGGTTGACAGAGTAACACTATACAATAAAATTAAAAAATATAGTTTTAAATCACCAGGGAAGTAAAATAATTGCAAAAATTTATTTAATTTTATAAGAAAGTACTTTTATCTTATTTCAAAATAATTTGATGAGTCTGCAACATATTACTTTGATTTCTTTTGGTTACTTTGATAATGATTTTCTTATAAGAGTGTCAGAGAAAATTCAACAGCAGTTATTTGTAAAAATTCATATTAAAGAAGGGCATCTCGATTTAAGCGATTATTATGATCCTGCCCGCCGCCAGTATAATGCAAACTTATTGTTAAAACAAATTGAAAATAATTTTGCTGTTGAATCTTCAAAAACTATAGGCTTATTTAATGTAGATATATTTATTCCTATTTTTACCTATATTTTTGGACAAGCATATTTAAGAGGTAGAACAGGAATAGTTTCAATTTTCAGATTAAGTAATGAAAGATATGGAATTGACTCCGACGAAAATCTACTTTTAGAACGTTCCTGTAAAGAAATTATTCACGAACTAGGACATTGCCTAGGCCTTATTCATTGCCATACTTCGGATTGTGTAATGAGATCAGGAACTTATGTTGAAGACATAGATCAAAAAGGGTCAAAATTTTGTCCGAAGTGTAGAAATGAAATAGCATTGTAATATTTTTCGAATTAAATGAGAACTATTAACATAATAATTATACAGGTAATTCTCATCCCTGGATCTGGATTTTCTCAAAATGATTTTGATAATAATGAATGTACCTGGGATAATTTTAATAAGATAACCCTAACGGAGCTAAAAAAACTTTCTACGAGTTCAATGGATGCACTTTAAAAGTATTTATTGCGACTTCAAATGTTGGGCAAATTGTTTGATAAAAAAATAAGCCGACAAAAAGTCGGCCTATAAATGTTTGATTTTCAGTAGCGAGAGACGGGCTTGAACCGTCGACCTCATGATTATGAATCGTTATTATTTACTTTGTGATATTTATCAAAACTTTGTAATAGTATATAAAATCAATTAGTTGTAAAAATATTGTTTTTTTTGATTTGCAAAAATAAGTTAATATAACTACCTTTATGGTGCAAATTTTGGTGCAAATTTTACTTAATGTTATTATGAACACAGCAACAGCTAATTTATTGTTTGACAAAAGAGTTACAAAAAAGAACGGTAAATGCCCAGTAAAACTTACGGTTTACTATTTGGTGCAAAAACGAAGGTATGATATAAATTTTGAATATACAAAAGAGGAATGGGATAAAATAAAACAACCCAAATTGCGTGATGATCTGCTAAAACAGTCTAAAGGGTTGCTCTTTAGTGTTCTTGAAAGAGCAAATAAAACAATCGAATCAATGGAAGAATTTTCTTTTACTGAATTCGAAGAATTATTTTTCTCAAAGAAAAATGATGTAAAAGATATTTTTTCAATGTTGCAGCAATATATCGATTCTTTAAATTTAGAAGGAAGGATTAATACTGCCATGACTTATAGAAGCACTAAAGTTGCTTTTGAAGAATTTACCGGCAAAAAACGATTACTTTTTTCAGAAGTTACTCCTAATTTGCTTAAGAGTTTTGAAAAGAAATGGCTGTCAGATAATAAATCAATTACTACAGTAGGTATTTATATGAGGTCACTTCGAACTATATTTAATATTGCAAAAAGTCGTAATGTGATTACTGAAAAGCATTATCCATTTAGCAAGCATAAATATCAAATTCCAGCGAGTGTCAATGTGAAAAAGGCAATTTCAAAAGAGGATATTAAAAAAATATATCAGTATAAAGCTCAACGATTATCAGCTGAGCATTTTGCTAAAGATATTTGGGTGTTTAGTTATTTATGTAATGGAATTAATCTTCGTGATATTGCCAGACTTAAGTATGAAGATGTTAAAGGTGATTCAATATTTTTCTTACGGCAAAAAACTATTCAAACATCTAGAGCTAATCAAAAGCAAATTTCGGCAGTTATAATTCCAGAAATAAAGAAGATTATTAAAACATGGGGAAATAAACCTGAACAACCAGATCAGTATATCTTTCCTATTTTAAAACCCGGAATGTCGATAGTACAAGAAGTCGAGAGAGTTCGGCAAACTATAAAAACAACTAATAAATACCTTAGAAGAATTGCAGAAACTCTCAAATTAGAAATAGATATTACAACATATTCGGCTCGTCATAGTTTTGCTACTCAATTAAAATCTTCAGGTGCATCAACTGAGTTTATTTCTGAGAGTTTAGGGCATAGTAGTCTAGCAGTTACTGAAAATTATTTGGCTAGTTTTCCTCAAGAAGAAAAGAAAAAATGGGCTAATAAATTAACTGAATTTTGATTATAAACCTGGTATCACAATTTGTGATACCAAGTTTATATTATACTTTTGTAACATAGAATCAATAGACAAATGACAAAGAATAATTTACCAGGTATTCCCGATGAAATAATTCTCAATAAGATTTATCTTGTTAGAGAACAAAAAGTAATGATCGATAGAGATTTGGCGGAATTATATGGGGTAGAAACAAAAGTATTAAAACAAGCTGTAAAACGTAATATAGAACGTTTTCCTGAGGATTTTATGTTTGAAATGACAAAAGAGGAGTTCGATATTTGGAGGTCACAATTTGTGACCTCCAAATCCGACATGATTGGTTTACGTTATGCTCCATTTTGTTTTACCGAGCAGGGAGTCACCATGTTGTCCTGTATTTTAAATAGTAAAAGAGCCATTGAGGTAAATATCAAAATAATCCGGGTATTTACAAAAATGAGGGAAATGCTTCAGACACATAAAGATATTTTACAGAAACTTGATGAAATCGAAAGAAAAGATATAGAGCAGGATCAGAAAATAATGCTGATCTTTGAATACCTCAAACAATTCGAAGAAGCCAAGCATCAACAATTAGAGCAAGCAAACCGTAAACGTATAGGTTTTAAAAAACAAGGAGAGTGAAAATCTATTTGCTGTTTTTTTGAATAGTAGTTTTATGGCTAAATAATGGATTTACACTTTTATAAAGAAGGCGACGGGTTTGCATTGGCTTTGCAAATGTTTCTTTAAGGCACTCAAGAATTTTATATTTCTCCAAGCGTTTAAATAATTTTTTGTCAATATACTCATACCAATATTCATCGGTAAAATATTCTTCTTCATTATGTATAACCTTTATGGTTCTTGATTTTAAAAGCTCTTTTGGTGGCAGTGTATCTTCATTGTCTTTAATAAGAAAAAGTTGAAGGTGAATCTTTTCTTCTTTGTTATAAACTATGCGATTCTTTAAAAAAGATAGCTTTATATATTTGTTAAGATCAGATCCCTTTATGTTGAAATAATATTCAAGTTCCATTTTCGAATACCAACTTTCCTTATTCTTTGCAATTGAACC